>JBGAUA010000011.1:0-42827 GCA_044228875.1 Anaerolineae bacterium
GGCGGCGGCCAGGAGGAGGATCAGCGGCAAGGCCGATCGGTGGCGAAGGTTATGAAGCACCTTGTCCCGCCTCAGCCGGGCTCCTCCGCTGCAAGGGCGCCGTTGGCCATGTCGGGCGCCTTCAGGCGCGCTTCCAGCTTCTCCACCCGGTCGGCCAGCTTGCGCAGCTGCGCGCGGAGGGCATCCAGCTCGTCGGCCTTGCCCCCCGGCCTGGCGGTTCCGGCGGCCCGGATGCCGGCCGTCAAGCGAGCCACTGTCACCTGCTCCTGCCGGCAGCGCGGGGCGGCGAAGGCCTCGAGAGCGCCCAGGGCCGACGATGCTTCCAGGGTTCCCAGCCCGCGCGCCGCGGCCCAGGCCACCTTCTGATTGGGGTCGCGCAGGAGATCCGTCAGGGCATCTATCACCCGTTCGCGCGCCGCCCGTTCCTGCCGATGCCCCAAGTCGGCCAGGGCCGACACGGCGGCCGGTCGGGAACGGTTGGAGCTCGCGCCATAGCCTACATACTCCTCCAAGGCCGTCAGCGCCTCGGGCAGGCGGCAGGCGGCCAGGGCGCGGAAGGCCCCGGCCTGCACGATGCCGCCGAAGCCTTCGCGGGCGGCAGCCTCCAGCAGCAGGTTCACCGGGGCCTCCGCTCGCCCGGCGCCCAGGGCCTCCAGGGCCGCCGCATGGGCATGGTAGGGCAGGTCGTCCTGGGCCAGCCGGGCCTGCACGGCCTCCAGCATCAAGGGGTCCCGGTAGTGGCCGATGGCGCGCATCACCGAGGCGAGCACCCGCGGATCCTGCTCCAGCAGGGTGCGCTCCACCAGTGCCTCCAGAGCCGCATCCACGCCTGCCTTGCCCAGGGCCTCCATCCATTCCACCCGCACGCCCCAGAAGGGCTCGGTCTGGCAGGCGGCGCGAATTGCGGCGATGCCCTCGCGCCCGCCCCTGGCCGCCAGGGTCAGCCCGGCCTGGATGCGCCCCGTCACGTCGCCGGCTTCGGTCAGTTGGCGGCGGAGCATCGTCTCCCCGGGGTCCAGGTCCAACTTGTGCAATACCAGGCCGCGCGGGTCGAAACGCACCTGCTGGGGTGCCGTCGGCATGGGGATGATCACCGTCTGGCGGGCGCTTTCCAGGGTGATGGGCCACAGCGCGAGGTTGCCGTCAACCACCCAGCCCAACTCGGTGCGCAGGCGGAAGGACCGTTCGCCGGTCTGGGCGTCGGCCTGGGTCTGCTCGATCGTGAAGCGGCCTTCGCCGCGTGCGGCGTCATGCTTGAAGCGCACCTTGACGGCCGGATAGCCGGGGCTGTGGAACCACTGGTCGAAGAAGCGGCCCAGGCTGCGGCCGGAAACCTCCTCCAAGACGCGGCGGAAGTCGTCGGTCTCCACCACCTGGCCGCTGTATCGCGCCAGGTAGGCCCGCACGCCCCGCCAGAAGGTCTCGTCGCCCAGCTCCGCGCACAGCGTGTGCAGGCGGCAGGCGCCACCGGGGTACAGGTGGCGGTCGTACATCTGCCAGGAGCTGTTGAACTCTCGAGTGACGATGGGGCGTTGGTAGCGCTCGTCTGCTTCCTGCAGGTAGGCCTTGGCGTCGCGCCAGTACTGGTAGGCTCGCTCGTCCTCGCCCACGGTTTCCGCGAACCAGACCTGCTCCATGTACACGGCCCAGCTCTCCTTGAGCCAGGCATGGGCGAAGTCCCGGCAGACGACCGCGTCGCCGAAGTAGCTGTGGGCCATCTCGTGCAGGTTCGTCTCGTCCACCGCCCGGGTCCATTCCCGGGCGAGGGTGGCGTCCAGCACATAGCTGTCGTCCCAGGTGACCAGGGAGATGTTCTCCATGGCGCCGCCGATGCCGGGCAGGGCGATCTGGTGGTACTTGGGGAAGGGGAAGGGCATGCCGAGCTTGGCGGTCATCCAGGACAGCATGGCCGGCGTGCGCCCGAAGGAGCGCCGAAGGTCCTCGGCGCTCAGGGGGGGGCAGGCGTGGTAGGCCACGGGCACCCCGTCCACCGCGCCGTCTTCGACGCTCACGAAGTCGCCCACGGCGAAGCAGATCAGGTAGCTGGGGCAGGGGAAGTCCAGCCGCCAATGGGCGGTCTTCGTGCCGTCGCCATGGTCCTCCTCTGCCACCAGGACGCCGTTGGCCAGGATGGTAAGCCGTGACTCGGCCCGCAGGTGGAAATCCAGCCGCGTGCGGGCGTTCGGAAGGTCCACGCAGGGCAGCCAGTGGCGGGCCCGTTCCGTCTCGTGGTCGGTTGCCACGAACCAGGGTTGGTTGGGGTAGGCTGCCGTGGGACGCGAGAAGTACAGCCCGGCGGTTGGCTCTTGCACGCGGTAGCGGACGGTCAGGCGCCGCGTTTCGTCGGCGGCGAAGGGCGCGAGCCATCGCACGACGACGTGCTCGCCGTCGTAGGCCCATTCGATCGCGCCGCCTGCAGGATCCTCCACCGACAGATCCTGCAGGGCGACGGCGTCGAGGCGCAGCTGTTGGGCTCCATCGCGCCGGGCCCGCAGGGTAAGCGTCACCGCGCCGCCGGCCGAGACGGCCTCGAGGTCCAAGGCCAGGCGGACTTCCAGGTGTAGAGGCTCCAGCTCCAAATCCGGCGGGTAATGCCGCTCGGCCCCGGGCAGGGTGAAGCTGTCGCCGGCGCCCAACTTGTGGGCGGCGCAGGCACAGCGGGCGGCGTGTTCGTGTTCCTGGTGCATGGCGATGGTCCTTGGGGTGGGAACAGACGGCTAAGTGTCGCCCGTCGCCGGAGCGGGGTCAAGGATACGACAACCTGGTCGCGGGCGGGGCAGCCGCTCGGGCTACGGCTAGCCGGGAGGGAGAAGGCGCGAACCGCGGGATGTTGACACATGGGGGTCTACGAAGGTAGACTGGTCTGCGCAACAAACCAAACTGTAGGAGTATTTCATGACAACCCAATCCCAACTGCGCGATCTCGAGCAACGCCCGCAACGCTACTGGAACGCCGACGGCATTCCCGAACTGGTCATGGGCCTGGTCTGGATGCTCTGGGGCGTCGCGATGCTCGTCGGCGAGGCTCTGCCCGCGGGTCGGGGCCAGCGGGGCTACTGGTTGGTCATGCCGGCCATCCTGGTGCTCAGCGGCTTCGCCGCCAACGGGTTGACCAAGCGGCTGAAGGAGCGGTTGACCTACCCGCGCGCGGGCTACGTGACCTACCGCGAGCCCGGCCGCTATGCCCGCCTGTTGGGCGCCGGCGTGGCCATCCTGGCCGCTGCCACCTTGGCCTTCCTCATCATCACCGGACGGCAGGGTGGACTGGAGCATGCGGCGGCGCCGGCCATCGGCCTCATCCTCAGTCTGGCCTTTCTGGTGGCGGCCCTCCGGCAGCGGGCGCCGCAGTATCTGGCCCTGGCCGGCGTGGCCTTGATGCTGGGCCTGGCATTCGGGGCGCTGCGGCTGGGCTGGGACGCCATCAACTGGATGCTGGTCCTCCTGGGTGCGGCCGGAGCCATCCTGGGCGCCTGGCGCCTGGCCCGCTTCCTGCGGCGCAATCCGGTCGCCGCGGAGCATAATCCATGACCGACCTGGACCGTGTCATCCACGAACCGGCCCGCCTGCGCATCGTGGCCCTCCTGGCGGGGGTGGAGGAGGCGGATTTCCTATGGCTCCTCCGCGAGAGCGCCCTGACCAAGGGCAACCTGTCCAGCCACCTGGCGAGACTCGAGGAAGCGGGCTATGTGGCGGTGGAGAAGACCTTCCGCGGCAAGATCCCGCTCACCATGCTGCGTCTTTCGGAGGTCGGGCGCTCGGCCTTCGCCGGCTACCGGCAAGCGATGAAGGCGGTGTTGGGCAAGGGTTGAAATGGTTCAATGGCGCTATCGGTACAACGACGAAGGCGCACCCCCCGGAAGGGGGTGCGCCTTCGTGTAATGCGTATGACCTGCTCGCCGCCGCGCCTCCCGCGAGGCTGCTGCGGCGTCGCCGGAAACTAGCGCTCCAGCCAGGGCAGGTAGACCTTGCCGCCCGTCGGACCCTTGGCCTTGACCGTGAGGGTGAAGGTATCGCTGACCGACTTGCCGTCGGAGCTGCAACGGATGCTGATCTCCGCGCTGCCTGTCTGGCCGGCCGCGATGGCCAGATCCAGCATGCTGCCATTGATCGTAGGCGTCAACAGCGCGGCGTTGCTGTTCTTGCTGACCTCAAAGGTCATCTGCGTCGGATCGCTGTCCGCGTCGGCGAAGACCTTGGACAGGTCGATGGAGGCCACCGGCTCCTCCTCCATCACCGCGATGTCGGCGATGGGCGACTTGACCGTGGGCGGCATGTCGATGACCACCGGCGGCAAGGTCGGGGTGGGCTCCGGCGGCGCCTGGGTGGGCTCAACGGTGGGTTCGGCCGTCGGCCCCACCAGCGGCGGCAGTTCGCCCTTGATGGCATGCGCCGCATTCAGCGACTCGTAGGGGCCGGTGTTGTTGTTCGGCCGGTAGTCCACGATGGCCAGCACCTGGCCCGCGGTGCCCAGGTCCTTGGCCTTGTCCTTCATCGTCACCACGCAGGTGGCGGTTTCGCCGTTGAGGAGCGGCTTGCCGCAGAGGCCGTTGACCTGCTCGGCTACCGCGGTGCGGCCCGTGTGCAGGATCTTCTTCTCCAGCCAGATCACCGCGTTGAGGGTGGTAGCGTTGCCGCTGGAAAGGGTCACACCGGCGCGATTGGTGACCCGCATGGTCACCACGACGTCGTTGTTGACCACCTTGTAGGCGGCGAGCAGGTCCACGCCGGCCTTGCGCCGCAAGGCCTCGTCGATCATGCGCTTGTAGACCTTGGCGAAATCCACCGAGCCCATGGTCGTGCGGAAGCCGCTGTCCACGTCGATGAGCGGAAGCGTGGCGCTGCCGCCGGCACCGAAAGCCGTCCACCAACGGGCCGGACGCGTCCAGCCGCGCGTGCCGTCCACGTTGTACTCCAGCATCAGGACGTTCTTGCTGGCGTTCTTGTAATCCGCTTGAAGCTGGTCGACCACCGGACCGGCGGCCTTGCAGATGCCTCAGGTGTCGCGGCTGAACTTCTCGAAGACGACCAGGCGGTCCTGCTCCGCCTGGGCCTGGGTGACGCTGACCGCATGGTGGGTCATGATGCCCACCACCGCCAGCACCGCGCCGGTCAGTACCGGCATGCTGAGTGCTCGACGCATGTCTCCTGCCTCCTGCAATCGTGAGGACCGACGCCGACGGGACCAGGTGGTCGATCGGCCAAGCCCATAGGACACCCTCGAAGCCCGAGGACGAAATGGCCCGGAGGCGCTCCTGGGCGCGCGGGTCGTGGCGATGCCGGCGGTGACGACGGACTTGGCGCTTGATACGCAAGGCTCGGCCACCCCCAGCGAGACAGTGTACCGGCCTGCAGCGGGCCTGTCAATACCGGTTTACGACCATGCCCATCGCCCCTACGGCCATCGACGTACTGCAACGCCGTCTGGCGGGGGAACGTGACCTATCGATCGGCCGCGGCGGCGACCGCAGGCGTGGCGCTATCATTGCCCGCCATGAGCACGGACCCCTATCAGGAAGAGGATCTGGAAGGCCGCGGACTGGACCGCCGCCTCCTCGGCTGGATGCTGGCTTATGCCCGGCCGGAGCGGCGCGCCCTTGCCGGCTGCGTCTTGCTGCTGGCCGGGCTGGCCGGCCTGGAGCTGACCCAGCCCTACCTCATCAAGACCGCCATCGACCGCGTCCTCGCACCCGGAGCCGGTGCGAGGGATCCCCTGCTGCTGGCGCGCCTGTGGCCCCTGGCCGGCCTGTACCTCGCCTCCGCCATCGGCCTGGCGCTGCTGCAGTACCTCCAGGCGCTCTGGCTGGGGCGGACCGGGCAGCGCATCATCGCCGCCATACGCCAGGATGTCTTCGATCACGTGCAGCGACTCAGCCTCTCCTACTTCGACCGCCAGCCCGCCGGGCGGGTGGTCACCCGCGTCACCAATGACGTGGAAGCCCTCAACGAGATGTACACCTCGGTGCTGGTCAACCTCTTCCGGGACCTCTTCGTCATGGTCGGCGGCGTCATCGTTCTCGTCAGCCTGAACGTCCGCCTGGCGATGGTGGCCCTGGCCGTGATGCCCCTGGTCGCCGCCACCGCATGGGCGTTCCAGAAGCGCTCGCGCCGCGGCTGGCGCGCTTCGCGCCGCGAGCTGGCGCGGATCAATGCCACCCTCGCGGAATCCTTCTCCGGCATGCGCGTCATCCAGCTCTTCGGCCGCGAGGCGGTCGGCAGTCGGGCCTTCGGCCTGGTCAACCAGGCCTACCACGACGCGGCCATGCAGGTCATCCGCGTTTTCGCCGTCTTCGGGCCGGCCCTGGACCTGCTCACCTCGCTGGCCCTGGCCGGGGTCATCTGGTATGGAGGCGAGCTGGTGCTGCAGCGCAACGCGGCGCTCGCGGCGGGCGGCGTGGAGAGCGCCGCGTTGGCGGGCATCAGCTTCGGCACGCTCTACGCCGTCATCGCCTACCTGCGCCGGATCTTCGAGCCGCTCAACGCACTGGCCCAGAAGTACAACATCCTGCAGAGCGCCCTGGCCGCCGCCGAACGGCTCTCGCAGCTCCTGGCCACCCGGCCGGAGGTGGCCGATCCCGTAAATCCCCTGCCGCTGCCGCCCGCCCGGCGGGATCAGGTCAAAGGGCGCGTCGGAGATGGGGACAGTGCGGCGCCGGTCGCGTCACGGCCGGTCACACCGCCGCTTGCCACCGTCCAGTCGACGCACCGGGCCACGGAAGACCCTGTGAACGATCTCGATGCGCCAGCCGTGGCCTTCGAGGGAGTCTGGTTCGCCTATCAAGGTGAGGACTGGGTGCTGCGCGACGTCAGCTTCGAGGTGGCGAGGGGCGAGACCGTGGCTTTCGTGGGCCATACCGGCGCGGGCAAGTCCACCATCATGAATCTGGTGCCCCGCTTCTACGATGTGCAGCGGGGGCGCATCCTGGTGGGAGGGCGGGACGTGCGCGAGGTGGCCGGCAAGGCGCTTCGCCATCGCGTCGGCATCGTCATGCAGGATGTCTTTCTCTTTGCCGGCGATGTTGCCAGCAACATCAGCCTCCTGGACCCCGCCATCGACCGCGCCGCCGTGGAGACGGCCGCGCGGCAGGTGGGTGCCGACCGCTTCATCGCCAGGTTGCCGGGGGGGCTGGACGAACCGGTGGTCGAACGCGGCCTCTCGCTGTCCACCGGCCAGCGACAGCTCATCAGCTTCGCCCGCGCTCTGGCCTACGATCCTGACATCCTGATCCTGGACGAGGCCACCGCCAACATCGACACTGAGACGGAGGACGCCCTTCAGCAGGCGGTGCGGACAGTGGCCCGCGACCGCACCCTGCTGGTGGTGGCCCACCGCCTGGCCACGGTGCGTCAGGCCGACCGCATCCACGTCATGCACAAGGGGCGCATCGTGGAATCCGGTGACCATGCCGGCCTCCTGGCGGCCGACGGTCGCTATGCGTACCTGTGGCGCCTGCAGTTTGAATCCGCCTGACAGGAACATGGCCTGACGGGGGATCCAGTACGGCCTGATGTTCCAGGATCGACCGCCGGCCGCGCAACTTCCGGCCTCCGGCGGGGTTTTAACCCGTGGAGGGCGGCGTCGCTCTCCGTTGCGTGTTCCGAACTCGACCGCAGAGGAGCTTGATTCATGGGCGTATCCAATTGGCTCGCCGTTCTCGTGTCCGCGCTGGCCTTCTTCGCCATTGGCTGGGTCTGGTATGGCCCGCTTTTCTCCAAGCCGTGGGCTTCCGGCATGGGCTATGACGGTTCGGGCTCGGACATGAGCATGCCGCCGATGATGCTCGTCATGTCCTTCCTGATGTCCTTCTTCCTGGCCACGGCCCTGGCCTCCATCCTGGGCACGGCGGGTGTCACCGAGACGGGCGCGGCGATCCAAGCGGCGTTCATGCTCTGGCTGGGCCTCATCGCCACCACCTACACCCTCAACCAGGTCTACGACAACCGCCCCTGGCGGGTGTGGGCCATCAACATCGGCTACCACCTGGTGGGCATGCTGGTGATGGCGCTCATCCTCACCGTCTGGCCCTGATCCCACCGGCTGATTCCACCGGCGCGGCCGCCGCTCGCGGCAGGTGGCCAAGGGCGTCCGGACCGATGGTTCAGACGCCCTTGGTGACCGCCATGAACATGCGCTCAAGGTCGTGTTGACGCGGGCGGAAGCCCAAAATGGGCAGGCCGGCCCGAACCATGGCGGCCAGGAGCGCGGCCTGCCCCGCCGCATCGCCCTCCACGGTGGCGGCGATCCAGACGTCCTGGGGCGGCGCTGACGGCTCCGGCCGGTCATCGTTCAGCAGGGCGACATCCGGGCGTTGGCGGAGGAAGTCCAGGGCCGCCAAAGGCGAGCCAAGCACCTTGATCTCGATGACCTGCCGCGGGTGCAGTCGCTGCTCGATCTCGGCGAAGCCGCCGCTCGTCAGCAGGCGCCCTCGCTCCATGATGCCGATGGCATCGCACAGGTCCTCCAGTTCGGCCAGGATATGGCTGCTGACCACGATGG
This sequence comes from Anaerolineae bacterium, assembly GCA_044228875.1. Lineage (GTDB taxonomy): Bacteria > Chloroflexota > Anaerolineae > Epilineales > Epilineaceae > Epilinea. The sequence goes on from JBGAUA010000011.1 coordinate 8,495, forward strand.
TCTTGCCCATCCGGCGCAGCTCGCGCAGCAGTTCGCGCATCTCCAGGCGGGCTCGCGGATCCAGACCGGAGGCCGGTTCGTCGAGGAGCAGGATCTGCGGATCATGCACGAGGGCGTGGGCCAGGCAGAGCCGCTGCTTCATGCCACGGGAGAGCGTGGCGACATCGGCGTCCCGCTTCTCTGTCAGGTCCACCAGGTCCAGAAGCTCTGCTACCAGGTCGCGGCGCGCCGCGGAGGGGATGCCGTGGCAGCGGGCGAAGAAATCCAGGTACTCCCAGCTGCGCATATCCTCGTAGACGCCGAAGAAATCCGGCATGTAGCCCACCAGGCGGCGCAGGTCCAGGGTCGCGCCGGAGCCGGTCATCGGCCGTCCGCCCAGATGGATGCTGCCGCTGCTCGGCATCATCAAGCCGGCCAGCATGCGCAGGGTGGTGGTCTTGCCGGCGCCGTTGGGGCCGATGAGACCATAGACCGTGCCCGGCGGCACCGACAGGTTGAGATCGATCACCGCCTCGTGGCGCCCGAACTGTTTCGTCAGGCCGCGGGTCTCGATGGCCGGCTCGATCATGGCGGCGATCCCGGGCCTTTCCGCGCCGTCGATGTCGGCGAAATCACCGGTTCAGTCGGCGACGCGACAGTGAGTTCCGGTGGCGGCGTGGGGTTCCCCGCGACGGTGTCTTTGGCCTGGGGCGTGGCGGTGAACAGTCCGTCGGCCGAGGCCTTGGGCTCCACCCCTGCCTGGATGGCCAGCCGCGGCTCCACGCAACCGTTGAACATGCTCCAGCGCTCCTGTTCGTCGGGTCCGCTCAAGTCCGCCTCCAGGCGCAGTCGGATCTGGTCGCGCCCGTCAGCCCGGCTGATCACGCGTGGAATCTCCGTGCTCTTTCCCACGCTGAGGACGTTGAACGTCAACCAGGCGCCCTGCGCCTGGTCCCACAGGGAGATCTTGACCGGGAAGGCGTCCTCCCCGAAGGGGAAGCCCGGGGCCGACGGATTCTCGTCGGCCGGCCCGACCAGGGTCAGCCAGATGCGGCCGCTCTGTGGCCGGCCCAGGCCCAGGGGGAAGCTGAACTCGGCGCCAGGCTCACTTGCGGAGAGCATGGCCGCCCCGGGCCCGCAGCGTGCCGCGCTGTCCGCGCCGCGCGAGGTGGCCATGCCGTCGATGAAGCGCGGAGTCTCACCGCCCAGGTCGATGGGCAGGCGGGTCAGAATCAAGGTCAGGTTGCGATGGCTGGCGTCCCCGTCCTGAGTGGACACATGCAGCTGCGGCTCATCGTCCCAGCCGAGGAGCATCGCGTCGGGCCGTCGGAAGCTCGGCAGGGCCAGCGATGCCGGACTGTAGTCCAGCGGCGACCGCCCCAATGCGGCGGTGTCCACGCCCAGCATCGTGCGCAAGGCCTGCAGCAGGACCCAGCTTCGGGCATCATCGCCATCGACATCCGCCGACCCGCCGGTCGCGGAAGCCGATCGCAGCAGCGCCGCGCCGCTGAAGGCCTCGTAGTCCAGGGTGCCACGCAAGGGTGCATCCGCGTCGACATCGCCGAGCCAGGTGCTGCCCCCGGGCACCAGAATCTGGGCCTGCGCCAGCCGCCGGCCCAGCGGGTTCGGCAGATCTGCCAGCACCTGGCTGCCTGACAGGGTCAGGTGTCCCGGCGCCGCAGTCGGCCACGGGATCACCGCCTCAAGTAGCACCTGGCGCTGCGACCATTGGTCGACAACCAGGCCGGTCAAGCGGCTCTCGCGTTCCTGCCAGACCTGGACCGACGCGCTGCCGCTGTCGGCCACACTCCTGAACGTGCCGCGCCCAGCGGTCAGCGCGTAGCTGCGGCTGCGCGGCGAGAACACGGCGAGGAACGTGGTCACATGGGCCACACCGGCCTCCGGCACCGCCCGTACCACGGACAGCTCGTCGAGGCGCAGGTCGTCGCCGTGCAGGCGGAGGCCCAATCCGTACATGACCGCGGTGGCGCAGAGGCTGAGCAGAGGGATGGACAGCCACGCCAGGTTTCGGCTTCGACGGCGCAGCAGCCGGTGGCTGAGCGGGCCGACAAGGAGGATGTAGAGCGCCAGGAAGCCGATGGGCCAGACCAAGGAGGGCAAGCCCACCTGGGCGGAGCGCAGCAGCGGGTCCAGGTCGATGAGGTTCAGCGGCGGGCTGCTCCAGGCCGTTTCCGCCAGCGGGAAGTCGCGCGAAACGGCCCGCCAGAACCCGTCCGACCCGCCCCAACCACGTAAGGGTGCCTGGAAGGGGTCCAGGGCCAGGGCGGTGACCCGACCGTCGCCATAGCCGCTCTGGACCGCCAAGGGGCTGCCGTCCGCCAGGCCGAGGAGGATCGTGGCGCCGGCTTCGGGGACCAGCTCCGCGATCGTGGCCGATCCTCGCGGGGCGCCGTCACCACCCAGGATCGCCAGGGCGCCCAGGTCCGCCACGCCGCGGGTGCTCAGGACGGAGGCCGGTCGCAGGGCTCGCGGCATCTGGCCCAAGGTACGGGCAGCCGAGGCCCCGCCGGTGAACACCAGATGCCCGCCCAGGCCCACCCATTGACGGATCGCTTCGCGCTGCCCCTCGCTCAACGCATCCCAGCCGTGTCCGGCCAGCAGCAGATGGTCCACCGAGGCATAGGCCAAGGCCTCCTCCGGAAGATCAGCCGGGCGCTCCAGGGCCACGGCCGCCGCCTGGCTGCCGCCGAGTCCGTCCACACCCCGCAGGTCCGCATCTCCCTCGGCCGCGACGACGACGAGGCTGCGGCCGGCGGTGTCCTGCAAGGCCACCGGCAGCGGGGCCAGGTCGAGCGACCCGCCCTCGGGGAGCCGCACCGAGAGGCTGGCGCCCGGAGCCCGCTCGACGTGGACGAGCAGCGCCACGCGCTTTCGCGCTTCGGGAGCCAACTCGACCTTGGTGGCCACCTGTCTCTGGGCAACGTCCGCGGTCAGGACAAGCTCCCCGGACGGCCCGGACGCGTGGCTGACCTCGGCCACGATCTGGGTCCAGCGACCGACATCCACCCAGCCGCTGAACAGCGCACGGGCGCTGACGCTGACCCGAAGGGCTTCCTGGGCGGACGTCGCAGCGAGCGCTCCCGGCGACGTCTTGGCCGACCCCGCCAGGAACAGTCCCGGCAGCAGCATGGGGACGATCCACGCGCGCAAGAAGGGTCCCGGCGGGGAAGCCATGGCGCGGAGACGATGCGACAACAACGATGGCCGGATCGTCACGGGATCCTGTCTGTGGGGTGGCGGCACGGGGGGAGAGCGGCGCGCCGATGATAGCCCAGCCGTCAACGCACGTCGATCTCCGCCCGGCCGGTCATGCCGGCGTAGACGGGCAGGTCATCGGCGGGCGTGACGTCCAGATAGACGGTGAAGACCACCGCGCCGGCCTGGTCACGCTGTCCCTGGCTGTCGACCCGCTGGACCGTGGCGTCAAGCTTGCGGTCCGGATAGCTGGTCAGGATGACCTTGGCCTTGTTGCCGACCCGGATCTCGCCCACATAGCGCTCGCCGAGGTTGGCGGTCACGAAGCGCAGCGGCCGCGTCTGCACCAGGGTGGCCACCGGCGCGCCCGGGCCGATGTCGATGCCCGCGTTGACGCTCAGCGCTGAGATCGTGCCGTCGAAGGGCGCCGTGAGCGCCTGGCCGGCATGGTCCCGTTCGGCCCGGGCCAGAGCCAGCCGGGCAACCTCCGCCTTGGCCTGGGCCGCCTTCAGGTCCGTGCCCTGGCGGGCCTCCAGGTCCTGGAGGTTGAGCTCGGCGATCCTCACGCCCTGGTCGGCGGCGTTGGTGTTGGCTTCGGCCTGGTCGCAGCCGGTCTGGGAATCCTCACGCGTGGCCTTGCAGGCCTGGCGGGCGAACTCGTCGCCATCGTTGCAGTCGGCCCGCGCCCGGCCGCAGACGGCGTCGCGCTGGGCCTGGACCGACCAGCGGTTGTTCTTGGCCCGCTCCAACTCCTGCCTCGCTCGCTCGAGGTCCGTGCCGCGCGCCAACTGGTCCAGTTGCTGCTGGGCGGTGATCCGGTTGGCCCGTGCTTCGGCCAGGTTGACGTCCAGGGCATCGGGCGCGATGCGTGCGATGACGTCACCGGCCTTCACTTCCTGCCCCACCACCACCGTCACCTCCGTCAGCGTGCCGCTGGCAGAGAAACTGAGGGTTTGCGGCACACCGGGGTAGCGCAGCTCGCCGTCGGCGGTCACCACCTGGGCGACGGCGCGGCTCACGGTTGGCTTGGTCGTGCCTTCCGCCGCGGGGGTCCCGGCGGTCGGTGTTCCGGCGCCGGGGGTTCCGGCACCGGGTCTGCCGCCACAGCCGGCGGTCAGGGTCAGGGCCAGGGCGAAGAGGGTGACGGTCCGGACACGCATGGGGATTCTCCGAGGCTGGGCGGTCATTGGCTTCAGACCGTGCGCAGGATGTCGATGGCGCGGCGGCGGCGCAGGCTGTGCGTGGCGATCACGGCGCTGAAGAAACTGGAGAGGATCATCAGGATCAGCATCGCCGGCACCACGACGGGATCCACGGCGAAATGGGTCGGCAGTTCCTGGCGGAAGCCTTCGGAGAGCCGGAAGGTGTAGGCCAGCAGCATGCCGGCCGTGATGCCGGTCAGGGTGGCGGCGAGCGTCATGACCATGGCCTCGCCGACGAAGACGTAGAGCAGCTGGCGGCCGGGAGTGCCGACGGCCTTGAGCATCCCGATCTCCCCCCGCCGGCCGTAGATGGATACGTAGATCACGGCGAAGACCCCGAAGACGGCCAGAACTGAGGTGAGGGCGGTAAGCACCACCAGGAAGATCTGCCCGGTCCGCGCTTCCTGCTGCACGGTCTTGATGGTCTCCGCCGTGCTGTTGATGGCCAGGCGGTGCTCTGTCGCGTAACGCAGGCGCAAGTCGCTGGTGAGCTTGCTCTCGTCCTGATCGGTGGCCGGTGCGGCCAGCAAGGTGCCGACGACCGGCAGACGAAGGTCCGGCGGGCCGTACACGGGGTTGTTGGTCAGTGCGCGGTAGCTGTCCATCGCCACCATCACCGTGGTGGATCCGCTCCAGACATCGGTCTGCTTGGACGTGAACGAGCCCAGCCCGCCGATGCGCTTGGCGATGGCGACGATGCGTAGCTCCTCGACATGGTCCTTGCCGTCGCCCAGCAGTTGGATCGTGTCGCCCACGGCGCGGTCCAGGTAGGTGGCCAGGCCGGCGCCGATGATCGCCGTCCCCGGCTCCAGGGCCAGCTGACCCAAGGTGTTCGGCGAGCCCTCCACCAACTCGATGGCCTCCCCGTAGAGCGTGCGCCGAGGGTCGCCGTCGATGCCCACCACGTTGGCTTGGGCCGAGCGCATGCCCACGCCGTCGCGCACCTCGGTGCGGTAGTTCCGGCTGCGGCCGAGCGTCGCTTCGAACGCCGGATCCGCGCGCAACTCGTCCAGGATGTCGGTCTCGAAGGTGCTGGGCGAATCGGCCGAGGTTTCGGGGCCGCCGCTGCCGTCATCCTGTTCCCGACGACGCTGGTTGCTGCTGGACGGCGGGTTGATGCGGAAGGCCGCGCCACCCTGGAGACGCCGATCGGTTTCCGTGTTGGCCACCTGCAGGGCCAGGGTGGTGGACAGGAAGCTGGGCAGGAGGGAGCTCAGGACGATCATGAGGGAGATGAGGGTGTTGCGGGCCTTGCCGCGCAGCACGGTGCGGCGGACGAAGTAGCCCACATGTGGTGCCACCCGGTCGATCAGCCACAAGAGGCCGCGTTCCATAGGCAGGATGACGATGAAGAAGAGCATGGCCGCTCCGACGATCAGCGACAGCAGGGCCCCGAAGATGAGGGCCGCCAACACCCACAGGATGCCGAAGTCGAAGGCCAGGGGGAAGACGTAGAAGACCAGCAGCGGATAGCAGAGCACCACCAGACCGGCGACCGAGATGCGCAGGTCGGTGCGGCGCTCTCGCAGGCGGTCGAGATCGTCCAAGCCGATGCCGTCGGCCACACCGGGGTTGATGGCATGCGTGATCTTCGTGCTGGCGGCGCGTTGAGCGGGTGCCAAGGCGGAGATGGCCAGAACCACCAGGGAGACGAGAACGCTGACGAGGATGGCCCGCGCCGACACCAGCGGCAGGTCCACCAAGAAGCCCGCGGCGCGGTCCTTGATCAAGGGCACGACCACCAGGTTGTTGACCAGCTGCCCGACGACGACGCCCATCCCGATGCCCAGGAGACCCACCGCGGCCACTTCGGCCGCCACCAGGTTGAACAGCTGGCGGCGCGGCGCCCCCAGGATGCGCATCACCGCCATGTCGCGGGTCTGCTCCTGGACGTTGGTCATGATCAAGGTACGGATGAGCAGACCGACCACACCCAATGACAGGAGACCGTACATCATGATCAGCGACTGCCAGAAGACGAACTGGTTGGCCCCGTTGATCACCGCGCGGGGGCGGGGCATGTCGTAGGCGAAGTCGTCGTGCCCCAAGGCGTCGCGCACCGCGAAGCCGACCAGGCGAGCGGCGAAGGAGCTCTGTTCCGGGTTGTTGGAGTCGTAGCGCTTGGGGTCGATCTCGACGATCAGCCGATCGGCCTGGTCTTCCAGGTGGAAGCGTTCTTGGGCCGCCGCCAGGTCGACGATGAGTCCCTCGTTGTTGCTCCGGCCGGTCAGGCCGCGCTGCGTGCCGATGCCGCGCACTTCCCATTGCGCCGTCGTGCGCAGGAGCGAGCCGCTGGCCGGCACGTCACGGCCTTTCAGGCGGGTCTCGGGGGGAGCGTACTGGATCTCCAGAGCGTCGCCCAGGCCGATGTCCAGGACGTCCGCGGTCTCCTTCAGCACGAAGACCCCTGGCAGGCCCGTCGGCCCGGGACCGAGGTCGTAGACGCCCTCCTCCACCTTCACGGACCCGCTGCGGTCCAGTCCCGGCGCCAGGGCGATGAAGGCGGTATCCCCATCCTTGGCTCCCGCGCGAACGGAAACGATGGACTGGATCCGCGGCGAAACGCCCGCGATCCCCGGGATGGCCAAGATCCGGGGCATCAACTCTCCCACCGCCAGGAAGGGGTTGGGTGCCGTGTCGGGGCGGGTGACGGTCAGGTCGAAATCGCCCACGTCGGAGGCGACGGTGCCGGTATAGTAGCGGCGATAGCTGTCTACGGTGGCGTTGAGGGTGACCAAGGTCCCGACCCCGATGACCAGGGAAAGGATCATGAGCACGGTGCGGACGCGCCGACGGCGGAAGTTGCGGCGAACGTAGAGGCCGATCATGGGATTCAGACCCTGCCCGGTTCCTGGTGGTAGTCCGGCGCGTCCGAGCGCCGCGCACCGCTTGGTAGCATCTCAGTCACCGATGAGCGCCAAGACCGGGTCCGCTTCGCGCGCCACGATCTGGCCGTCCAGCAGATGCACCGAATAGTCGGCGTAGTCGGCCATGCGCGGGTCGTGCGTGACGTAGACGACGGTCTTCCCTTCGCGCTGGTTGAGGTCTCTGACCAACTGCATGATCTCGAAGCCGGTCTTGCTGTCCAGGTCCCCGGTCATTTCGTCGCCGATCAGGATCTCCGGATCGTTGGCCAACGCGCGGGCCACTGCGACGCGCTGCTGCTGTCCGCCGGACAGCTCCGACGGATAGTGGTCCACACGATCGGCCAGGCCGACCGAGGACAGCAAGCTCATGGCGCGCTCGCGGCGCTCCTTGCGCCCCAGGCGTCGCAGCAGGACCATCGGCGCTTCCACGTTCTCCAGGGCGGTGAAGTTGGAGAGCAGGTTGAAGGTCTGGAACACGAAGCCGATTCGCTCGAGCCGTAAGCGTGCCAGCCGCTCTTCGCCCATCGACACGATGTCCGATCCGGCGATCGTCACATGCCCCCGCCCCGGCTCGTCCAGACCGCCCACGATGTTGAGCAGGGTGGTCTTTCCGGAGCCGCTCGGCCCCATGAGGCACACCATCTCGCCGCGCTTGACGACCAGACTGACCCCGCGCAGGGCGGGCACGGCTTCCTTGCCCATCAGGTAGCTCTTGTGGACGCCGTCGACATTGATGATCGTTTCAGACATGCTCTTGGAACACCTCATCCGGGGTTGCGGTCGTCGTCGGCCACGGGAAACGACCAAGCATAACCGATCGCGCGCGGCCGTCCAAGATGCCGAACAGGCGCTGCCGACGCCGACGCACGGCGATGCAGCCCAGGTTGGCTTAACGTCGCGGTGGCCATTGACATGTACAGGAGACGGACCCAACACCATTTGACGACGGCGCGATCTTCGCCAGAACGCATCCTTGACAGGCCTTCGACCTGGGCCCTATAATGGCAACGGAGCAGAGAGTCGTGCAATAGCCCGTTCCCCCCCTGTCCCAAGGGCAGGCTCGACTCTCTGCTCCCATTACCTCACAGAACGAGTCAACTGCGACGCCGCCTCGTCTGTCCCGTGCTCCGGTCAAATCGGCGAGCACGGCTCTCACCCTAGTCGCACTGTATAACGTGGGCCTGGCGCAATAGATACGGTTGCGTCAGGCTCTTTTTGATTTCCTGCGACGGGCGCCTTGAGCCGAGACGGGAGACAGGCAGAAGGGCCGCCTGTCGGGCGGCCCTTCTGTTGGATTTCGTGGTCTGGTTGGGTGCGGTGTCGGTAGTGGCGCCCTTCAGGCAGACCGCCGCGCGATCATGGACTTGGGATGACGGGTTCCTCGACTGTGGGCGTGCCCGGATCCTCCAAGGGATCCTCGCCGGGAGTCGGGAGCTCCATGGGGGGCTGGACGATCTGCGTGTCATCCGTGGGCTCGACGGTCGGTTGATCGGCGACGCCCGGGTTGCGGGAGCCAGCCAGATCGGCATTCTCGTCCGCGTCGTCGTCCCCGATGATCAGGCTGGGCTGGAAGAAGTCCGGCTCAGGCACCCATTGTGCTTCCGGTGCCTTCGCCGCAGGGGCCAGCGTGGTCGCGCCGGCGACAGGCTCCCTTGCCGAGAGTTCGTCTTCCGCCGCGATGGGACGCTGGACAGGCAGCGGCACCTGGGGCAAGGCGCCGATCTCCGTGGTCGCGTCGGCCTTCGGCGCCGCGTCCGCCTGTGCCGCTTGCGACGACGCGATCCATGCGACCATGCTCGCCAGGCGCGTCCCGTCAACCGGGCCCAAGGCCCGCTCCAGGTCCTTCGCGTCGCCGAAGGCTGCGATCAGGCCCGTGAGCAGGCGCTGCTGCTCGCCGACCGGCAGTCGGCGGATGGAAGCGTACGCATTGTCCTGCGTCTCGACCCAGTCGCGCAGGACTTCGGCCGGAATGTCCCGGCCATCGGCGGACAGGGCCAGCATCTCGCGCAGCCTGACGCCGGCGTAGCGACCGTTGAGCTCGGTGCGCCGGTCGGCATCGAAGGCGAAGAAGATGCGGGCGCTCTCGCCCAGTCGCTTGATGCTGTAGATGGGATCCCCGGGGAGGCTGTCGGCGGCTGCGGTGGACATACGCCCGACGCCCATGCCGAGGGCGGCCACGAAGGCCGCGAGGGTCATGGCGTTCGAGAGGGCGCGGCGAACCACCCGCGGGCGCGGGGCGCGCAGCCCATGCCAGAAGCCCATGAGGCCCGCTCGAAGGTGGGAGGCCGGCGACATGCGCGCCACCAAGGCCTGCTGGCGCAGCGCGCGCCGGCGCTCGACCAGGACCATGAGGCGTTCGCGGCCCAGGGCGACGCGAGCGGCATTGGGAACAGGCGACGGCGTGCTGTGCATCCGCCACGCCGCCAGCACCACCGGCCGCTGCTCGGGCGTGGCACGGGCCAACAACTCCTGGACGGGCACGCCGGCCCTGATCTCGTTCAAGAGGCCCTGCGTGGACTCCATGGCGCGCCGGCAACGGGCGGCCGCTTCCATGATCGCCTGCTTGCCTTCCAGGCGCCGGGTGACGGCAGGCGCGGGAATCTCAAGGCGAACCCAGGCGACAGCCGCGAGGATAGGGCGCAACTCATCGGCGTCGTCCGACACTTCCTCAAGGACGGCCTCGAGGTCCATGCCATTATTCAAATGGGTTATGCACCTGTCGATCAGGTGCTCAAGCGGGTACTTCACCGCCATCTCCCAACACGCGTCCCAAGGACGCCAATGCCCGGTGCTGCAGTGACTTGATCGCCCCTTCGGTCTTGCCCAGGATCTGGGCGACCTCGAGGTTGCTCAAGCCGTCGACGAACTTCAAGATGACCACTTGCTGCTGGTCGTCCGTCAGCTCGGCCAGGGCCTGCCGCAGCGCCTGATGCGAGAACTCCTGGTCCAGGAGTTGGGTCGGGTGTGCGACATCGGCGACCAGCTTCTCCTCCAGAGAGAGCGCCGGCTGCGAAGGCTGGCGCCGGAAATGGTCTACCACCATGTTGCTGGCTATGCGGTAGAGCCACGCCGAGAAAGGCACGCCCCTGAAGGCGAAACCGTCGATGCTCTCCATGGCCTTGGCGAACACATCCATTGCGATGTCTTCCGCCACGACCTGGTCCCCGACCCTGTAGTACGTGTATTTGTAAACGCCGTTGAAGTAACGTTCGTAGATCTCCCCGAACGCCGCTGGATCGTAATCCTGTGCGCGGCGGACAAGGTCCTCTTCGTTGTACTGCAGCGGTTCCGTGATGTTCATAACGGTATGGGGTGACCAAAGTTACGGGTGCGGGACATAAAATTCTTGACCCGGGGGGGGGAGGGCTCTTAAGGCGGGGGAGCCATTTATAGCGTGGCATCGTCCGATCCGTCAATTCACCGGTCGCCAGCGCGGCCGGGGAGCGGGAGAGGCTGCGGTGTCCAGCCAGGCTACGGCGAAGATGTCGTTGGCGGCCACGGCCCGCAACGGGCTGCGCATGGCCATGCGGCCCAGTCGGCGGGCCAAGGGCCGAGCCAACTCCGGGTATCCCAGGCGACGAGCGGGGTCGGGGTAGTCGCGCTCCTGTCCGCGCCGGGCATGGCGGGTGCTCCATTCCTCCAGCCAGACAGCGGCGCCCAGGCCGGCGCGCGCGAGGGACCGGCGCAGTTGTCGCGGGCTCTGCTCGTTGACATGCACCGCGCGCTCGTAGTCGGAGCGGGGATCCGCGGGCAGGCGGCGCAGCAGGCCGCGCAGCAGCGGATAACCGATGTCCAGCGCCCAGCGGTTGGGCAGGGTGTGGATCACGACCAGCCCGTCCGGAGCCAGGACGCGCGCCACCTCGCGCAGCAGGGTGTCCACCTGCCAGTCGTGCAGATGCTCGATCAGGTCCAGGAGCAGCACGCGGTCCATGGAGGCTGACGCCAGGGGCAGGCAGCCGGCATCGGCCTGCAGCAGGACGACGTCTCGGCGGGCCGCCTCCCCCAGAACGCGGTCCGCCGTCTCGCGGGTGAGCGCCAGGCTGTCGCGGCTGAAATCCAGGGCGGTGACCACGGCGCCGCGCCGTATCGCGTGCGTACTGGCCTCACCGCGGCCGCAGCCCACGTCGGCCACACGCAGGCCGGGCCGCAGGTCGGCCAGGGCCAGCGATCTGGCCAGACGGGGGCGGAGGGGCCGCCCGCCGGCGGCCAGGAAGCCGGCGTGCTCGCCCGCCGTGAAGGTCTCCAAGATCGCCCTGCTGTAGAGGCTGGGCGATACCGCGGCGGCGCGGTGGGCAGGAGGGCCCCAAAGGGCGGAGAGGGCTGGCATGGGCGGAACTCCACATCTATGACGTGCCAGCGGCCAAAGCGACACGATCAGTTGGCGGGCGAGACTGGAAACAGGCCGGGGAGCAGGCTACACTGGATAGAGGGTACGAGCGGCGCTCCTGCGCGCCGATGCGGGCACCGTGGACACGAGCGGCCCCCCATGTTAAAGAGGTGCAACATGCCATGGCAGCCACCAGCGCGCCGCGTGCGCGCGCTGCAAACCGTCGTCCGGGCCGGTTTCCTCGCGGTTCTGGCGCTCGCGGCCCATTCCGGTCGGCCGGCCGCCGCCGACGCACCGTCGCCGCCCGGTCTGGAGTTGGCCACAGCCCTGCGTCGGGCCGCCGCCGCTCTGCCGAAGCACCCTGTGGCGCCGCAGCAGCTGTCGGGCTGGCAGGCGGTGCCCATGGAAGGCGCCACCTGCGGGCGCGGCGCGCCCTTCTCGTACTACCTCAACGCCGCCAGTCGACCTGACGCGGGCCTCTTCATCCTTTTGTCGGGCGGGGGCGCCTGTTTGAAGGAAGGTCCGGCGCCGGAGGGAACGACCGGCGTCGCCAGATCCCTGTACTGCATGGACTTCGAGAACTTCCAGGATCCGGCGGTGAACGACCAGTACTTCACCGGCGCCCTGTCCGGGCTGATCATCCCCACGGTCCTGCCCCACTTCAACCGCTCCGATGCCGCCAATCCCTTCCGCGACTACCACTTCGCCGCCGTGCCCTACTGCACCGGCGACGTCTTCGCCGGCGGGATGACGGCAGGTTACGACTACAACCCCGACCCGACCGCCACCTTCGACGTCATCCACCGGGGTCACCTCAACCTGATGGCGGTCCTGGAGGACCTGCAGCGCCGCGTGAAGGGCGATGTGCCTGTGGTCTTCAGCGGCTTGTCGGCCGGCGGCTTCGGCGCCGTCTTCAATTTCCCGGAGGTGATCGAGCGCTGGCCGCGCGCGATGCTGCTGCCGGATTCGGGCATGGCTCCGGAGATCCCGGGCACCCTCTTCGACCGTCAGGGTGCCACGGTCGCAGCCCGCTGGGGCGCCGACGCGCTCCTGCCGAGCTGGTGCCGAGACGCGGCCTGCCTGGCCACGCAGCGGCTCCTTGCGGCCCATGCCGAACATTTCGACGGCCGGCGCGGCCCCTGGAGGCCCTTCGGCTACATGCAGAGCCAACAGGACAGTGTGCTGACGCCCTACCTGGAGACCACACCCTGCGGCTACGAGATCGGGCTTCGCGCCGGCTTCTCCCGGCACGGCCTTCCCAACCTGCGCGCCTACCTGCCGGCCACCGACAAGCATGTCTTCAGCATCGTCGCCGACAGCAGCAACCCGCTGGCCGGCGCACGGCCCTTCGTCTCCAAGCGGGGGGTGAGCTTCCTGGACTGGTTCCGCAAGGTAGCCACCGCCCAAGGCGTCGCCGACCTGCCGCCGGACATGGTGGACCCGTATCTGGCCTGCCACGACATCCACCTGGCCTCCGTGCGCCTGGGGCCTTGAGCCCGCGCCCCACCGCCCGTCGACCGGATGCCGGGCCGCGGACGCCCGCGGGTTCCAGGCCGCCCCGATCCACCCCCCTCGCCGGAGGCAGCGCGACGTGATGCCACAGGATCTGATTCCCCACGATATCCCGATGGCTTCCCATGTCCTCCGGCTGGAAACGGCCTTGGGAGATGCTTTCGACATCCACGACGTCACCGACCGCGGCGATGTCGTGGTCTTCCGCGGTCGCTACCTGCGCAGCCCGGAGCTGCTCTATGAACAGGTCTCGCCGCGCTTCAAGGCGCTGGGCTACCAGACCGTGCTGCGCCAGGAGCAGGGCCGGGATGTGGTCATCGGTTACCCCATGCAAGCCACGGGCCGCCGCGCTTCGCCCTGGCTGCATCTGGCGCTGTTCCTCCTGACCGTGCTGAGCACCGGTTTCGCCGGTGCCCTGCAATGGTTGGGCGAGCACGGTGCCGAGGTTGGCCTGGACCCTGCCGCCCCGCCTGGGCTGGGCGAGCTGGCGCGCCTCGCCCTCACCCATTGGCGGGGCGGCTTGCCGTTCACGGTCGCGCTGCTGGGCATCCTGGGCGTCCACGAGTTCGGGCATTACTTCATGGCCCGGCGCTATAAACTGGACGTCAGCCTGCCCTACTTCATCCCCTTTCCGCTCAACACCTTCACTGGCACGTTGGGTGCGGTGATCAAGATCCAGTCGCCCTTCGAATCCCGCAAGTCGCTCTTCGACGTGGGCATCGCCGGGCCCTTGGCCGGGCTGGCGGTAGCCGTGCCGGTGGTGCTCGCCGGCCTGGTCAACGCCAGGATGGGCACGATCGATCCCTCCCAGGCGGGGGTCAGCTTCGGTGAGCCACTGCTCTTTCAATTCCTGGCCTGGTTGATCCATGGACCCCGGCCGGAAGGCCAGGACCTACTGATGAACCCCATGCTCATGGCCGGCTGGTGGGGCTTCTTCATCACCGCGCTCAACCTGCTCCCCGTCTCGCAGCTGGACGGCGGCCACATCGCCTACGGGCTCCTGGGCAAGGGGCATCGCTATCTGGCGCGGGCCTTCTTCCTGGCCGCAGTGGTCCTGTCCGTCCTGACCAGCCAGGGCTATATCGTCATGCTGGTGCTGGTCCTCTTCATGGGCCTGGACCATCCGCCGGCCCTGGACGACCTCACGCCCATCGGCCTGCCGCGGCAGATCCTGGGCTGGGCCACGCTCATCCTCTTCTTCCTCCTCTTCACCCCCGTGCCGCTCTCGGCCCTGGGCTGAAGGGCGGCGGGCGGCGATGGCGACCGGCGTGGCGCCGCGCGCGGCTGGAGAGGGGGCCCACGCCGGCACGAGGTCTGCATCGGCCATCGCGGCGTCCGCTGCCGACCGATCGTCGGGCGCGGGTCGGCCGGCGATCGCGACCGCATGCGGCCTGGCACTGTTGGCCTTTCTCCTGCGACTGCCGGGCCTGCAGGACTGGCCGGCATGGACGGACGAGACCGGCGAGATCGCCACGGCGGTGGACATCGCCTTCCACGGGGCGCGGCCTCTGGTCCACAACGACAGCTACCGCGGGCCTCTATGGGCCTGGCTGCTGGCGATCCCCTTGCGGCTCCTGGGCCCCCATGCCTGGCTTCCCCGCGTCTTCGCCGCCGCCATCGGCGCCGCGACGGTGGCGGCGGTCTGGCTGCTGGCGGCCCGCTTCGCGGGACGGCGCGGGGCCTTTGTGGCCGCGCTCCTGGCGAGTACCGCTTTCGCGCCGCTGGTCTTCTTCAGCCATATCGCCTGGAGCAACCACATGACCCCGCTGGCGGTGGCCGTCGCGCTGCTGGCGACGGCCTGGGCCGCGCGCTGGCCGGAGCCGGGGCGGCGGGAGGCACCGGCCGCCGCAACCGTGGCGTCGACCGGCGCGGGATGGTCGCCCGGGCGGATGGTCCTGGCCGGGCTGGCCTGGGGGGCGGCGCTGCAGACACATCCTTCGGCCTTGCCGGCCTTCGCCGGCCTGGGGGGATGGCTGGCCTGGCGGCGGCTGCGGCCATGGCGCGATCGAGCGGATCGCCGCCTGGATCGGTCGGACCGCCCCGCGGATCCGGCGCTACCGACAGACCGCGTTCTCGTCCGATCCTGCCTCGCGGTCGCCTTGGGCGCATCCCTCGCCCTGAGCCCGGTGCTGGCCTACAACCTCCGAGCGCTGAGAGACGGCGACCAGCCCACCTCGATGGCCGAGGCCACGGACGTGGATCAGCCGGTGAACCGCGACCTCGGCCCGCGCGTCCTCATGGGCAATGTCATCGGCCTTTTCGGCCAGCTGGGCCGTGCGGCGGTGGCCGGCCCGCCCTGGGAGCATGGGGATCCGCAGCCAAGGGGCCTGCAATCCCTTACCGACGGCCTGCGGCCGGCGGCCACGGCCACCGCCGCGGCCCTGCTGCTGGCGGCCTTGGCCTGGACGGCGCGTCGGCCGGCGCTGGCGCTTGTCGCCTGGCCCGCCTGGTCCTCCGTCCTCCTGCTGCCGTTGATCAACCGCAGCTACCTGAACATCTACGACGCCCGCTACCTTGGTGTGCTGCTGCTGCTGGGTCAGGTGGCGTTGGCGGCCTGGCTGGTAGGGGACGGCTGGGGTGGCGAGCCGCCTGCGGCACCCGGCGCAGGCGAGAAGGTGACGACAGCCGCATCACGCCGGACTTCCGGCCCGCGTGTCGCGAAGGGCCTGATCCTCCTCTTCATGGTGTGCTACCCGCTTCTGGCCGCCACCGCCCATGCCCAGCGATCCTACGCCAGTGGTCGCAACAATGGCCCGCTCTGGGCGGCGCAGGCAGCGTTGGTCCGCGATCGCCAGGGCCGCGTGGATGCCCCGCCGGTGCTCATCGCCCGGGAGCTGCGCGATCTGGACCTGGGCGGCGGGGGCGATCCGGCACGCGCCCTGGACCTGATGCTCACACTTGAGGGGCAGGCCGTCGAAACGGTCAGGGCTGACACCCTGGGCTGGCACCTGGCGCAGAGCGGCGGGCCACTGTGGGCCGTGGTCACCGACACTACCGTCTGGCCGGCGCCCTGGCGCCCGCTGGAACTGGCCCGCGGACCGGGCTGGCAGGCGCTGCGACTCGAGCGAGGATCGCGCTCGACCCCGTAGCAGCACGGGACGGTGTCCCGAGGATCGTCGGACTGTGTCCCGCATCACACGGGACGGTGTCCCGAGGATCGCCGGACTGCGTCCCACATCACACGGGACGCAGTCCTATCCGTGCCGGACTGCGTGTGCTGGATTTCAGTCCAGCTCCGTACCGCCGGTGCGGCCACCCACCGCTGCTCGGGGGTGAGGCGATGTCAGCCCTTAGCCGTTCACCCAAGGCAAGTACAGCTGTCTGCCCATCGGTGGCGTGACGGTTGGCGTGAGGGTCGGTGGCGGGGCCTCAGGGGTCCTGGAAGCTGTCGGTGCGGTGGCGATCGGCGTGCCCACAGGAGGCGTCGGCGTGACCGAGGGGATCATCGGCGTTCCGGCCGTGGACGTCGGCGTGGGTACCCGAATGAGCGGGCCTTGCCGCGCACAATCAGGCAGCAGTTCCAGCCACTCCGACGCTGCCGCTGCCGCGATGCCTTCCAAGGCCTGGGCCTTGGCCCCCTGCCAACGGGCGGGATCGTCGTCGGGGCTGTGGCGCAGCTGCCAGGCCGCCAGGTGGGCGCGGTTGCCGGTGAGCCGGCCCTGGGCATCGTAGGCCAGGTGCTCCCAGTAGGCGGCGCTGATCACCGCGCTGCCCGTGAAGCCGGGGTTGACATAGCCCCAGGTGCTCAGGTCGACGTATTCCAGACCCTGTTGGGCGAGCTTGTTGCAGGTGAAGTCCAGAAGGCCGTTGGCGTCGTAGACGTAGAGGGTGAAGTCCGTGTAGCCCGGCGCCGTCGCGAGGTTGGCGACGGCGAAGCTGCCGTCTTCCGCCCGGCCCGCCAGGGCGAGCTTGGACTTCTTGCCGATCCGCGGCAGACCCAGGATGGTGACATCGGGGCCGCCCTCGTCCAGCGGCTCCAGCTCCAGACCCAGGGCGGAGACCGACCCGGACGCGCCGCCCGTGACCGCGGGCGGCAGCAGGTCGATGCTGGCGAAGACCGGCACCGTGTTGCCCAGGGTGTTGCCGCCGGGCGTCCACCATTCCTGGCTTTCCACCCGGATCCGCCCGGTCCAGCGCTGCTGCAGACCGCTCGTCGCGGGGATGGCGAAGCTGCCCGTCGCCTGCGGGCAGATCCAGCCGACGAGGGAGGTGATCACATCGCCGCTGGGGTCCAGGAGGTAGACCTTTACCTTGGCCTGGAGATCGGGATGGGGGTTGAGCACCTGGACCACCGGACGCCAGCCGGCCGGTAGCGCCGGCAGGAGGCCGCTCCAGCCGGCGCGCGCCTGGGGCTCCGCCGCCACGCTGGCCAGCACCCGCCCGTCATAGCTGTCCGCCGTTGCGGCCAGTGGCTCCGTGCCGACAAGGGAAACGCCGACCGCGCCCGGTGCGGACGCGCAGTCGGCCAGAGCCAGTCGGACCGCGGCGCCCGGCGATACCGAAACCGTCGTGCACAGGCGCGGCTTTCGGCAGTCATCCGGCGGCGAAGGTTCGTCTCCGCGCGGCCGGCCCGACATGTGGATGAAGACCTGCACCGTCGCGCAGTCGAGGCCCAGGTTCTGAATGCTCAGCTCGGTCATCGATCGTCCGGCAGGATCGCCGCCGCCGGCCAGCCCGGCAAGCCACGCGGCGTAGCTACCGTCGGCCTGCCGACCGGACATGGCCCGGTCGGCGCCGATGCCGAGGTAATCGGCCGCAGCGACTTCATCCACCTTGGCCCCCACCGGGCCGCAGCCGCGCTCAACGGTGGCCGCGATGGGGCCGCCCTTCTTCCAACCCGGCTCAAGCCCGGTGAAACCAGCCCCCGTGCGGTAGGCCACGAGGAAGCGGCGATAGGCTCCGGGTTCGAGGGTGAGTGCCGCGGCGATCTCCTGGCATCCTGGGCTCCGGCTCATGCCGGGTGGCAAGGCGTCGATCGCCAGGCTGAACAGCGCTGCCGAGCGCGCCTCGGGGTCGATCTGGGGCGCATTCAGCGTCCACGAGGAACCGGGGATGATGAAGCCGCTGCAGTCCACGCGCAGCAGTTCTGGCGAACCCGTGGGACAAGAACCGTCCGCTCCGAACTGCACCAGGAGCAGCCTCGTCGTCGGTCCCACAGGGACACTGCCCTTGATCGCGCCTGTCGTCCCCAGAGCCTGCACGTGGATCCGCGCCACGCAGTTGTCCGCGCCCCAGCCCTTGCGACCCAGCGAGGGCAGATGCACTTCCCGCGCGTCGTAGTCGGGGCCGGGTGCCGCCTGTACCGGGGACTGCATCCCCGCGGGGGCGGGCGGCTCAGCGCGACCCGGGTTCTGAACCGCCCGGTCCTGGCCTAGGGCGATGCCGATGGGCAAGGCGAGCGGGACCAGCATGAATCCAAGCATCCTGCGGCAAGATGACACATCGACCTCCTACGGGGCTGAGACGCGGCGCGGCGCAAGGGATGACGAAACAGCGGCCTTGCCGGATACGACGGCACCTGCTTTCATGACCATGGTTGCCGCGGAGATCGCGACGGTTCAGGCCATCGGGTCCGCTTCGCCCCCTGCCGACGGGATCCGGAATCGGGTCCGGACCGGACTTGGACTCCCGGAGGCACCTGCTAGAATCCACCCTCATGTCCCCCATCATCCAGGTCGAGCAGCTGGTCAAGCGCTACCGCAAAGCGGAGCAGAACGCCGTCGACGGCGTGAGCTTCGAGGTGGCGCCGGACAGCTTTTTCGCCCTCCTCGGGCCAAACGGGGCGGGCAAGACCACCGCGATCTCCATCCTCACCACCACCCTCACGCCCACGAGCGGGCAGGTGATGGTGGCCGACCATGACGTGGTGCGGGATCCCGATGCGGTGCGGCGGCAGCTGGGGATCATCTTCCAGAAGCCCAGCCTGGACCTGAACCTGAGCGCCGAGGAGAACGTGCGGCTGCATGCCGTGCTATACGGCCTCTACCCCTGGCGCCCCTTCTACCGCTTCATGCCTGCCGCCTACCGCAAACAGGTGGACGTGTTGGCTGCCGTCGTGGGTCTGACGAGCGCCGAGATGGGCCAGGCGGTGCGCACCTTCTCCGGCGGCATGAAGCGCAAGCTGGAGATCGTGCGCAGCCTCATCCACCGACCGCGGGTGCTCTTCCTGGACGAACCGACCACCGGCCTGGACCCGGCCAGCCGCCGCGGGCTCTGGGAGTACCTGGGCCAGGTGCGCGCCCAGGGCGGCACGACGGTCTTCCTGACCACCCATTACCTGGAGGAGGCCGAGGACGCGGACCAGATCTGCATCCTCAACCACGGACGGGTGGTGTCCATGGGCACGGCCGAGACCATCAAGGGCGACCTGGTGCAGAACTGGGTGCGTCTGGACGCCGCCGATCGCGACGCCCTCTGCGCCGAACTGGCCGCTTTGGGCCATCGGCACGAGCGGGACGAGAACGGTGTCACGGTGCCGGTAGAGGCTGCGGGGGTACACGGGCTGCTGCGCGCTATCGCCACCCCGCTGCAGCGTGTGACCACCCATACCCCCACCCTGGAAGAGGCCTATCTCGAGATCCTGGAGCGACCGGCATGAGGCATCAGCTGAACGCCGTGCTGACCCTGGCCTATCGCGACCTGCTCAAGCTGCTTCGCGATCGCGGGCGCCTGGTGGCCACCTTCATCTTCCCCTTCATCTTCATCGGCATCCTGGGCGGCAGCCTGCAATCCTCCTACGGCCAGACCGGCGGCATGAACCTTTTCGACTTCGTCTTCACCGGCATCCTGGGGCAGACGCTCTTCCAGTCGGCGGCCATCGGCATCATCTCCCTGATCGAGGATCGCGAGAACGACTTCAGCCAGGAGGTCTTCATCGCCCCCATCTCGCGGTACACGATCATTCTGGGCAAGATCGTCGGTGAGAGCTTGGTGGCTCTGGTGCAGGCGGTGGGCATCCTGGCGTTCGCCCGCATCCTGGGGGTGTCGATCTCGCTGCCGCAACTGCTGCGCAGCGCCCCGGCGATGGTGGCGGTCTGTCTCTTCGGCGGGGCCTTCGGGGTGCTGGTGTTGGGCAGCATCCGCACGCAGCGGGCGGCCAATCAGGTCTTTCCCTTCATCATGCTGCCGCAGTTCTTCCTTTCCGGCGTCTTCCTGCCGGTGGACAAGCAGAAGCCGCTACTCAGCCTGCTCAGCCAACTGTCGCCGATGCGCTATGCCATCGACCTGATCCGCGGTGCCTTCTACGTGGGCCGTACGGACGCGGCGGAGGCGGTGCTGCGGAGCGTCGCCTTCAACCTGGGGCTGATGGGGATCTTGTTCGTGGTCTTCCTGGTGATCGGGACGGCGCGCTTCGTGAAGCAGGAGACGCAGCGGTAGGGCAGCGGGCTCACACGTCCGGCGGCGTCATCCCTCATCTCGGATGGATGGGGTCTGGACGGTCAGCCGCCGACGGGCGCGCCCGGCTCCGCATCCCGGAACTGCGTCGCGAACAGCTCCGCGTAGAGCCCGCCCTGGGCCAGCAGCTCGGCGTGTCGTCCGCGCTCGACGATGCGCCCTCCGTCCAGCACCAGGATCTGGTCGGCGGCCAGGATGGTCGACAGGCGGTGGGCGATGACCAGGCTGGTGCGGCCCTGGCGGATGTCATCCAGGGCTTCCTGGATCAGGGCCTCGCTCTGTGAGTCCAGGTGGCTGGTGGCCTCGTCCAGGATGAGCACGGGTGGCGCTTTGAGGATGACCCGCGCCAGGGCGAGACGCTGCTTCTCCCCGCCCGAGAGGCGGTAGCCGCGCTCGCCGACCATCGTGTCCAGGCCCTCGGGCAGGGCGGCGAGCAGGTCGCCCAGGCGCGCCGCGCGGCAGGCGGCAAGCAGCTCCTCCTCGCTGGCCTCGGGCCGGGCGAAGCGCAGGTTGGCGCGGATGCTGTCGTGGAAGAGGAAGGTCTCCTGGGTGACCACGCCGATGAAGCGCGCCAGACTGTCCAGGCGGTAGTCGCGCAGGTCCACGCCGTCCAAGGTGATGCGGCCTTCCGTAGGGTCGTAGAGGCGGGCCATCAGGTAGCCGGTGGTGGTCTTGCCCGCGCCGCTGGGCCCGACAAGAGCCACCAGCTGCCCTGGCTCGGCGGTGAAGCTCACCCCGTCCAGCGCCCAGGCGGCTTCGGCCGCGGCCGGGTAGTTCGGGTGGCCCTGGAGGCTCGGCGGCAGGACGCCGTAGCTGAAGCGCACATCCTCGAAGGCCACGCGGCCGGCCAGATGGGTCGGGTCCACCGCCTGAGGCGATTCCGTCAGCTCCACCGGCAGGTCCAGGATCTCGAAGACGCGCTCGAAGCTGACCAGGGAGGTCAGGAACTCCACCTGAAGGTTGGACAGGCTGCTTACAGGCCCGTAGAGGCGGCCGACGTAAGCGGCGAAGGTGACGATGAGACCCACCTCCATCTTGCCCTCCAGGGCCAGGGAGCCGCCCACCCAGTACATGAGGGCGGTGCCGACGGCCCCCGCCAGGCCCATGGCGAAGAAGAACCAGCGACCCACCACGGCCCGCTTGATCCCGATGTCGCGCACGGCCCCGGCGGCCTCGGTGAAGCGCCCGAGCTCCCGCGCACCGCCGCCGAAGCTGCGCACCAGCAAGGCTCCGCTGACACCCAGGGTCTCCTGCACCTGGCTGGCCATGCGCGCGTCATGCCCGGCGGCCTCGCGGCGCAGCACCCTCAGGCGCTTGCCCACATGGCGGGTGGGCAGGATGAAGAAGGGCAGGGCCACCAGGGCCACCACCGTCAGGCGCCATTCCAGACGCAGCATGATACCCAGGGTGGTGACCAGGGTGAGGACCGAGGTGAGCAGGTTGGGAATGGTGCCCGTGACGGCGTTCTGGGCGCCCACCACATCGTTGGTGAAGCGGCTGAGGATGTCGCCGGTCTTGGTCTGGGTGAAGTAGCGCAGGCCCATGCGCTCCATGTGGGCATACATGGCCGCCCGCAGCTCGTAGATGAGCCCCTCGCCGATGCCGGCCGAGAAGTACCGCCCCGCCAAACCCAGGAGGCTGGCCAGGATGGGTACCCCCAAGAGCCCCAGGGCGATCAGGTTGAGGTCGCCGGGGGTCAGGCTTTTCTTGGTCAGCCGGTCCACCAGCTGCCCGTACAGGAGCGGCGGCGCGAGCTCGATGAGGGAGACGACGAGCAGGAGGGCCACCATGGCGGCGATGCGCCCCCCATAGGGCCGCACCCAGCCGCCCACGCGGCGCAGGAGGCGGCGGTCGATGGGGCGGGCGGGGCCTTCGGGGGCGCGGAGGTAGGCGCGCCAGGGGTTGTTGTGTTGCATGGGGGGATTGTACATGCGGCGAGGCGGAAGGACTGGCGGGGGCCAAGCGGGCGATCTAGAATCAACCCATGCCCATCGCGACCCCCAGCCCCTGGGACCCCCGGCAGTACGATCGCTTCAAGGCCGAGCGTTCCCAGCCCTTCTTCGACCTCGTGGACCTGCTGCGTCCTCGGCCCGCGCCGCGCGTGGTGGACCTGGGCTGCGGCACGGGCGAGCTGACGGCTGCCTTGGTGGCGCGGCTGGGCGCCACCGAGGTGCTGGGCCTGGACAACGCGGAGACGATGCTGGCCGAGGCGCGCGGGCGGGCGGGGGGCACGCTGCGCTTCGACCATGCGGACATCGCCACCTTCCACGAGCCGGGCGCCTGGGACGTGCTGCTCTCCAACGCGGCGCTGCAATGGCTGCCGGACCATGCCGCGGTGCTGGCGCGGTGGGTGGCGTCGCTGCGGCCCGGGGGCCAGCTGGCGGTGCAGGTGCCGGCCAACGCGGACCACGCCACGCACCTGCTGGCCGACGAACTGGCGCACGAGGAGCCCTTCCGCTCGGCATTTGCGGCGGGCCGCCCGCCGCCGGACGCCGTGGCGGCCAACGTGCTGGCGCCGGAGCGCTACGCGGCGCTGCTGCACGGCCTGGGCCTGCGCGAGCCGCAGGTACGCCTGCAGGTGTACTGCCATCTCTTGGACGGCCCGGAGCAGGCGGTGGAATGGGTGAAGGGCACCACGCTCAACCGCTTCAAGGCGGCGCTTCCGGAGGCGTTGTTCGCGGAGTTCCTGGACCGCTATCGCGCGCGTCTGCTGGCGCGGCTCGCCCAGGAGGCGGGCGCCGAGGAGGGGCGACCTTACCTGTATCCGTTCAAGCGGATCCTGATGTGGGGACAGGCGGACGAGCCGCCGTCCCGGTGACCAGGCGGCGGCCCCCAAAGACCGGGCGAGCGGTGGCCGGCGCGGCGGGCCTGCATGGGGGCCTCCCGACGACTGCCCGCCCTGGAGAAGCGATCGCGACTCACGTCCCTCGCGACCTGCATGGTACCATCTGCCATGACGCCCTTCGAGCCCCTCCGGCCCGCTTCGCCCCCGTGCGGGATCCGGCCCCATCCCTGAGGCAAGGCGCATGAGCAAGCCGAACCCTGTCGCCCCATCCGTTCTCCCGGCGCCCGCCACGTCCGAGCCCCCGGACACAGATGCTGCGGCGTACGTCCCTCCCCTCGCCGAAGCGCCCTACCAGCCGCGGCACAAGGTGCGCTTCGTCACCGCCACCTCGCTCTTCGACGGGCATGACGCGGCCATCAACATCATGCGGCGCATCCTGCAGGCCACCGGAGCCGAGGTCGTTCACCTGGGGCACAACCGCTCGGTGCAGGAGATCGTGGACGCGGCCATCCAGGAAGACGCCCAGGGCATCGCCGTGTCCAGCTACCAGGGCGGGCACATGGAGTACTTCCGGTACATGGTCGACCTGCTGCGGGAGGCCGGCTGCGGGCATGTGCAGGTCTTCGGCGGCGGCGGCGGGACCATCATCCCCGAGGAGAAGGCCGAGCTGGAGGCTTACGGGGTGGCGCGGATCTACCATCCGGAGGACGGGCGGCGCCTGGGCCTACAGGGCATGATCAACGACATGATGCGCGCCTGTGACTACAGCCCGCTGGGCGGCGGGGGTGAGACGCGGGGATCGGACGGGGTCGGCACGGGCAACGGCAACGGCCGAAGGTCCGCCGATGCCCCCACCGTCCCCCCCGCCGGTTTCGTCGGCCCCATCGCGCCCGCGGACATCGACCGGCTGAGCGCGGACAAGGACAGCTGGAAGGTCCTCGCGCGGGCCATCTCCACCGCCGAATGGGTGGCCGACGGCGCCGCTCCCGCCGCCCTCTGGGAGGGTCTGCTGCCGGTCGTCGCCGCGCGCTCCGCCCGCCGGGTGAAGCGCGCTCCGGTCATCGGCATCACCGGCACCGGGGGGGCGGGCAAGAGCTCCTTTACCGACGAGATCCTGCGCCGCTTCATCGAGGACTTCCCCGACAGCCGCGTGGCCGTGCTCAGCGTCGACCCCACCAAGCGGCGCACCGGCGGTGCCCTCCTGGGCGACCGCATCCGCATGAACAGCCTCGCCGGCGGCACCGTGTACATGCGCAGCCTGGCCACCCGCGGCAGCGGCTCCGAGATCTCCGCCGCCCTGGACGAGGCCGTCCAGCTCTGCCAGGCCGCGGGCTACGACCTGATCATCGCCGAGACCAGCGGCATCGGGCAGGCCGACGCCAGCATCATCGACTTCGTCGACCTGGCGCTCTACGTGATGACCCCCGAGTTCGGGGCCCAGACGCAGCTGGAAAAGATCGAGATGATCGATCTGGCGGACATGGTGGTCATCAACAAGTTCGACAAGGCCGGGGCCGAGGACGCCCTGCGCGACGTGCGCAAGGCCTACCAGCGCAGTCACGACCGCTGGCACGACCCCCTGGAAGCCATGCCGGTCTACGCCAGTATGGCCAGCCAATGGGGTGACGAAGGCTGCAACCAGGTCTACGTGGTCCTCCTGGAACAGCTGCAGGATCTTGCCGCCGGCAAGCGTCAGGGCCGCGCAACGCGGCTGAGCGGGCCAACGCAAGCCTTCGCGGGTGGCCGCTTCACCGCCCAGCTGCGCCTGGGCCTGCCCGACCGCGCCACCATCATTCCCCCGCGGCGGGTGCGATACCTTTCCGAGATCGCCGACGCCGTCAGCGGCTACAAGCGCCGCGCGGCGCAGCAGGCGGAGCTGGCCGCCGAGCTGTGGGCCCTGAAGAAGGCCCTGGCGGTGCTGGCCGATGCACCCTCCCGCGAGGTGGGCTACGCCGTGGTGGCATTCGAGGCGGCCCAACTGGCCGCCGCCAAGCCGGCACAGGCGGAGCTGATGGCCGCCTACAACCACCTGCTGACCCGCCTGGACCCCCGTGCCCGGGAGCTGATCGAGCGCTGGCCGGCGCTGAAGGAACGCTATACCGCGGAGGTCAACCGCTACCAGGTGCGCGGCAAGGAGATCGTCGCGGACAACTACAGCGAGAGCCTGAGCCATCAGAAGGTGCCCAAGGTGGCCCTGCCGGCCTTCACGGACTGGGGCAACCTCCTGGCCTGGCAGCTGCTGGAAAACCTGCCGGGCGACTTCCCGTACACCGCGGGCGTCTTCCCCTTCAAGCGCCAGGGTGAGGATCCCACGCGCATGTTCGCCGGCGAGGGCGGGCCCTGGCGCACCAACAAGCGCTTCCACTACCTCAGCCGCCACGCCCCGGCCAAGCGCCTGTCGACGGCCTTCGACTCGGTGACGCTCTACGGCGAGGATCCCGACCCGCGCCCGGACATCTGGGGCAAGGTCGGCAACTCGGGGGTGTCCATCGCCACGGTGGAGGACATGGAGGCGCTGTACGCCGGCTTCGACCTCTGCGACCCGCTCACCTCGGTGTCGATGACCATCAACGGCCCGGCGCCCACCATCCTGGCCTTCTACATGAACGCCGCCGCCCGCCAGAGCCTGCGGCGGCAGCTGCGCGCCGCGGGCCGCATCCAGCTGGACGAGGCGGACTGCCTGCAGCCGGACGGCGGCGGCTACAGCTTCGCCCAGCTCAGGGCGATGGTGACGGATGACGAATACCGCCGCATCGTCGACGAGACGGTGGCCCGGGTGCGGGGCACGGTGCAGGCGGACATCCTCAAGGAGGACCAGGGTCAGAACACCTGCATCTTCTCCACGGAGTTCAGCCTGAAGCTGATGGGCGACGTGCAGTCCTGGTTCATCGAGCACCAGGTGCGCAACTTCTACTCGGTGTCGATCTCGGGCTACCACATCGCCGAGGCGGGGGCCAACCCCATCAGTCAGCTGGCCTTCACCCTGGCCAACGGCTTCACTTTCGTGGAGTACTACCTGGCGCGGGGCATGGCGGTGGACGACTTCGCCCCCAACCTCAGCTTCTTCTTCTCCAACGGCATGGACCCGGAGTACGCGGTGATCGGCCGGGTGGCGCGGCGCATCTGGGCGGTAGCCCTGCGCGACCTCTACGGCGCCCGTCCGCGCAGCCAGATGCTCAAGTACCACATCCAGACCTCGGGCCGCAGCCTGCATGCCCAGGAGATCGACTTCAACGACATCCGCACCACCTTGCAGGCGCTGTTGGCCATCTACGACAACTGCAACAGCCTGCACACCAACGCCTACGACGAGGCCATCACCACGCCCACCGAGGAGAGCGTGCGCCGCGCCCTGGCCATCCAGCTGATCATCAACGCCGAGTTCGGCGTGGCCAAGTGCGAGAACCCCAACCAGGGGGCCTTCATCTTCGACGCCCTGACGGAGCTGGTGGAGGAGGCGGTGCTCTCCGAGTTCCACCGCCTGACGGACCGCGGCGGCGTGTTGGGGGCCATGGAGCGGATGTACCAGCGCTCGAAGATCCAGGAGGAGAGCCTGTACTACGAGCAGCTGAAGCATTCGGGCGAGTTGCCGATCATCGGGGTCAACACCTTCGGCAAGCCGGGCGGGGAGATGACCACGACGACCATCGAGCTGATCCGCTCCTCGGACGAGGAGAAGGGCGACCAACTCGCGCGCCTGCGGGACTTCCAATCCCGCCACGCCGCCGCGGCCCCTGCCGCGGCCCTGGCCCTCAAGACGGCGGCCCTGGCCGGCGGCAACGTCTTCGACGCCCTGATGGAGGCGGTGCAGGTGCTGTCGCTGGGGCAGATCAGCCGCACCTTGTACGAGGTGGGGGGGCAGTACCGGCGGAACATGTGATGCCTGGTACGGGCACGCAGTACGAGGCACAGGCGGTCGAAGCCGCATCCGGGCTGGACTGACGCCCACGGCGATTGTTGGGCAACCGGCAACATCCGTGCTGAGTCGGCACCGCAATCTGAGAGTGCGTGCCGCAGAACTTCAAAGCACCCAACATGCGAACGAAGGGAACCCCTGCACGACATGAAGAGCGACGCCTTCAAAGACATCGAGAAGCTAGAAACCGACCTCTGGGAGGCCGCGGACAACCTGCGCGCGAATTCCAAGCTCACCTCCAGCGACTACTTCATGCCCGTGCTGGGCGTGATCTTCCTACGCCACGCGGCCAACCGATTCGACGCGGCCCACCGCCAGATCGAGGCGGACCAAGCCAGCGGCAAGATGCCGAAGCGCAAGGTCCTGCCGGCCGACTACATCGCGCGCCGCTCGCTTTACCTGCCCGCGATCGCCCAGTACGACTTCATCATGCAGCAGGCCGCCACCAGCGGCGCCGATCTTCCGAAGCTGGTCACCGACGCCATGACCGCCATCGAGGCCGAGTTCGAGCCGCTCTACGGTGTCCTGCCCAAGGACTACGGCATATTCGAGACCAAGGTGCTCGAAGACCTGATGCGCCTGTTCAATAGCGCGCAGATCAAGCAGGCCACCGGCGATGTCTTCGGGCGCATCTACGAGTACTTCCTTGCCAAGTTCTCGATTCAGAAGGCACACGACAACGGCGAGTTCTTCACGCCGTCCTCGATCGTTCAGACGATCGTCAACGTCATCGAGCCGGACCACGGCACCGTGCTCGACCCGGCCTGCGGCTCGGGCGGCATGTTCGTGCAGTCCAGCCACTTCATCGAGCACGAGGGCGGCGACACGGCGAAGAAGGTCGTCTTCTACGGCCAGGAGAAGAACCGCGACACCATCCGCATCGCCAAGATGAACCTCGCGGTGCACGGGCTGGAGGGGAGGATCGCCGAGGCCATCACCTACTACCAGGACGAGCACAGCCTTGCCGGCAAGTGCGACTTCGTGATGGCCAATCCTCCCTTCAACGTGGACCTGGTGGACGCCGAGCGCATCAAGGGTGACCCGCGCCTGCCCTTCGGCCTGCCCGGCGTGAACAAGCAAAAGAAGGTCGGCAACGGCAACTATCTCTGGATCTCCTATTTCTGGAGCTACCTCGGCGAGAAGGGCCGCGCCGGCTTCGTCATGTCCTCGCAGGCCTCAAGCGCCGGGCATGGCGAGAAGGAGGTGCGCCAGAAGATCGTCGAGACGGGCGACGTGGACGTGATGATCTCCATCCGCTCCAACTTCTTCTACACCCGCACCGTTCCCTGCGAGCTCTGGCACTTCGACCGAGCCAAGCCGCCCGAGCGCTGCGACAAGGTGCTGATGCTCGACGCGCGCAACGTCTACCGCAAGGTCACGCGCAAGATCTATGACTTCTCGCCCGAGCAGATGCACAACCTTGCGGCGATCGTCTGGCTCTACCGCGGCCAGCAGGAGCGCTTCATTGGGCTAGTAAAGGACTACCTCGGACGTGTCTGCGCCGAGAGTGCCACTGTTCATGAGAACCTCGCACCTTTCGAGACCACGCTCGCGGACCTGCGCGGGAGCTTCGATGCGCTGGCCGAGGCGTCGGAGAAGCACGCTGTTCTCGACGAGGACAAGAAACAGGCGCTCGGCGATGCCGTCGGCGAACTGCGCGAGGCTGCGATGCTCTACGAGGTCGACGCTGAGAAGCTCCTCGCCAGTCTCGACGCCTACAGCCAGAAGTACGCGAAGGCCCTGCCCGAAACAAACGACGCCCAGCACACCGCGCGGAGGACGTTCGACCCCACCGCCGATGCGCTGCGCGGCCTCGTCAAGCAGGTAGACCTGCTCTACAAGCTCGCCGCGCGCGTGGCCGATCTCGGCGCGGAGCTGGCGGTGGACGATGCGATCTCCACTGCCTACGACCGACGCGCGACGGGCCGGCTGGTCAAGCGGCTGGACGAGGCGCGCAAGGCCGCAGTCGAGCAGTTGAAGCACGCTGCCTACTTCCACCGGCAGGTGGCGTGGCTGCAGGACCGCTTCCCGAAGGCCGAGCTCGAAGCGGTGCCGGGGCTGGTAAAGCTCGTGGACCGCAAGGACATCGAAGCCGCCGACTGGAGCCTGACCCCCGGCCGCTACGTGGGAGTCGCCCCGCCGGAGGAGGATGACGACTTCGACTTCGAGCAGACCCTGCGCGATATCCACGTCGAGCTGGCCGACCTCGATAAGGAGGCGGTGGAGCTGGCGGCGAGGATTCAGGGGAACTTCGAGGAACTCGGGGCATGAGCTGGCGGACCACATCGATTGGCGAACTCGTGGATGCCGGCGCAGCCGACATCCAGACGGGGCCGTTCGGGACGCAACTGAAGGCCAGCGACTATGTGGACGAGGGGACGCCCGTCATCAACGTACGAAACATCGGCTTAGGGAGTCTGAGACCGGAAAAGCTGGAGTTTGTAACCGAGGAGACTGCTGAGCGGCTTGCCACCCATCTACTTGAGCCGCACGACATCGTGTTTGGCCGCAAGGGAGCCGTTGATCGCCATCTCTATGTCCGCGACGAGCAGGACCATTGGATGCAGGGCTCCGACTGCATTCGGCTCCGCTTCATCGGCACTGACGTAGTGCCGCGCTTCGCTTCCTACGCGTTCCTAACAGAGGCACATCAGAAGTGGATGCTTGCCCAGGCCGGGAACAAGGCGACGATGGCATCACTGAATCATGACATCATCAGGAGAATTACACTCCGTCTCCCGATGTCAGGTGGCCAAGAGGCGACAGTCAACATCCTCTCCGCCTACGACGACCTTATCGAGAACAACCGCCGCCGCATGGCGCTGCTGGAGGACGCGGCGCGGCAGCTGTACCGCGAGTGGTTCGTGCGGTTGCGGTTTCCGGGGCACGAGCATACGCGGGTTGTGGATGGGGTGCCGGAGGGGTGGGAGAGAAAGCGGATAGCCGACGCTGCGGATTGTGTCGGTGGCGGGACACCCTCGACCTCGGTTTCAAGCTATTGGGAGGACGGTAACGTCACGTGGGTTACGCCTACTGATGTCACTCGGAATACTCACTTCGTCCTGCTCGACTCTGAGAAGAAGATCACCGATGCTGGGCTCCAGAACAGCTCAGCGAAGATTGTCCCGGCACACGCGGTGTTGATGACCAGTCGTGCATCTGTAGGGTTCTTCGCGGTCGCTGGGAAAGAGGTCTGCACGAACCAGGGCTTCATTTCGGTCGTACCGCACGACCCGGGTCTCTGGCCATACTTCCTGCTTCACCTAAGTGAGCGAGTCGAGGAGATCCGCGCAATGGGGAGTGGCAGCACCTATCCAGAAGTCAGTCGTGGCAGCAACTCCGCGCCGCCCGCGACCTGCTGCTGCCGCGCCTGATGAGCGGGGAGATCGCGGTATGAAGATCAAGAGTATTCGTATTGAAAACTTCCGAAGTTTCCAAGACGAGACGATCGTTCTCAATCAGTATTCGTGCTTCGTCGGCCCGAATGGAGCAGGTAAGTCGACAGTACTCGCGGCATTGAACGTCTTCTTTCAAGAGCGCGCAGCGGCGACGGATATCAGCAAACTCGTCGACGAGGACTACTTTCGCAAACACACCGCGGATCCTGTGCGGATTACGCTGACCTTCGACGACCTGAACCAACGGGCTTGCGAAGAGTTGGTGGCGTATGTTCGGCAGGGCGAGATCGTTGTCACAGCGGAGGCAGTCTTCGACAACACTGCGGGCGTTGGCGCTGTCAGGCACTACGGCCAACGACTTGGCATGGAGCGATTCCGTACGTTCTTCGATGCCGACAAGGCTGGTGCGAAAGTTCCTGAGCTCACGCAGATCTACAACGACCTACGCGCCGAATTCGGAGAGCTACCGGATGCCCGTACAAAGGACGACAGGACGCAAGCCCTGCGAAAGTACGAGGCCGAGCACCCCGACCAGTGCGTTCTCATTCCTAGCGCTGATGACTTCTACGGCGTCAACAGCACTGGCAAACTCGCCCATTTTGTACAGTGGGTCTACGTGCCGGCTGTGAAAGACGCAGGCGAAGAGGGTCTTGAGGCGAAGAATACAGCATTAGGTAAGCTCATTGCGCGGGCAGTTCGAACCCGTACTAACTTCGATGCCGAGCTTGAGGAATTGAAGACGGATGCGCTCAAGCGCTACCAGGATTTGCTAGAGCGCAATCAAGCAAGTCTTACGGACATTTCTCAATCGCTGCAGCGCAGACTTGAATCGTGGGCTCATCCGAACGTTCGGCTCGGCATGGAGTGGCTCTCAGACCCGAACAAGTCGGTGGTCGTTCAGCCACCGGTGGCTGGGATCAAGACAGGCGAAGGAGACTTCCTCGGCAGCCTTGCGCGCATGGGCCACGGCTTGCAGCGGTCATATCTACTGGCTTTGCTGCAAGAGCTGGCGGATTCCGACGCGCTTGATGCACCGACGTTGATCCTCGGCTGCGAAGAACCCGAGCTGTACCAGCACCCCCCGCAAGCGCGCCACCTAGCCGATGTCTTCGAAGAGCTTGCCACGGGCAACAACCAGATCCTGGTAACGACGCACTCGCCGCTGTTCGTGAGCGGCGACGGTTTTGAGAACACGCGACTTGTTCAACGACAGACCGCCAATGCCGGCTCCTCTGTGAGGGCACTCACTTTTGACGACCTCTGCGCGCGTGTACGTGTAGCGTTGAATGAGGATCTGAATCGCCCAACTGATGGTCTGGTTGCGAAGATTCATCAGGCTCTTCAGCCCGGCATCGCTGAGATGTTCTTTGCTCGGGTCCCCGTCCTGGTCGAGGGACTGGAGGACGTTTCCTACATCACGACGGAGCTGCATCTCAGCGATCAGTGGGCCGAATTCAGGCGATTGGGTTGCCACCTGATCCCCGCGAACTGCAAGGACAAGCTCATTCAGCCGTTGGCTATTGCAGTGAGTCTTGGATTACCGGTCTTCGTCGTTTTCGATGCCGATGGGGACAAGACATCGTCAGGGGAGCGCGGCAGGCATGAGCGCGACAATCGGGCCCTCATAAACTTGGTTGGCCAAGGATATGGGCCGTTCCCTGGTACACCCATCTTCGGGGCAAATCATGCGATCTGGCCCAGGAACCTAGGTTATATGGTCAAGGCGGACTTCGGCGAGTACTACGAACCTCTGGTGAACGCGGCTCGGGCGCGATATGGGAACGAAGGCAGATTGGAGAAACACGATCTCTTCATTGCTGAGTGGGTGTCAGCCGGTCGGCAAGCCGGGCACGCCTCGCGGACGCTGCAGCAGCTTTGCGAGGCGATCCTCAACTTCGCAAGAGCCGTGTAGGCACGGTCATGAGCCTCGAAGACCAGCGCACCGAGCACAAGTCCCTGCGGCTGCTGACCGGCCGCAACGCCAACTGGGCCGACCTCGCGCGCACTTGCGTGTGCTTCGCCAACAGTGCCGGCGGGCGCGTGCTGATCGGCATCGAGGACGGCGAGGCCGTGCCTCCTGTCCAGCAGACCGTTCCCGCCGACCTGCTGGACAAGGTACGCAAGCGCATCGGCGAGCTCACGGTCAACGTGCAGGCGCTGCCCAGCCTGCGGCGCGATGCCAACGGCGGCGAATTCGTCGAGCTGCTCGTCGAGCGTTCATCCAATGTCGCCTCCACTGCCGATGGTCGCTACTTCCTGCGCGTCGGCGACACCTGCCAGCCGGTGGTCGGCGACGACGTGCTGCGCCTGGCCAATGAGCGGCCCGGCCGGCCGTGGGAAGCGATGGACAGCGGCGTGGCCCGTGCGGCGGCGGATGCGGGCAAGCTGGGTCGCTTCGTCGAGGGCATCCATGCTTCCGACCGGGTGAAGGACTCGGTCAAGGAGAAGAGCGCCGACGAACTGCTCACCCACTACGCTCTGGCGCAGGGATCGACCCTGACACGGCTGGACGTGCTGCTGCTGGACACTACCGCCGACCGCTGGGCGCTGGGCACGGCGCCGCTGGTGCAGGCGATCAAGTACGACGCGCTTGGCCAGAAGATCAACAAGTGGGTGTGGGACGACGCCGCGCTGTCACCCGTGGAACTGGTGGATGCGGTGTGGCGCGAGCTGCCCGACTTCCGCGAGAGCTACGAGGTGGCCGAGGGTCTGTACCGGCGCCAGGTGCCGGCCTACGACGAGAAGGTGGTGCGGGAGCTGCTCGTCAACGCGTTGGTGCATCGGCCGTACACCCAGCGCGGCGACATCTTCCTCAACCTGCATCCGGAGCGGCTGGAAGTGGTGAACCCCGGCCGGCTGCCGCTGGGCGTGACGCCGACGAACATCCTGCACGCCAGCCGGCGCCGCAACGAGGGGCTGGCGCGCGTGTTCCACGACCTGGGGCTGATGGAGCGCGAAGGCAGCGGCTTCGACCTGATGTACGACCGGCTGCTGTCGCAGGGCCGACCGGCGCCCCTGCCGGAAGAGGGCGACGACTGGGTGAAGGTGACGATCCAGCGCAGGATCGTCAAGCCGGAGGTGCTGCGCCTGATGTCGGAGGCCACTGCCCGGTTCCAGCTGACGCAGCGCGAACGCATCTCGCTCGGCGTGCTGGCCCAGAGTGAGGGGATGACCGCGCGGGAGCTGTCGGCATCGCTCGAGACCGGGGGTGCGGCCGCGCTCGAGAGCTGGCTCGGCCGGCTGGTCGATCTTGGGCTGGTATCGACTGCGGGGCGTACCAAAGGCACGCGCTACTTCGTCGATCCAGCGGTGCTCGCCGACTCCGGCGTCAGGCTCGCCACGTCCTTGATGCGTATCGAGCCCCACCGCTTGCTCGAACTCGTGCGCGAGGACTTGCGGCGGTATCCGGGCGCGAAGATCGGCGAGATCGCTGCCCGCATCGGGCCGGAGATCAACCGCTCGCAGTTGCGCCGCGCGTTGAAGCAGCTCGTCGGCACCGGGGCAGCCATCATGCAGGGGCAGCGGGCAACGGCACGCTACCGCTTGAGGGGGACGCCTTGAACTGGCATGCTTGGATCAAAGGCCGGCAAATCCGGGGGCGTTGGTTGCAGTTGCGCGCCAAGCGGTCACGGCGGTTAGGCATGAACACTGGTCCAAACGGCACTTTCTCCGTGGCGTGCGGCGCCGAATGCGCCAAAGCCGATCCAAAGAACTGATCCAAAGGGACCATGGCGAT
>JBGAUA010000120.1:0-10455 GCA_044228875.1 Anaerolineae bacterium
GCCAGTCCTCCGGCGACTGGCACAGACATACGGCCTGGCAGCGCTGCTTCATCTCCCGATCCAAGGTCAGGAGCGTCGCATCCATCTTGCCGGCCAAGGAAACATAGACCGAATCAGCGGCCCGAAGACGGCAGGATGCGGCGACGGCCACCGCCGCAGCAGCCATGGTTTCGTCCAGGGACACCCAGCGGGCAGGAAGATTCCGCAACTGCTGGCCGGCCTCATCGGCCAACGCTACGCTGCCCGTCTTGCGGACGACCGCGGAGACAGTCTCCACCCAGGCCAACCAGGGCAGGACGATAGGCTCCCTTCGGGCGATGACGTCGACCAAGCAGGTTGCGCTGGCCGCGGAACCAGGCTCATCCGGATGTGCGGCGGCCACCAGGACACTGGCGTCTATGACTACCGTCATCGACGATCCGCCAACAGGATCTCCACTACCGGACGGGAATCCACAGCCGCAGACCGAACGCGACGACCCAGGTCCTGCCAGTCACGCAGCCACGATTGGGCCTCGGCGAGCGAATCGCCCTCGTCACCGCTTGGCCGCTCACGGGCCAGGAGGCCCGCCGACACGACATCTTCCATCACCTCGCGCAGGCGACGGTGCTCCTTGGCCGCGATGATCTTCAGCTGGATCATCAGACTGTCGGGCAACTCAACCGTGGTCTTCATGACCCCATATTACCATATTCCCATCTTGATGCACCCTGAGACCGTAGGCCTGTTACGATGCAACGGCGACCCTGAGCGCCGTGGCGGCCGACCCGGTAGGCTTCGGCGACGGACTGTACGCGGTACCGCTGGGCGCGTTGTGGGAGGCTGCCTGACGGATCACGGCTATCCGGCGGAGGCCTCCGGTCCGTCGTACTCCGCCGCGCCATCGACCGTCCCTGGTTCTTCGACCTGTGCCGCCCGGGCCGCCGCGGCCGCCAAGCGCGGCTTCCACCGGTAGCCCTGGTCTATCGCTCCCCGCATGTGCCGCTCGTCACGCGCCTTGGCCGCCGCGTGGCGGGCCTGGTAGCGGGCGGCGTCTTCCGCGGACACGGGATCGTCGGGATGGGCCTCGTTCCAGAAGGCGCGGTATTCTTCTGGGCCCCACTTGAGGCGGCGGCGGTTGCTGATCTTGCCGGCGTAGTCGCCGGCCAGGTAGCGGTTGAGTTGGCGGTCCAGCCGGCAGCCCAGGTGCACGCGGCCGGTGATCTTGAGCGCGGGGGTGAACACGCCCAGCCCGGGCAGCTTCACCGGCCGGCCGCGACGCGCCAGGTCCCGGGTCACCTCGTGCAGCTCGGTGAGCGCCAGCTGCACCTGGCTGCGCTTGAGCCCGGTGCGTGCGGTCAGGATGGCGCAGAGCTCGTCCATCTCCACCACCGGACCCAGCTCCAGACGGGGCGAAAGTTTGGCCATTGCCTGTATCATTGTGGCCATGGATACGCTCCTGCGAAGGTGCCGAGGCCACGTTGGCACCGGCTTGCGGACGGGCAACAGGGAGGCGTCGCCACGGATCCAGAAGCGGATGATCGACGCCGGGCCGATATAGGTACACTAGCACTATAGCTCGGCCAGGGTAGCACCTTAGCTCAGCTATGGGCGCAGTATAGCTGGGCTTGAGTAGCAGGCAAGCAGAGAAGTTCCTGGCTGTCGGGACGGGTTTCCTTACGTGTTGGCGCAAGTTTCCTTACGTGTTGATGCGAGTTTCCTTACGTGTTGATGCAGGTTTCTCGGCGTGAAGTGGACGGGTTACCGGCATGAAGTGGGCGAGCTTCCGACTGCAGACGGAAATCGCGCCGACTGGGGGCTGGTGCTGACCTGGGGATGCCTTGGCGAACCGCGCCAGCGTTCGCCCCGGGAGTTGCGGCTGACGGCGAGCAGCCAGGCGCGCTTCCGGTCTCGCCTGAGCCAGAGGTCAGGTACCGACCGGCCGCGCCACCACCAGCACGTTCCCGTCCGGGTCCGCGAAGTAGGCCGCCTCATCGCCCCAGTCGCGCGGCGCGGCGGGCGACAGCAGGCGGGCGCCGGCGGCGGCCAGGGCATCCACGGCGGCCGACAGGTCGTCCACGCGGAGGTAGAGCTCGGTGGCGGTGATGGCGCCGGCCACCGTGGCTGTCGGCAGCGCCCCGGTGTTGCGGGCGAAACCCTCGCGCTGGTACAGGCCCAGCCGCATGCCGCCCGGCAGCAGGTACTCGCGGTAGACCGGGACGTCCACTGCCGCGGTCCAGGCGAAGGCGCGGTCGTAGAAGGCAATCGCTCGGTGCAGGTCGGCTACCGCGAGGATGGTGAGGATGTGGCGGGCGCTGATGCTCATGGGCGTCTCGGTCAATGGCATGACCCCCGTTGCAGGGCCGGTCGGGGCAGCTTATGATAGTGAGAACGGAGCATCCGCATGCAGACGCTACTCAACCCCGGCATTCCCACGTTCCAGGAGCTGACCATGCCGGCGACCTTGCCCTTGGCCACCCTGCACGGGGCCGTCCTCGACTTCATTCGCGACCGCGAGGACGTCGTGCTGTTCGGCGCCTACGCCGTCAACGCGTACGTGCCCGAGCCACGCATGACCCAGGACATCGACCTCCTGAGCACGCGGATGGAGGCCGTGGCCACGGGACTGCGAGACCATCTGGCAGCGCGCTTCCGTATTGCCCTCCGTCTGCGGGACCTTGGACCGGACAAGGGCCTGCGCCTCTATCAGCTGCTGAAGGAAGGCAACCGCCATCTGGTGGACATCCGCTCCGTCGGCACTCTACCGGACAGCCGCCGCCTTGCGGGCATCATGGTGCTGGCACCAGCCGACCTGGTGGCGGCCAAAGCCCTGGCCTTCCACCAGCGGCGCGGACAGCCCAAGTCGGGCACCGACTGGCG
Organism: Anaerolineae bacterium; assembly: GCA_044228875.1. Taxonomy (GTDB): domain Bacteria; phylum Chloroflexota; class Anaerolineae; order Epilineales; family Epilineaceae; genus Epilinea. The sequence continues at coordinate 2,860 of JBGAUA010000120.1, forward strand.
CGACCTGGCGCTCCTGCTCCTGGCCTTCCCGGAACTGCGCGCCGATGACGGTCCGGTCGCAGCGCGCCTGCAAGACCTGGACGCATCACCGGCCGCCCTGGCCACCTGGCGTGAGTTGGCGGGGCAGACTTGGGAGCCGGACGACGACGGCGACGACAAGGACGCGGATTGGGTCTGACCGTCGGGTATCCAGTAAGGTGGGCTGACCGTTCCTTCCGCATGGGTATCCCGCTGACGACCTACCGGGTCCTGGATCGAGCTGCGGGGCCGCCCTCACGGTGCGTCATCGCGGATCAGGCGCAGATCGGCGGCGACTTGGAACAGGTCGAGCGGCGTGTTGGTTCGCAAGTACACCTGAACATCGCCTTTGGTGAAGGTGAGACTACGTGACTCACCGGCGGTGCTTCCTCCCATTGTCCATGCGTCGCTCCCGCCTGGCACAGCTACTGGCGTAGCGCTAGAAGCCTGATCAATTGTGTAGATAAGAGCCGTAAGCGGGGTAGATTTTATCCTGAGAAACGCACGATCAACACCCGGATAGGCCATTGAAAGGTAGTTGACCTCAAAATCATCTTTGCGATCGACGACCTGACCAGTGCCGAACGCCAACAGCTCTACTGCGGCTCCTACAGTGACATTGCGATCACCGTCATCCAAGGCGAAATCATGGTAGGTCAGCCCAACCCAATATGTGTCGTACTCTGTCATGGCGTACAATCTCGCCATATCATCAGGATTGATCGCTTTGTAGCTGTCCGTGCGATAGTTCGTCTCACCCGCCCCCATCGTCGCGACCGCGGCAGCCGCGAACACCGTCGCCGGGACCTCCGCCGGCCTGACACCAGTCAACTGGTCATACGACAACCCAATACGCTCATCGACCCTGTTCAGCGGCTCGAAGCGTAGCAGCCTGCCATCCGCGCCCACCCACACATGCCCCATCCCCGGCATCAGCCGCTTCGTCGCCCGCTCGCCGTCGATGGTCTCTTCCGCCACGACAGACAGGTCCGCCAGCAGACCGGGATCACCCACCCACCGCAAGTACCGCAGATAGCGCTCCGCGGCCACGTCGAAGCCGATGACCTGCTCCGACCGCTGGCTGGTGGCTGCCCCGTCTGGCAGCTGCCGTAGCACGCCGTCCTGGTAGAGCATCCACAAACCGTCCAGGGTGTGGGCCGAGAAGCGCTTCCCGGGCTTGTCGTACCAGACGTCGAAGCGCCCGAGCTCCGCACCGGCCAGGGTCTTCACGGCACCGACCGCGTGGATGACGGCGTCGGGGCCGCGGTAATCGGCGCTACTGGGCTCCGTTAGGCCGGCCGGATCCGTCCGCGTGTCATCCGTGCGGGTGGCGAACCACCAGACGGCCACGCCGGTGAGCACAGCGGCCAGCGCCAGTTTTTCGCTCGTACCGTGGACTTCATGACTCGATGATGTCCGCGAGGGCGGCCGATTCAACCGCCAAGGGTATCACCCGCCATCATCCGGACCAAGCGGTGCCCTCCCCAACCGCTCCGCCGACCGACTGACCACCCTCCCGCCTTCATCTCCGCCAACCGCCCGCCCCGCCGTCATCCCCTTCGTCCGCCGCCCCAGCCCTCGTCCAGCGCGTGCGTCAGCGCCGCGCCGTAGAAGAAGACCTGCGCCGCCAGGTACAGGCCGCCCAGGCTGATCAGCGGCGAGATCGCCACCGCCAGGATGGCGTTGCCGCCCGCCAGGCGCAGCCCGAGCGACACCAGGAGCATCCCCGCGCAGAGCACGCCGCCCGCCGCCAGGGCGCCCACCAGCACCGAGCCCCAGCGCGGGCTCCTGTTCGGCAGGCTGCGGTAGATCAGGCCCAGGGTCGTCGTGAGCAGGCCCAGCAGCCAGGCCGCGTGGGTCAGGGCGGAGACGTCGACGAAGCCCGGCAGGTAGCGCTCCAGGATCCGGCCGAAACCACTGAGGACCGTGCCCGTCAGGAGGCCGGCCAGCAGCAGGATGCCCATCAGCAGGGTGAAGGCCATCGAGACCAGGCGGCTGCGGGCCATCGGCAGCCAGCGGCGCCAGATCGGGGACGGCGCCGGCACCACGTCCTGGTCCCAGATCTCGCCCAGGTCCCGCTCCACCTCGAAGAAGATGCGCGAGCCGCTCCACATCAGCACCAGGATGCCGATGGCCGTGGCGCGGGCCGAGGCACTGGGCTGGGCCGCGGCCGTGACCGCCGCCGCCACCGCGTCCGCCCTGCCCTGGCCCAGGAGCAGCCCGATCTCCGCCAGCACCCCGTCCTGTGCCGCCGCCGGCCCCAGCACCAGCCCGGCGATCCCGATGGCCAGCACCAGCAGCGGGGCGAAGCTCATCAGCACGTAGAGCGCCAGGGCCGCGCTCATGCGGTGGAAGTCGAGGCGATCGGCCTGGCGCCAGACGGCGCGGAGGAGGGGCAGCATGGCAGGGGCGATGATAGGCCAGATGATTGCCCCCGGCCGCCTCCTGACCTATAACCCTCGCCCATGACCGTCCAGCTCGCCATGTTTCCGCTGCGCCTCGTCGTCTTCGCCCTGGGCGCCGCGCTGGTCTTCCGCGCCCTGCGCGCCGCCGTGCGCACCTTCGTGCTGCCGCGCAGCGCCGCCGACCCCGTCATCCAGCGCATCTTTCGCTGGCTGCGCAAGGTCTTCGACTGGCGCCTGCGGCGCATGGCCACCTACGCCCAACGCGACGCCCTCATGGCCATGTACGCCCCCGTGGGCCTGATGCTGCTGGTGCCCGCGCTGCTGGCCCTCGTGCTGGCCGGGCACATGGCCATGCTCTGGGCCGTTGGCGGACGGCCGCTGACCGACCTGGAGGCATGGTCCCATGCCTTCGCCATGAGCGGGTCCTCGCTCTTGACCTTGGGCTTCGAGCGCGGCGACGGGCCGGCGGAGACCCTGCTCTCCTTCAGCGCCGCGGCCATGGGGATGATGCTCGTGGCCCTGCTCATCGCCTACCTGCCCACCATCTACGCCGCCTTTTCGGCGCGGGAGAAGATGGTCACCCTGCTGGAGGTGCGCGCCGGCAGCCCGCCTTCGGCCGTGGAGCTGCTCAGCCGCTACCAGCGCCTGGGCCGCCTGGACCGCCTGGGCGAGCTGTGGCCCGTCTGGGAGGGCTGGTTCGCCGAGGTCCAGGAGAGCCACACCTCCCTGGCCGCCCTCGTCTTCTTCCGCTCGCCACTGCCCGAGCACAGCTGGGTGACCGCCGCCGGCACCGTCCTGGACACTGCCGCCCTGGCCCAATCCAGCCTGGAGCTGCCCAGCGACGTGTACGCCCAGATGTGCCTCAGGGCCGGCTTCCTGGCCCTGCGCCGCGTGGCCGACTTCTTCCAGGTGCCCTACAACCGCGACCCCCATTTCCCCGCCGACCCCATCAGCATCAGCCGTCAGGACTTCGACGCCGCCTGGGAGACCCTGGCGCGCCACGGCCTGCCCCTGCGGCCTGACCGCGACCAGGCCTGGCGGGACTTCGCCGGCTGGCGGGTGAACTACGATGCCGTGCTGATGGCCCTCTGCCGCATGACCATGGCGCCCCGGGCGCCCTGGGCCGGACCACCGCCGCCTTCCGACCAGCAGCCGAGGATCGAGCCATGAACCAACCGTCGACCGACGCCGTCGCCCCCAGTCCCGCCGCCGCCCTGCTGGTCGACCGCGACCCCGCCGGCGTCGTCACCCTCACCTTCAACCGCCCCCAGGTACTCAACGCCCTGGACTGGGAGGCGATGGAGCTGTTCGAGCGGACCGTGGAGACCCTGCACGAGGAGACCGCCTCCGGCGACGGTCCCCGCCTGCTGATCCTGACCGGCGCCGGGGAGCGCGCTTTCTGCAGCGGCGGCGACCAGGCCGTGCTGCACAGCCGCCTGGCCGCCGCCGACGGCGAGCGGCTGGCGCAGCTGATGGGCCAGGCCCTGAGGCGCCTGGAGCAGCTGCCCATCCCCACCGTGGCCGCCGTCAACGGCTTCGCCCTGGGGGGCGGGTCGGAGATCGCCCTGGCCTGCGACCTGCGGGTGGTGGACGCCGCCGTGCGCTTCGGGCTGGTGCACGGCAAGCTGGGCCTCATCCCCGGCTGGGGCGCCGGCCAGCGCCTCATCCGGCTGGTCGGCGCCGCGAGGGCCATGGAGCTCATGCTCAGCGCGCGGCAGCTCGGGGCCGCCGAGCTGGAAGCGCTGGGCCTCGCCACCCACCTCGCGGACGAGGGCCAGGCCCTTCCGGCGGCGCGCCACCTGGCCGCCGAGATCCTCGAGTTGGATCCAGCCGTGTCGCGGGCGATCAAGGCCGTGATCAGCGCCCACCGGGAACTGCCCTACGCCGCGGCCCTCGACGCCGAGGCGGCCCTCTTCCCCGCGCTATGGGTCGGCGAGGCCCACGTGCGGGCGGTGGCCGCCTTCCTGGGCCGGCGGGGATAGACCCGCGCCCCTCCCCCCGTCTCCCCCTCCCCCAGCCGTTTTGGGGGAGGGGGCCGGGGGGAGGGGGCCTGACCCCGGCCCGCTTTGCCCGTAGCATCCCCCGCCCTTCCTCCGTCATACCATCTGCTCGCATCGCCCGAGGGGCCCTACCCTCCGCCGGCCAGCCCAAGGCCCTGCCCATGCCTGCCATCCAGCCACACCGTTCGGCCATCCTCATCATCCTGTCGCTGGCGGCGGCCGTCGTCGGCGCCTGGAGTCCTCCCGGGCCGGCCGCCGCCGGCCCCGCCGATTCGCCCACCGCGCCCGCGCCCACCGCCAGCCCCACCGCCGTCGACGGGCCGGGCCTGTGCACGGTGAGCGGCGAGCATCGCGCCGGCACCGCGCGGATGGAGATCGGCCAGGCGCTGGGCATGGCCCTGACGCTTGGCGCCACCTGCCCCGACAGCGTCAAGGGCAAGGCCGACATCCTGCTGGTGGTGGACTATTCGGCGTCGATGTTGGAGCAGGGCAAGTTCGACGCGGCGCAGGGCGCGGTGCGGCAGTTCCTGGACAACGTCGACTTCAGCCTGCACCGCGTGGGCCTGGTGCCCTTCTCCAACAGCGCCTACGTGGCCCAGCCCCTCACCCAGAGCCGCAGCTACCTGGACCTGGCGCTCAAGAACAGCGGCGGACCGGTGGGCGGCACCAACATCGGCGAGGCCATCAGCACCGCGGACCGCGAGATGTACACCACCGGCCGGCGGGACGCCGTCTGGATCATCGTCCTGCTCACCGACGGTCAGAGCGCCGTGGATCCCATGCGCCAGGCCGCGGCCCAGGCGCGGGACCGGGGCATGGTGCTGTTCACCATCGGGTTGGGGCAGGACGTGGCCGAGGCCGAGCTCAAGGCCATCGCCACCAGCCCAGCGCATTACCGCTTCGCGCCCGACGCCGCAACCCTGAACCAGATCTACCTGGACATCGCGGCCATGATCCGCGCGGTGACCGTGACCGACATCGTGCTGGTGGACCGCCTGGGGCAGGTGGCGCAGTACCTGCCCGGCTCGGGCCTGCCGCGGGAACCGGAGATTCCCGGCGAGGGCCGGGACCTGCGCTGGCGCATCCCCTTCCTGGCCGACAGCCAGCTCTTGTTCAGCTACAGCGTGCGCCTGCAGTCCGGCGGCATCGTGGAGCCCAGCGAGATCGCCTGGGCGGATTACACCGACGGCGACGGCATCCGTCGGCGCTACGTCTTCCCCTCGCCCAAGGTGGAGGTGATCGTCCCCGAACGGCGCTTCGCCTACCTGCCCTTCCTGATCCGCGGCCACTGCCTGCCGGCGACGCAGCGCTCCGACGTGGTCTTGGCCCTGGACAACTCCTCCAGCATGGCCGGGGCCAAGCTGCAAGGCGCCGTGGCCGCCGCCGGGCGCTTCCTCTCCTTGCTCAGCCTGCCGGCGGACCGCGCCGCCCTGGTGGCCTACGCCGGCGAGGCCCAGGTGCTCTCCGGCCTCACGGGCAACCCGGCCACCCTGGAGGCGGCCCTGCTCGCCCTGCGCACGGGCAGCGGCACGCGCATCGACCTGGGCCTGCAGCAGGCCGGCGCCCTGTTGACCAACCGCTCCGACAGCCAGCGCCGGCCGGCCATCATCCTGCTCACGGACGGCCGCCAGTCGGCGCCCGGCGACGTGCTGGGCATCGCCCGCGGCCTGCGCGCGCGGGGCATCGTCATCTACAGCGTCGCCTTCGGCACCGACGCCGACACCGAGCTGCTGGCCGGCATCTCCGGACGCGCCGACCGGGTCTTCGTCGCCGAGGAAGCCCAGGCCCTGTCGGCCATCTACGCCGAGCTGGCGACGACGGTGGGCTGCCGGTAGGCGGGGCATGTCTGCCCCTGCCGGCAGCTCCGGCGGTTGAAACCGCGGGGGACGTCCGTGGAACCCATGGTTGCGGTTTGATGCGATTGTCCGGCCCTTGCGCTGCCCAACCCCCATCCCCCATCTGCGCTAAGATCCCTCCATGTCCTGGTTCAAGGTCGCCCGCGTGCAGCTGCGCCTCGCCGTCCTGGGCGAGCTGCAGTACCGCGTCAACCTGCTGGTGCAGCTGGGCCAGTCGCTGATCGCCCTGGCCACCGGGCTGCTGGCCCTGGGCCTGGTCTTCCAGCAGGTGGACCGCCTGAACGGCTGGTCGGCCACGCGGCTGCTGGTGGTCATGGGCACGCACCTGCTGGTGGGCGGCATCCTGAATAGCTGGATCCAACCCAACATGGCCCGTCTCATCGAGGACGTGCGCGAGGGGGGCCTGGACCTGCTGCTCACCCGGCCCCAGGACGCCCAGCTGCTGGTCAGCCTGCGCGAGTTCCGCCTCTGGCAGTTGGTGGACCTGCTTCTAGGGGGCATCGTGCTGACCTTCGCCCTGCGGCGCCTGGGCAACGAGGTGGGCGCGGGGCAGGCCCTGGCCTTCGCCCTGCTGGTGGCCCTCGGCGTGGCGATGCTCTACGCGGTCTGGCTGATGCTGAGCGCCTCGGCCTTCTGGTTGATCCGCGGCGGCGACCTGCTGGAGGTGTTCAGCAGCTTCCACCAGGCCGGCCGCTGGCCGGTGGACCTGTACCCGCCCTGGCTGCGCGGCAGCCTGACCTATGTCCTGCCGATGGCCTTCGCCGTCACCTTGCCGGCCGAGACCCTGACGCGGCCGCTGGAACCACGGGTGCTTGTGCTCGCCGCCTGGCTGGCGCTGCTGCTGGTGGCTCTCTCGCGAGCGGTCTGGCGCGCCGGCCTGCGCCACTACGCCGGCGCCTCCTCCTGATGGGTCCCGCCGCGCTGGCGCTGATCGCCGTCCTCGTCATCCTGCCGCTGCTGCTGGTGGCCTGGTGGCTGCTGCAGGTGACGGAGGGCGTGCTGCTCGGTCCGCGCGTGGTACGCTGGTTCTATGACAAGGACGCCCGGCGCTACGAGGCCATCAAGGGCTTCGACGCCCGCGACGAGCGCGACTTCGTGGCCCTGCCACTCTTCCACCGCCTGGACGAGGGAGTAGGCCCCGACGCCCGCATCCTGGACGTGGCCACCGGCACCGGCCGCCTGCCGACGGCCATCCTGGACATCCCCTTCTACACCGGGCGCATCGTGGGGGTGGACGCCTCGGGCGGCATGCTGGGGGTGGCCGCCGAGCGGCTGGCCGGGCAGACCGGCCGCGTCACCCTGCTGCAGACCACGGTC
>JBGAUA010000120.1:10465-10694 GCA_044228875.1 Anaerolineae bacterium
GCCGCTGCCCTTCGCCGACGCCAGCTTCGACGCGGTCTGCCTCATGGAAGCCCTGGAGTTCCTGCCGGACCGCGCCGCGGCCCTCGCCGAGCTCGTGCGCGTGCTGGTGCCGGGCGGCATCCTGCTGGTGTCCAACCGCCGCGGCTGGGAGCGCCGGCTCTTCCTGAGCCACGCCGAACCGGCCCGCGCCTTCGAGACCCGCCTGGCCGCCCTGGGCCTTGAAGCGGTC
>JBGAUA010000121.1:0-10544 GCA_044228875.1 Anaerolineae bacterium
TTTTCCCACGTGCAGGCACTCGCCCGCACAGCCGGAGAACCCGAGCTGACCGCCTGGCTTCTCCCGCTCAGCATCGACGGGGCGATCGCCGCCGCGGCCGCGGTCGTCCTGGCCGACTCCAAGGCCAGCCGGCGGACCACCTTCTTGACCTGGCTCATGCTCGCCCTCGGCCTGGCCGCCATCGTGCTGGCAGGGGCCTTGCTGCGTCTGTGGCGCCTGGGCGAGATCCCCTTCGGATTCCATACCGACGAGGGGCATTACGCCATGGACGCCTGGCGCATCGTCCAAGGTGCGCGGCCCATCTATCTCGAGCGCAACAACGGGCGGGAGCCGCTCTTCATCTACCTCATGGCCGGTCTGTTCGCCCTGGCCGGCCCGAGCATCCTCACCGCTCGCCTCACCGCGGCTCTGGCCACCTTGGCCGCGGTGCTGACTCAGGCCTTGTGGGTGAAGGAACTGCCCCTGGCGCGGCCACGGCGGGTGGCCTTGCTCAGCGCCAGCTTCCTCGCCGTCGGCTTCTGGCCCGTGGCCCAGGGCCGCTACGGGCTGCGCACCAGCCTGATGGCCGTGCCCATCAGCCTCATGCTTTGGGCCTGGTGGCGGGCGATCCGGCCGGCGGACAGCTCGGCTGTCGCGGCCAGGATGGATCCCGCCGTCGCCCGCCCGCTGCTGAGCCGCGACGCCGCCGCCCTGCTGTCCGGCCTCTTCCTGGCCGCAGGCGTCTACACCTACCTCACCGGCCGCCTGCTGCCGGCCATCTTGCTGGCCTCCGCGCTCTGGGCCGTCATGGTGGACCGCGACCGCAAGGTCTGGCGACCCATGGCTCTGGCGCTGGGCCTGGCCGCCGTCCTGTCCCTGCCCCTGCTCGTCTACTTCAGCCGGCATCCGGACATGGTCAGCCACCGCACCGACCAGGTGTCCATCCTCAGCCCTGAGGTGAACGACGGGCATCCCGTGCGGGCCTTCCTGGAGAACGGCTGGCGCCTGGCGCAGATGCCCCTCACGCGCGGTGACGGCTCCTGGTACCACAACCTGAGGCGCCGCCCGGTCTTCAGCGAGCCGCTGGCGGCGCTGGCCTTCCTGGCCGGCCTGGCCGTGCTGGGCCTCATGCTGGCCGGCCGGCGGGGCAGGGCGGCGCGCGCCGCCGCCATCCTGGTCACGGCCACCGGCCTGGTGACCCTGGCGCCCTCCTGGCTCAGCCAGGGCGCGCCCAACTACGTGCGGCTGACCGGCTTATGGCCGCCCCTGTACCTGATTCCCGCCCTGGGCCTGGACGCTGTGGCGGCGGGGCTGGAGCGGCGCGGCGGATGGCTTCAGCGCCGCGGCGGCGCCCTCGGTCGGCTCGCAGCGCCCGCCCTGCTCGTCCTGGCCCTGGCCTGGACCGGCTGGGCCACCTGGCGGGATTACTTCGGCGACTACGCCCCACGCCCCGAGGTCTACGAGGCCTTCAACGGCGCCGCCGTGGAGCGCGGAGCCGCCGTCGCCCGGCAGGCCCGTCCGGCCTATGTGTCGCCGGCCCTCGCCCGGCAATCCGTCATCCAGTTCATGAACCTGGAGCCGGCCCTCTCCGGCAGCCCGGCCCTGGACCGCGGCCTCATCCTCCCCCCCCGGCCCTGGACCGCGGGCGCGCGTTACCTTTTCGACCCCGTGGAGGCCGAGAGCGCGGCGGCCTTTGCCGCGCGTTGGCCGGAAGCCCGGCGGCAGGACATCCCGCTGGAGCGCGTAGCATCACCGACCCCCAACCTGATCGCCTTCAGCTTGGACGAAGCCGCGCTGGAGGCCGTATCGGCGGGCATGGCGGCGCGGCCCTCCACCTTCGGCGGGCTGCTGCGGCTGGAGCGCTGGGGGCTGCCGCAGCGCCATACGGCCCCCGGTCAGACCCTGCGCCTCAGGCTGCTCTGGAGCCTGGTGGCGCCCCATGACCTGGACCACAACTACTTCGTCCACGTCATCGCCGCCGATGGCCGCAGCGCCGCGCAGTTCGACGGCCCGCCCCTCGGCCTGCCCGGCGGCGGATCCAGCCACCCGACCAACCAATGGCGCGCCGGCGAGCGGGTGCTGGAGGAGATCGACCTCACCCTGGCCGCCGACGCGGCGCCCGGCGAGGCGCGCATCCTCCACGGCTGGTACGACTGGCGCACGGGAGCGCGCCTGGGCCTGCCCGGCAACCCCGAGGCGGCGGTGGAGCTGGGGCGCATCCAGATCGCTCCCCGGCCGGGTGCGGGCGCCGGCGGCTGACCTTCATCATTTCTTGATTGCCCGCCGTTAAGCTGTCCCCTGCGCCCGGTCGTCCACCGGGCCGCGCGACGCCGGACCCAGCCGGACCAACTGCCACGCGGTCGACTGCGCTTCGGCCACCGCCCCCCTTGTGCTACCCCATCCCAGGAGATCAGATCCCATGATCCGCTCGTCCGGACTGCCCGCCCGCGGGCGCCTGGCCCGTAAAGCCTTGCTGCCCGTTGCCTTCCTTGCCCTCTTGGCCAGCACCCTTTCGCCCCTCTTGCCCGCGGCCGCTGCCAGGACGTCGGGCGAGCCGGTCTCCCCGGCGGCCACCATGGGCTCCGCTGTGCCGGCCACCGTGCATGGCCCCGTCCAGTCGGCCGAGCCGGTCCTGGAGGTGGACCTCTACGGGGCCGGCCTGGCGCTGCGCACCCTGCCGGGCACGGCCGTCAAGGCGGAGCTCAGGCGCGGCGCGGAGGTGGTCGACAGCGCCGGCGGGGCGGCCGATGCCGCCGGCCTGGCCCGGCTGACCTGGGGCAGCTACCTGCTGGGGGACGGCCGGGCGGCCATCTCCCTGGGCGGCAGCCCCACCAGCATCCGCCCCGGCGACCAGCTGCGCATCCTGCGCCGCGGCGGCGCGCCACTGGTCGTCGATGTCCCCCTGCTGACGGCCAACGTGGACGCCGCCGCGGACCGAATCAGCGGTCAGGGGCCAGCGGGCGCGACCGTGTCCTTCAGCCTGTCCGCCTCCGGCGGCGCCGCGCAGGCCTTCGAAGCCGTGGTCGACGCCGGCGGACAGTACCGGCTGGACCTCGCCGGCCGCCTGGACCTGCCGGAGGAGGGCCTGAGCGGGCAGCTGACCTGGCTGAGCGGGGAGTCCTACCGCTTCCGGCTGGCCCTGGCCAACCTGGAGGCCGAGGCCGTCCTGGCCGCCGAGCTGCTGCGCGGCCGGGCCATGCCCGGCCGGAGGGTCAGCGCCCAGGTGGAGCGATCGGGCGCCGCGGCGCGCGGCTTCGGCCCCGTCTTCGCCGACGCCGGCGGCACCTGGCGCCTGCCCCTGGGCGGGGGCGACGGCCGGATGGTCGTCGGCCCCGAGCCGCAGGAGCCGCCCCTCAGGCTACAGGCCGGCGACCGCCTGCGCCTGGCGGTGGCTGACCCAACCCGGGGCCTCACCCAGACCCTGGAGCTGGCCCTCCCCGACCTGTCCCTGTCCCTGGATGTCGGCCAGGCCCGTGCCCACGGCCGGGCGCCGGCCGGCGCCGCCCTGACGCTGCGCCTGCGCGATCCGCGCGGGACGCTCAGTGAACTACCGGCCGCCGCCGATGCCGCCGGCCTCGTCGACGTCGACCTCGGCGCCGTGGCGAACCTGGCGCACGGCTGGACGGCGCAGCTGGTCTGGCGCTCGGCGCCGGGGCTGCGCGCCGCCGCCACGGCCGTGGTCCCCATCCAGCGTCTCGACGTGGGCGGCGGACAGGTCTGGGGCCTGGCCGCGCCGGGCACCGTGATCACAGCCACCCTCGGCGGACCCGGCGGCCAGGTCAAGGGCCTCGGCCAGGGCCGGGCCGACGACCAGGGCGCCTGGCGCGCCCGCTTCGCGCCGCCCGGCGGACCCGGGCCCTTCTTCGGGCAGCTGGCGGCCCAACCGGGCGACACGGTGACCCTGGAGAGCATCGCCGGCGATCCCATCCTCCTCACGGTGCCGCCCCTGGACGCCGAGGCGGACCTCGCCGCCGACCGGCTCAGCGGCCGCAGCGCGCCCGGCTTCCAGGTGAGCCTGCTGCCGGAGGCGCCCGGCGCCGCGCCGCTCGTGACCACCGCGGATGCCGAGGGCCGCTTCAGCTTCGATCTGGCCGGCCAGGTGGACCTGCGGCCGGGCCTGGGGCTGCGGCTCGAAGCCGCGGGTCGACCCGGCCAGGTCTTCGGCCGCGGCTGGGTGGCCCTGGCGGTGACGGTGGACCTGGGCGAGGGCGGCCTTTCCGGGCGCGCCACGCCGGGCACGCTCTTGGAAGCCCAGCTCCTGGACGGCACAGGCGCCCTGGTGGCCTCGGTGCGCACCACGGCCCAGGACTTCAGCGGCCTGGACCTGCCGGCAGACCTGGTGGCGTCCCTGGGCCTGCTCAGCGGCCGTTTCAGCAGCGCCTTCGTGGATGTGGCCGGGCAGACGGTGCGCCCGCGCAGCGGCGACCGACTGCGCCTGACGGCCGGCGACCAGGTGGTGGCGCTGGCGATCACCGACCTGGATGGCGCGGCCTTCGTGGAGGACGACCTGGTGACCGGGCAGGCCGCGCCCGGCCAGAAGCTGCAGATCCAGCTGCGCCCTTACGGCGGCGCGCCCTTGACGGTCGACGTGCAGGCCGACGCGCAGGGCCGTTTCCGCCACGACTTCCACGGCCAGGCGGATTTGGCCTACAACGATGCCGTGGGACTCTTCGTCGACCTGGGCGGCCATGCCCTGCGGCGCACCCTCAGCATTCCCGGCCTGACGGTGGACCTCAGCCGCGGCCAGGTCAGCGGCGCGGCTGCCCCGGGCGCCCGCCTGGCCCTGGACCTCCGGCGCCAGGGCCAGACCCTGCTGCAGCAGGCCCTGACCGCCGACGCCCGCGGCGGCTTCCAGCTGGAGCTGCCGGATGCCGTCACGCTTCGGGCGGGTGACCAGCTGGAACTGCGGCAGCTGGAGCCGGTGGGCGACGCCCTGCGGCTGACCTTGCCGGAACTGACGGTGGACGCCGATCGGGCGCGCAACCGGATCAGCGGGCGCGCGCCCCTGGGCGGCGACCTGACGGTGGCGGCCGGTTCCGCCCTGCAGGAGGACTTCGCCATCAGCCAGGACTGGCCGGCCATCCAGGCCGACGGTAGCTGGACGGCCGACCTGGTGCCTTCCTGGCACTTGGAGCCGGGCACCCAGGTGCAGGCGCGCTACCGTCTGGCGACGGGGCATGTGGTCATCCGACGCGCGGTCGTGCCGCTGCTTCGTGCCGAGATGGGCGGACCCAACGCCTGCGGTCTCGGTGCGGTGCGCAGCGCGGTGGGGGCAGAGCTGCTGGCCTCCGACGGCCGCCGCCTGTCGCGCGGCGAGGGGCGCACGGACAGCTTGGGCCGCTTCCGGCTGAGCTTGGCGGACGCTGCCGGCGCCCTCCTGCGCAGCGCCGCGGGGCAGCGCATGGTCACCGAGATCGGCGGCGAAGTCCTGACGGTGGACTTGCCGGAGTTGGCCTTGACCCCGAACTGGGAGCAGGGCCTGCTGCAGGGCCGCGGCCCGGCGCGCAGCACCGTCTTCCTGCAATGGCCGGCCCGCCGCTGCCTCGAGGGCCTCCAACGGGGAGCCGGCTTCGTGGGCCTGATGGCCACCGAGACCGACGACGACGGCCGCTTCACCACCGGTCTGCCTTCCCTGGCGGCCGGCCAGGGCTTCGACCTCTACGTCCCCTTGCCCAATGGCCACCAGGTCTTCCGCCAGATCTACCGCAGCCTGTTGCAGGTGCATATCGACTCGGACCGCGTGGCGGGAACGGCCAACAGCGCCGCGGCCTTGCGGGCCGACCTGCGTCGCGCAGGCGCCGCGACGGCGTCCGGCTCGGCCGTGGCGGACGGCGATGGCCGCTTCGGCATCGGTCTGCAGGGCCCGGACGGCGCCTCAGCGCGCATCCAGGCCGGCGACGTGGTGGCGTTGGACACGGACGGTCAGGTGGCCACGGTCACGGTGCCGACCCTGGGCTTCGACTGGAGCCGCGGCGAGCCGGTGGCGGGCGAGGCCCCGGCGGGCACCATCGTGACCCTCGGCCTGCGCCTGGCCGACGGCCGGCGCCTGGACCTGCGCCGCGAGACGGACAGCGCCGGTCGCTGGCGCTTCGCCGCCGCTGAGGTCCCGCCGCGCGGTGGGTGGACCTTGGACGACATCACGGCCATCCGCGCCACCGTGACGGTGGCCGGCGGGCACCAGGTGATCGCCCAGACCGACGGCTTCGAGGCGCCGGACCGGCCGGCCCCGGACCCGAGCGCGGGCGGACGGCGGATCTTCCTGCCGCGCGCGGTGCAGCCGGTGGGGCGGGCGGGGCAGGTTGGGTCCGGGGCGGCGCCCGAGCGCGGGCTCCTCGAATCCCCGGTGGCCCCCACGCGGCTCGAGGGCCCCGCCAACCTGGCACCAGCGGCAGATGACCCGCGCCGGCCGGACCTCCGGCAAGGCGCCGACGGCCGCCGCTGGCTGCTCCTGCCCACCGGACCCCAGGGCAGCGAGACGGGTGTTGATCCCTAGGCGTTGTCGGCCGGGGGTTGACTCGGCCGGTCCCCGCCGCTGGGCAAGGGGCGGTCGCCTGGTCCACAATAGCCCGCGTGCAGCCCCCCTCTTCCGCCACCATCGTCCGGCGCCGCTCCCTGCCCTGGGCCGGCCTTGCCCTGATCGCCATGGCCCTGGCCCTCAGGGCCCATCGCCTGGCGGCCCAGAGCCTGTGGAGCGACGAGGACATCACCCTGGACCGCGCCCTGACCCCCCTGTGGGACATGCTGCGCGGATTGCCGGTGGAACAAGGTCCGCTGTATTACGCGCTGATGCGCACCTGGTCGCTCCTGGCCGGCAGCGGCGACCTGGCCCTTCGCTGGCCCTCGCTCCTGGCTTCGGTCGCCGCCGTCCCCCTGGCCATGGCCTTGGGGCGGCGGCTGGCGGGCCGGCGCGCGGGCCGACTGCTGGGCCTGATCGCCGCGGTCAATCCCTTCCTGGTCTATTACGGCCAGGAGGCCCGCGGCTACGCCCTGCTCGGGTGCCTGGCGCTGGCGACTCCCCTGGCCCTGCTCCACGCCGAGCGCTCCGGCCGACGCCGTGACTGGATCCTCGCCGGCGCCCTGGCGGCGGCCGCGGTCCTGACCCATGCCTACGGCGTCCTGGCCCTCGTCCCCCTGCTGCCCTGGCCCTTGCTGAACCCGTACCCGACCACCCTCCGGCTCACTCGCGGCTACCTCCTCGCCGTCCTCACCGCCGCCCTGCTCTACGCCCCCTGGCTCCCTCGCGCCCTCGGCATCCTGGATCACCAAGGCTGGCGCGAAGGCTGGCCATTGGCCGGCGCGGCCTGGGCCAATCTGGGGGCCTGGAGCACGGGCACCCGGGCGGATTGGAGCCCCGGCGCTCCGGCGCCGTCGCAGCTCGGCACCGCGGTCTATCTGGTCCTCGCGCTGGTCGGCCTGATCGCATGGGTCCGGTCCGCGACCAGCCATCGCGACACCGAGCACCCCCGCGCCGCGCGTGCCCTCGCCCTGGGCCTGCTCCCGCCCCTGGCATACGCCCTCATCCTGACCGCCACCAGCCATCCCGCAGCGGACGGTCGGCGGCTGGCCGACTATGACCCGCGCTACTTCATGGCCGGCCTGGGCGGCTTCTACCTGCTGGTGGCTCGTGGTGGCGCGGCCCTCGGCCGCCGCTGGTCCCTGGCGGCCGGCGGCCTCATCGCCGCGACGGCGGTCATGCCGCTGCGCAACCTGTACACCGACCCCGCGTTCCAGAAGCCGGACTACCGTGCCCTCCTGGCCCTGACCGCCGCTACAGCACGCGACCCCTCCACCCAACCCGTCCTCTACCCCTCCACCCACGACGAGGACACGGTGCTGCTCCTGGATGGCCCCAGCGAAGGCCTTGCCAGGCGCTACCGGACGGAGGGCATGCCGGTGAAGGTCCTGCGGCTGCCGGACGGCGAGGACGGCGCCGCGCGAGACAAGACCGTCGAGCGTCTGGACGTCCTGGCCGGCGAATACGCCACGATCTGGCTGGTCGAGGACGGACAGGCCCGCGGCTGGGCCTCCGCCTGGCTGGACGCTCGCGCCTACCCGGTGGCGGACAGCGTCCTGCAGGACTGGCGGCTGCGCCGCTTCCTGCTTCCGCCGGACGAGGCGCAGGCGGATGCTCGGACCGGGCCGGGGCCGGCGCCCGGACCGGCGACCCCGTCGGCGCGCTCGCCGGACGGCGCCCTCACCCTGGCCATCGAGGCGCCTGCGAGGGTCGGGACGGCCGGCGAGGCCTTCGTCCTGCGGCTCGGCTGGTCCGCGGCGACGGGCCGCGATGTCCCCGCACGGCTGTCGATCCGCCTGCGCCGGTCGGCCGATACGGTCGACGCTCCGGCCGCGGCCGCCGCGGATCGCCCGGTCCTCCTGTGGTGGCCGCGGCGCGCCCAGCCATCCCCCGAGGATCCCGCTCCGCCCTGGCTGGACCGTCAAGGCCTCGCTCTGCCGGAGGATCTGGCCCCCGGTCGCTACCTCCTGGAGCTCAGGGCCTATACTCCACGGGACGGTGGCGATGGCTTTGTGGACCGGCTGGTCACCCGTTTCGCGCTGCGCGTCGATCCGCCTCTGCCGGATACGCTGCCGACACCGCCGCCGATACCGCCTCGGACATCGACACCGACATCGGGCGCCGGCGGCCCGCCATGACCCCGCACCATCCACAGCAACTGGCCACCCGTGGGCCGAAAGGCGATTGACCGCCGGCTGGGGCGGTCCTATGCTTCCAGTCATTCATCCATCTTCAGGAGACAGCATGCGCGAACAGGGACGGCCAGCCTCGTCGAATGCGCCGCAGGGACCAGATTCACCGTTCGCCGATCATGTCGAGCGCAACGTCCACGCCGTCAGCGAAATGCATCTCCAGGCCGAGCGCGAAATCAACGCCCACCAGCGGGCCGTCGAGCGGGCCACCGCGGCCCTGGGGCGCCCCGCGGCGCTGTACGCGATCCTCGCCTTCTCCGCGTGCTGGATGATCGCGATCGAGCTGGGGCGGTGGCTGGGCTGGGGCTACGGGGATCCCTGGCCCTATCACGTCCTCCAGGGAGTCATCGGCCTCGCCGCGTTGGTCGTGGCCACCATGGTGCTGATCACCCAGAACCGCCAGCAGAAGCTGAGCGAGCGGCACATGCACCTCGATCTCCAGGTGAACCTGCTGACCGAGCAGAAGGTGACCAAGCTGATCGATCTTCTCGAGGAGCTGCGGAAGGATCTGCCCAACGTGCGCAATCGGCGCGACGCGGAGGTGGAAGCGCTGCAGCAGCCCACCGAACCGCACATGGTCGCCGCGGCGCTCGCGACGCTCGGTGAACTGCGCGAAGCCCTGGCCGACGAGAATGCCGCCGACCTTGTCCCCGCGGAGGATCCTGTCGACGGCACACCGTAGGCCGGACAGGTCGATGCGCAGCGAGGAGGGCAGGATGGCGCCGATTCCTGTTGTCACCATCCGGACGTCGTTGCCCGTTGCCGCTTGCCCGTTCCCATGACCCCGCAGCGCCCCTGGACCCGCAGCGACAGCCTGGTCGCCCTGGCCCTCCTGCTGCTGCCCTTCCTCTTCTTCCAGCCGCTCCTGGGCCTGGTGGGGGGGCGGCAGTACCTGGCGGAAGGGGACTTCATCGACCAGTTCCAGGCCTTCGCCGACTTCGCGGTGCGCGAGCTGGCCGATGGGCGACTGCCCCTGTGGAACCCCTTTGCCTACGGCGGCGCACCCTTCTGGGCCGACATCCAGTCGGCGGTGGCCTACCCGCCCAACCTGCTCCTGTACCTGGCCGCGGCCGGCATCTGGGGGCGGCTGCCCCTCTTGGCCCTGGAGCTGCAGGTCCTCCTGCACCTGGGCCTGACCGCCGCCTTCACCTACCTGTTCGCCCGGCGCCACCTGGGCTACCGCGGCGGGGCCCTGGTGGCGGCGCTCTGCTTCGGCCTGGGGGGCTACCTCACGGGCTACCCCATGCTGCAGCTGGCCATCCTCGAGGGTGTCACCTGGCTGCCGCTGCTGCTCTGGGCCATCGACCGGGCGGCGGAGGGCGGCGGAGTGGTGGTCGGCGACGCGGTAGCCGCGGCCGACGTGGGGATGGTCGGCGACGCGGCGGCGGACGGCGGGCAACGGTCCGCCACGCCGGGAGCCCGGCGCCCGCGGCCGGACCCCTGGCAGTCCCTGGCTCTGGCCCTCATCCTCCTGGCCGGGCATGCGCAGACAGCGCTGCATGTGGGCTGCATCGGCCTGGCCTTCGCCCTGTGGCGGGGCTGGTGTGGACGTCCTTCGGTCCCCCACACGCCCCCTCCACCAGCCGTCTTGGGGGAGGGGGTCAGGGGGTGGGGGTTGCTCCGGGACGGGGCCGGGGGGTGGGGGCGGCTTCGCCGCTCCCTTCGCCCCGCCGCCACCTACCTCCTCTCCGCCCTCCTCGCGCTCCTGCTCGCCGCCCCCGGCTGGCTGCCGGCCCTGGACTTCATGCGCCGCAGCACCCGCGCCTCGGCCGACTACGCCATGCTTTCCGGCGGCTTCCCCCCCGCCGAGCTGCTGGGCGCCATCCTGCCCGGCCTGACCCTCTGGTCTCCGCTCTACC
>JBGAUA010000122.1:0-10533 GCA_044228875.1 Anaerolineae bacterium
GAGGGGGTGGGTGTCGTCTGTTGGGGTGGCGGTGGGTTAGAGGGGCGCGAGGACTTAAATGTGCCTTGCGGGGGTGGGGGTGGCCCGTGGGTGATCTCTGCTGCGGTGGCAGTGGGTTCGGGGGGGGCGCGAGGTTATCGCGCCGCGGGATCGGGGCCTTCGAGCGCCGCCAGGTGCGCCTCGATCAAGGGCGCGCAGAGCAGGAGGGCGAGGGCCGAGGCGCCGTCGGTGATCCCGCCGGAGCGGGCCAGGGCGAGGGCGTCGTGGGCCGGGAGGGGATGGACCTCGATCTGCTCCGTCTCGTCGAGGGCCTGCGCCCCGTCCCGCAGGACGCCGGTGGCCAGGAAGATCTCCGCCGGCGTGCTGGTGTTGCCGATGCCGTCGTAGTAGCGGGCCACCGGGATCAGCTCGCCTGTGATCCGGCAGCCGGTCTCCTCGAGCAGCTCCTCGCGGGCCACGTCGGCGGGGCTCAGGCCCTGCTTGTTGCCGAAGCCCCCCGCGGGCAGCTCCCAGGCCCAGTCGTCCACCGTGTAGCGGTAGCTCCGGATCAGGATGATCTCGCCGGCGGCCGTCAGCGGCACGACGGTGGCGAAGCCCGGATGCTCCACGTAGGTGAAGGTGGCCGGCGCCCCGGAGGGCAGGCTGATCTCGTCCTGGCGCAGGTCGAACCATTGGCTCCGGTAGAGGTAGCGGGTGGCGTGCAGCCGCCAGCCGAGGCTCCGGCCCAGGGGCTTGCCCTCGAGGTCCTGGTCTTCCGATCCGCCCGCCGCCATGGGCCTGCCGGCCTCGATCGCCCTGCCCCTCAGTACTGCGTCAGGTAGCGGTCCAGCTCCCATTGGCTGACGGACAGGCGGTAGTCGTCCCATTCCTGGTGCTTGGCCTCGAGGTAATGGCTGTAGAGGTGGTCGCCCAGGGCCCGGCGCATGAGCTCGCTACCCTCCAGCTCCGCGATGGCCTCGCCCAGGCTGCCGGGCATGGCCGTGAGCTGCTGCAGGGCGGCGGCGTCCAGGTGGTACAGGTCCTCTTCGCGCGCCGCCGGCACCGGCAGCTTGCGCTTGACGCCGTCCAGGCCGGCCATGAGGATGCAGGCGAAGACCAGGTAGGGGTTGGCCGCCGGGTCCGGGCAGCGCAGCTCCACGCGGGTGGCCGTCTTCACCCGGCCGGGGCTGATCTTGGGGATGCGGATGAGCGCCGAGCGGTTGGTGCGGGCCCAGCTGAGGTAGACCGGCGCCTCGTAGCCGGGCACCAGGCGCTTGTAGCTGTTGACCAGCGGGGCGATCACGGCGGAAAGCGCGCGGGCATGGTGCAGCTGGCCGGCGATGTACTGCCGCGCCAGTTCGCTGAGGCCGTAGGCGTCGTTCGGGTCGGCAAAGGCGTTGACCCCATCCTTCCACAGGCTCTGGTGGGTATGCATGCCGGAGCCGTTGATCCGCGCCACCGGCTTGGGCATGAAGGTGCAGTGCAGGCCGTTGAGCTGGGCGATGGCCTTGAGCGCCACCCGCAGGGTGATGGCCTGGTCGGCGCTCTTGAGGGCGTGGTCGTACTTGAAGTCGATCTCGTGCTGGCCGACGGCCACCTCGTGGTGCAGGGCCTCCACGGTGATCCCGAAGGCCTGCAGGGCCCGTACCATCTGCCGCCGCACGGAATGCGCCAGGTCGGTGCTCATGTCGAAGTAGCCGGCGGCATCATGCGGCACGAGGGGCGTCAGGCTGCCGTCGGCATGGGGCTTGAACAGGAAGAACTCCAGCTCCGGCCCGGTGTAGAAGCGGTAGCCCATGGCCTCGGCCTCGGCCAGGGCACGGCGCAGCACCTGGCGCGGATCGCCCATGAAGGGGTCGCCGTTGGGCTCGTGCACGTCGCAGATGACACGGGCGGTGGGCACGTCGGTGTCCCAGGGGATGACGGCGAAGGTGTCCAGGTCGGGGTGCAGCAGCATGTCGCTCTCGGCGATGCGCGCGAAGCCCTGCACGGAGGAGCCGTCGAACCACAGGCCGTGGTCGAGGACATCCGGGAAGACCTCCACGGGGATGCCCACGCTCTTGACCCCGCCCAGGATATCCGTGAACTGGAGGTTGATGAACTGCACGCCTTCCTTGCGGATGGTCTCGGAAACGCGCTCGATGTTGTCTTTGCTGTGCCGCATGGCAGGCTCCTGCTGGCTGGACGAAGGCGAGGGGTCGGAAGCGGCGAGAGTCTAACACGGAGGGGGGTGGTTGGCCTAGGATGGACGGGGCGCGCGCATCGATGGCAATCGGACGACGGGGATGTCGTAGGGGCGGGACCGCCCCTACGGACCTGACACAACGGCCGGCGGCCGGCAGGCGACGGCCGGCGGGCGTCGGCGTCCCATGGGCCGCGGTCAGGCCACCCAAACGGTCTTGGCGCTGGTGAAGGCGAGGAGGCCCTCCCGCCCCAGCTCGCGGCCCCAGCCGCTGTCCTTGGTGCCGCCGAAGGGCAGGCGCGGATCGGAGCGGACAAAGGCGTTGACGAAGGCCGACCCGGCCTCCAGGCGATCACGGGCGATGGCCTCGGCGTGGGCGCTGTCCCGGCTGTAGATCGCCGCGCCCAGGCCGTAGGCCGTGTCGTTGGCCAGGCGGATGGCATCCTCCTCGTCGGCGGCCTCAATCAGGGTGGCCACGGGCCCGAAGAGCTCCTCGCGACAGGCGGGGCTCGCCGGATGCGGATCGGCGAGGAGGGTGACGGGGTAGAACCAGCCGGCGCCGGTCGGGGACTGCCCGCCCAGTCGGCAGGCGGCGCCGGCGGCGATGCTTGCCGCCACCTGCCGCGCCAGGGCGTCCCGCAGGTCCTCTCGCGCCATGGGCCCGAGCTCGGTGGCCTCGTCGCGCGGGTCGCCCGCGCGCAGCCGCGCCAGGCGGGCCAGCAGCGCCTCCTCGAAGGCCGCGCGCAGGGGGCGGCTGACGATGATGCGCTTGGTGGCGATGCAGCTCTGCCCCCCGTTGATCATCCGGCCGACGGCGCATTGCTCCACGGCCAGCTCCAGGTCGGCGTCGGCCAGGACGATGGCGGGATCGCTGCCGCCCAGCTCCAGCACGCAGGGCTTGAGCGCCGCCCCGGCGGCGGCGGCCACGGCGCGTCCGGCGCGGCTGCTGCCGGTGAGGGATACCGCGGCCACCCGGGGGTCGGCGATGACCGCGGGCAGCCGCTCCACCTCGGCCAGCAGGGTCTGGAAGGCCCCCTCCGGAAGGCCGGCCTCCCGCCACAGCGCCTCCAAGGCCAGGGCGCAGCCGCTGACCGAAGGGGCATGCTTGAGCAGCACGGTGTTGCCGGCGGCCAGGGTGGGGGCGCTGAAGCGGATGGCCTGCCAGAAAGGGAAGTTCCAGGGCATGATGCCGAGCACCACGCCGAGGGGGCGGTGGGCGACGTAGCTGCGGGCGGCGTCGGAGGGCCGCGGCTGGTCGGTCAGCATGGCGGCCGCCTCCGCGGCGTAGTAGCGGCAGACGGATGCGCATTTCAGGATCTCGGCGCGGCCCTCGCGCAGGGGCTTGCCCATCTCCCGGGCCATCAGCAGGGCGTAGGCGTCCGCGCGCGCCTCCAGGATCTCGGCGGCGCGCCGTAGGGGAGCCACCCGCTCGGCGACGTCAGCGCGCTGCCAGGCGGCGAAGGCGGCCCGCGCGGCGTCCAGGGCGCGGTCGATCTGCCGGGCGTCCAGGGCGGGGTAGTCGGCGATGCGCTCGCCGGTCGTCGGATCGATGCTGACGAAGGAGGTCATGGGGGCTCCGGTGGACGCGGGGCAGGCCCGGGGGCGTTGGGATGGGCGCGGGCAGGGCAAGGGCGTTGGGATGGGCGCGGGCTGTCCACGGGTTCTGAGACGGCCGCGGTCATGACGTCTCCAGGCGGTCGCGCCGCTCCTGGAAGCGGGCCGAGAGGTCGGTCATCTCCCGCCGCAGCAGGACGATGTACAGGCGGTAGAGGCCGAGGATGACGGCAAGGCTGAAGGCGGCGGACCAGCGCAATACCGCGAGGTCCGGGACGCCGAAGACGGACTGGACGCCGAAGAAGACGGCGGCCCCGCCCAGCAGCCCGGCCAGCTGGATGACCACGCCGGCGCTGAGGGCATGCACGGTGCGCAGGCTGCTCCAGGCGCGGGGAGCGCCGGGCAGGGTCTGCTCGTCCCAGATGAGCGTGTCGGCGAGGCGCGCCCGATCGGCGCTGTCCAGATCGCGGCTGACGGCGAGCTTGATCAGGGACATGCCCTGCATGCATTCCACGGAGACGCGCCGGAGGCGGACGAGCATCAGGAGCACCATCAGGCCTACGAGGGCCAAGGAACCGGTCAAGACGGCCAGCACCTCGGGCAGCAGGGGCCGGTCGCTGCCGGCCAGGGCCACGGCCCCGCTGAGCGCCGAGCCGGCCAGCACCAGGTAGAGCTGGATGAAGCGGTCGCGCAGGCTGTCGCTGTGGAAGCTGGATTCCTTGAGGTAGTCGTGTTCACGCGCCAGCATCGTGGTCAACCCGTCGGGAGAAGCCATCACCAGTCCCCGGCGTAGCCAAGGTCGAAGTCGCCGGCCTCCCGCGCCAGCCAGGCGCGATGCAGTTCCACGAGCTGCCGCAGGTGCAGCAGGTCATGGGCCAGCCAGGACACCAGGAGGTCGCCGGCGCTGAGGCTGCGGACGGGCCGAACCGACGTCTGCCGCCAGTCCGGCGCCTCCAGCCCCGCCAGCCAGGCGAGGCTCCGCTCCCGCTCGGACAGAAAGTCCGCCAGTTCCGCCCCAAGCAGCCGCTCGTTGTAGCCCCGCGTGGTCACCCAGCCGGCCGGGTCGATGGGCGGCCAGGGCAGGGCTGGATCCCGCAGGCAGAGCTCGAGGCGAGCGCGGAAGTCCAGCCGCTCCTCGTCCGCCAGATGGCAGACTGTCTCCAGGATGGACCAGTCCTCGGGGCCGGGCTTCCACGCGGCCTGCTCGGCGCCCACGGCTTCGACGAGGGCGGCGATGGCCTTGGCGTTGGCGGCCAGACGGGCGCGAGCGGCGGGGAGGTCGAAGAGCATGGGGATCACCTC
This sequence comes from Anaerolineae bacterium, assembly GCA_044228875.1. Classification (GTDB taxonomy): domain Bacteria; phylum Chloroflexota; class Anaerolineae; order Epilineales; family Epilineaceae; genus Epilinea. The sequence goes on from JBGAUA010000122.1 coordinate 5,018, forward strand.
AATTCGGTCGCATGCCGGCCACGAAGGTCATCGGCATCTGCCAGTCTCGTTCGAAGGCGCGGGTCGCGGTGAGACCCGCGGCGTCCATGAGGGCCACCACCTCGTCCGCGGCCCACGGATGGCCGCCTGAGCGGACCGTGCGCAGATCGGTCAGGCTCGCCGAGAGCGGGTCGTCGATGGGGGCGTAGAGACCGAAGAGCAGCCAGCCTCCTTGGAGCAAGGCGAGCCGGGCGCGCTCAACGGCGGTGGCGACCACCGGTCGAGGAAGAAAAGGGCCCGGAAGGAACACGGCATCGTAGCGTTCCTCATCGCGCAGCTGGGCGACATCCTGCTCGCGCAGGGTGACGCGCTCAGACAGCGCCGCGCAGTTGACCGCCGCCAGGTCCAGGGCAGGCTTCCAGATGTCGATGCCGACGACCGCAAGCCGGGGATAGGCCGCGGCCATGCCCATGGCCAACCATCCGGCGCCTGTGCCCACATCGAGAAAGGCGCCGCCGGGATTCTGGAGCCGCTGGGCCAGGTCGCCCAGCGTCGGGGCGATCTGCTGGATGATCGGCACCAACGCCCTGGACCCGCGCCCCTGGCTCTGCAGGATCGCCGGATCGTCGTAGGCCCAGCCCGGCGGCCGGTCCGGCTGCTCCAACATCTCCGCCGCCTGGCGAAAGAAGCTGCGAATCATGCCTGCGGCAGCCTGGCGCTGCGCCTGGTCCAGCGAGGCCAGCGTCGCGGCGTCGAAGCCCATGGCGACCACCACCCGCTCGATCAAGGGCGCGAGCTCGGGATCCAGGTCCAACGGCTCCGAATCGGCGCGCAGTCTGGCGCCCAAGGCGGCAAGCGCCTCGAGGGCGACGTTGTGCTTCTGCGCCGCACGCATGATCGCTTCGAAAGCCATGCTGTCTCGCTCCTCGGTGGCGGCCGGTCATGGGCTCAGCTGGTCGTGACCACTCGCCTTCGCCGGCCCTGCGTCCCTGCCTGCACCGCTCGGAACGCATTCGCTAGCCGGCGAAGTGCTGGCGGACCTTCGCCGCGATCTGAGCGTCCGTCATCCTGTCCGCGGCATCGACGCCGACGATGCGGCCGTCGAGCTTGTGCGTTTCAAGACGCTGGCGCAACTCCGTCTTGGCCTCACCCGGCCCGAAGATCAGAATCGATTCCGCTTCGCCGATGCGATCGATGACCGCGTCGTAGTACACGTTGAGATGGCCCGTCAGCGCCCGCTGGCGGTGATCATCCGCCTGGTTGTCGCGCCGGGACTTTGTGTCCACCTGCGATTCGATCCGTCCGATCTCCTCCCCCGAGTCCGTCAAGGCCACGACGATTGCCTGTTCGTGATCGATCCAAAGGCCCATTCTCGCGCTCATCTCAACGCTCCTGTGTTCCTGGCTCCACCCGACTGCTTGCGATACCAGACCGCAACAGGATCAGCATACCGTCGATGGCCTCTGGGGACCAGTCCGCAACCGACCCAGAGCGTCCGCCGTCGCCGGCCAGCCCTACGGACGCCCTCCCGCCCAGGGAAGGAAGCAGCGCTCGAGCGGCGCCGGCGTCGTGGGCCCTGCCGTCGGCGTGGCTTCGGAAGTCGGCGACGATTCGGTGGCGGTGGCCGTAGGCGTCGCTGTAGCCGGCAGCGCCATGGTGGCCGTCGGCGCGCCGCCCCCCTCCACCGGCATCCGCGCCCCCCGCAGCGCCATGGCGATGCGGTAGACCGAGGTTCGCGCGGTGATGAACAAGGTCCGCCGGTCCCCTCCGCCAAAGGTCAGGTTGGCCGGCGCTTCGGGCACGGCGATGGTCTCCAGCAGGCCGCCGTCCGGGCCGTAGACCCAGATCTGAGAGCCGTTGGCCAGGTACACGTTGCCGCGCTCGTCCAGGCTCATGCCATCCGAGCCCCGCTCGGTGAAGAGCGTCTTGCCCTCGAGCATGCCGTCGGCGGCCACCGCATAGCGCCAGATGCGCCGCGCCCCCGCGTCGGCGATGTACAGCGTCCGCCCGTCCGGCGTGCCGATCAGGCCGTTGGGGGTCGTGAGGTCGGCCGTCACCCGCCGCGGCGCGCGCCCGTCGGCGGGGATCAGGTAGACATGCATGCCATCCTGCTCCAGGTTGCCGGCGTCGCCGTAGCGCGGATCGCTGAAGTAGATGTCGCCGCCCGGGGCCACCCACAGGTCATTGGGACTGTTGAGCTTCTTGCCGTCGTAGGCGTCCATGAGCAGGGTCAGGCTGCCGTCGGCCTCCAGGCGGGTCATCCGCCGGTTGCCGCCCTCGCAGATCACCAGCCGTCCCGCCGCGTCGAAGTACAGGCCGTTGGCCCCACCGGTCTGGTCGCGCATGGCCTCCACCGTGTCGGTGGCCGCCCGCCAGCGGTGGATCCGCGATTGCCGCACATCCGTGAACCACACATCGCCCGCCGCGTCCGCCGCGGGGCCCTCGGTGAAGGTGAAGCCGGTGGCCACACGCTGCACCGTCGCGCCCGGAGCGGTGACGGCGCCGGGACCTGGCGTGGCCTGTCGCGGCGATGCCGGGCGCGCGTGGCCCGCGCGCGCTCCGGCGCCGAGCAGGCCGCCGGCCAGCAGGCCCGCGGCGAGCAGCAGGCCGGCACGCCATGGGCGCCGTGGCGACCGCCGCCGGGTCAAGACGCCTCCTGGATCCTTCATGATGCCTCCACGCTCTGTTGCGGCGCCTAGGATGGCGGACGCGCGGACCGCGCGCGAAGCGCCGCTTCGAATCGGGCGATCATAGCAGCCGCCGCGACGGCGTTGCCGACTGTGGCAGAATTGCCGTTCGCCTCCCCCCGGGGACACCCTCCGTCTGGATCCACCATGGAACGCAGCGTCGCCATCGAGGACTATGTCCGGGCCATCTACCAGCTGCAGCAGCAGGAGCGGCCCGTCGCGACTACCGCACTGGCCCGGAGCATGAACGTCGCGCCGGCCTCCGCCACGGGGATGCTCAAGCGGCTGCACGGCCTGGGGCTGGTGACGCACGAGCGCTATGCCGGCGTCGTGCTGACCCCGGCCGGCGAGCAGATGGCCCTGGAGGTGATCCGCCACCATCGGCTGATCGAGACCTACCTCGCCGAGGCCCTGGGCGTGTCCTGGGATCAGGTGCACGACGAGGCGCATCGCCTGGAGCACCACATCTCGGAAGCCCTCGAGGACCGCATGGCGGAGGTGCTGGGCGATCCCCGGCGCGATCCGCACGGGGCCATGATCCCCCCCAAGGTCGGGCCCTTCGTGCCGCCCGTCTACCGCCTGCTCTCCGAGTTCGGCGCGGGCGCGCATCTGGTCATCCGCGAGGTGATGGACGAGGATGCCGAGCGCCTGCGCGCCTTGGGCCGCCTCGGCCTGCGGCCCGACGTGGTGCTGACGGTGCTGCGGGCGGAGCCGGACGAGCCGTCGATCAGCCTGGTCATCGACGACCTGGCCGGCGTGTCGCTGGTGGTCGACCGCGAGCTCGCGGCGGCGCTGTGGGTGGACGAACTGGGCTGAGATCGGCAAACGCACGAACAAGGCCCGTGACGGCATGCCGTCACGGGCCTTGTCGGATATTCATTTCAGGGTTCGGCAGTCGCCCCTAGTAGCGGTCGCGTCCGCCGCCGTAGCCGCCGCGGCCACCACCACCGCCACCGCCGCCACCGTAGCCGCCGCCACCGCCGCCGCGACCACCGCCGCCGTAGCCGCCACCACCGCCGCCGTAGCCGCCGCCACCGCCGCCGCGACCACCGCCGCCGCCGTAGCCGCCGCCACCGCCGCCCGGCTTGTCGGTCGCGAAGTCGACCTTCAAGGTGCGACCGTCCAGGACCTTGCCGTCCATCTGCGCCCGCGCGTTGTTGGCGCTGGCCTCATCCGTGAAACTCACGAAACCGAAGCCCCGCGAACGACCCGTTTCACGGTCCGTCACGACCTTGGCTTCTTCGACTTCCCCGAACGACTCAAAGGCCGCTCGGAGACCCTCATCGGTCGTGCCCCAGGAGAGGCCTCCGACGAACAGCTTCGCCCCCATTTGACATGCACCTTTCGCATGGATTCAGTCCGAGCTACCCGTCCATGCCACACACGGACGCCCGATGCTCGGCCGGGCTCGTAACCGGCAGGCAGAATAGCACCAGGTCCGAAGCAAGTCCAGAACTTGCGTGGAAGCCTGCCACCCGCCCGTTGGCTGCGCCCTGCTCCGTCAGCCGCCGCTCGTCCGGAGCGGCGCGGGTCTACAATGGCGACGGGGCATCGAGGCCCCGTCGGCGCCGACCGTCCGTCGGCCAGGGTCCCGCTCCGTACGCGACCTCGAGGAGCCCGCCATGAAGACCATCATCGAGCCCTTCCGCATCAAGAGCGTCGAGCCGATCCGGATGACGACGCCCGAGGAGCGGGAGGCCATCCTGCACCAGGCCGGCTTCAACCCGTTTCTGATCCATGCCCGCGACGTCCTCATCGACCTGCTCACCGACTCCGGCACCGGCTCGATGAGCGCCCTGCAATGGGCCGGCATCATGCGCGCCGACGAGTCCTATGCCGGCGCGGAGTCCTTCTACCGCTTCGAGGCGACGATGCGGGAGCTGACCGGCTTCCAGCGGGTGCTGCCCACCCATCAGGGCCGTGCCAGCGAGCGCATCCTCTTCGAGTTGACCGGCGGACCGGGCAAGGTGGTGCCCAACAACGCCCACTTCGACACCACGCGGGCCAACGTGGAGCACAGCGGCGCGCGGGCCGTCAACCTGCCCATCCCCGAGGCCGCCCTGGCCGCCGACCGGCACCCCTTCAAGGGCAACATGGACGTGGCGGCGCTGGAGGCGCTGATCCGCGAGGTGGGCCCGGGCAGCATCCCCCTGGTGATGGTGACCATCACCAACAACAGCGGCGGCGGCCAGCCGGTGAGCCTGGAGAACCTGCGCGCGGTGCGCCGCGTCTGCGACGCGCACGGGCTGCCCTTGTTCCTGGACGCCTGCCGCTTCGCGGAGAACGCCTGGTTCATCAAGCAGCGCGAGGCCGGGCAGGGCCAGCGCACCGTGCGGGCCATCGTCCGCGAGATGTTCGACCTGGCCGACGGCGCCACCATCTCGGCCAAGAAGGACGGGATGGTCAACATCGGCGGGGTGCTGCTGCTCCGGGACCCGGCCCTTTTCGACCGCGCCGGCAACCTCTTGATCCTGACCGAGGGCTATGTCACCTACGGAGGCCTGGCGGGACGGGACCTGGAAGCCATGGCCCAGGGCTTCATGGAGGTGGTGGAAGAGGATTACCTGGCCTACCGCATCCGCAGCACGGCCTACCTGGGCGAGAAGCTGCTGTCCGCCGGGGTGCGGATCATCGAGCCGCCGGGCGGTCACGCGATCTACATCGACGCGAAGCACTTCGTGCCGCACATCCCTGCGGAGCAGTTCCCGGGGCAGGCGGTGTCGTGCGGGCTGTATCGCGTGGGCGGGATTCGCGCCTGCGAGATCGGTTCGGTGATGTTCGGGAAGTATGCCGAGAGCGGTGCGCTGATCCCTTCCGCCATGGAGCTGGTGCGCCTAGCCATCCCGCGCC
>JBGAUA010000123.1:0-10525 GCA_044228875.1 Anaerolineae bacterium
GAAGCGGCCGAAGACCGGCTTCGGCCGCAGGTGGGCGAAGGCCGCGGCGCGGTCCGGCCAATGGTCGCGGCGCTGCAGGGCGCCCTGGACCAGGGGCAGGTGGGTCGCGGCCGTCGGGCCCGCCGCCGCCAGACGTGCCAGCAAGGCCGGTGGCAGGAAGACCGGCTCGATCAGCACGAGACTCTGGAAGCGCTCCGGAGCCGTCAGGGCCGCGTAGAAGAAGGCCACCGCCCCGAGGCTGTGCCCGATGGCCCGCACCGGCGCGGCAGGGCTGATCTGGTCCAACCAGGCCAGGGCGTCGGCCGCGAGCGGCCACCAGTCGACGAAGCCGTCGCTCGGCTCGCCCGGCCAGAGCGGGCGCTGCCGCAAGCCGCGCAGCTCGCCCCAGGGCGCCAGCGCCCGCCCCAGGGCGCCATAGGCGCCGGGCGGGAAGCCGTTGGCGTGCAGGAGGGCGATGGGCGCCCCGCTGCCGCCCAGCGACAGGTCCGGCAGGATGGCGGGGCGCCGGAGCTCGCGCGTCTTCATGCCGCCGGGTGCCCGGAGCCCGCCGGCGACCCGGGGTCCGGTTCGGCGGCCGGTCGCGACCCGGGGTCCGGTTCCGGGCTTGGACCCGTGCCCGCCCGCGCCGCCGCTCCCGCGGTGGTCTCCGTCTCCGGCGGTCCCTGGTCCAGGGCCGCCAGCTGCTCCGCCAGGGCCTCGATGGCCACCCGCTGCTTGCGGTAGAGGTCGGACTCGCTCATCGCCAGGCGCACCGCGATGTCGCGCACCTTGAGCCCGCGCACGAACTTGAGCTCCAGGATGTTGTAGAGCATCCACTGGCTGGCCGTCAGGCTGCGGTCGCCGTCCGGCTTCAGCCGCTCCAGGGCCTGGTCCAGCACCGCGCGCATGGCCTTGGCCGCGTTGCCCTCGTTGCGGTTCAGGGCCTCGCGCACCAGGCGGAGCCGCAGCAGCGGGCTCTCCGTGAGCTTGGGGCCGCCCCAGTAATGCGCCAGGGCTTCGCGTACCCAGGCCACCAGCTCGTCCGAGTCCGCCGCTTCCGCCGCCGCCGACAGGCCCTCCGCCAGGTCCGCGGGCGTCTCCTGGAGCGAGCGGCCACGCAGCTGCTGCATGCGGGTGAGTTCCGGCTCCAGGGCCCTCAGGGCGGCCAGCACCCGCTGTTGGGCCGCTCGGTCGGCCAGGGCGCGCTCCGCGCCGCTGACCAGCAGCTCCGTCTCCGCCGCCACCTGCGCCGCCGGCGCCGCGGCCGGCGCCGCCAGCACCAGGAGGCCCCGCGCGGCGCCTTCGTCGTCGCGCAGCGCGCGGCAGAGGAAGCCCGCCAGCGGCTGGAAGCCGCCGCGCTCCACGATGGACGCCACGGCCGGTCCGTCCAGGGCTTCCAGAAGTGGGCCGCGCATGCCCGCGTCGCCGGACCACAGGTCCAGGGTCGGGCGGTCGTCGACCACCGCCAGGATGCCGCCGGCGTCCACCCGCCACAGCTCGCAGAGCGCCGCCAGGATGCCGTTGAGCAGCTGGCTCAGGTCCTCACCCGTGAGCAGCCGCTCGTCCAGGCGGCGCAGCCAGATGGCGTCGGCGCTCCCGCTGCCGTAGATCAGGCGGTCGATCATCGGCTTGAGCAGCCGGACCACGATCTGGTAGCCCACGATGCCGAAGACCGTGGCCACCATGAAGACCAGGTCGCGCGGCAGGCCCAGGCTCTGCTGCAGGCGCTCCGGCACCAGCTGGGCCGTGGCCAGGATGCAGGCGCCGGGGAGGATGGTCTGGATGAGGTACTTGGCCAGCTCGCGCTTGATGGCCCGGTCCGGCACCAGGGTGCCCTGGAAGGCCAGGGAGTAGGCCACCACCAGCAGCAGCGTCGCCGTGCCGATGTTGGCCAGGGTGATGAACAGGCGGAAGGCGGTGGGCGAAGGCGCCTGAGCGGCCGGAACCAGGCTGAGCCAGGGAAAGGCGTAGACCGGCGCGACCAGGCTGGGGGCCAGCCAGAGCATGCGCGGGCGCGATTGCCGGCTGCGGCCGGCCGCGCGCCGCAGCCCCCAGGCCGCCCAGGCGCAGAGCAGCCAGTAAACCAGCCCGAAGGCGCCGAAGAGCGGCCCCGCGGCCAGGCGCAGGGCGCCCGGCTGGCCGACAGGACCGCTCACCAGCAGGTCGCCGCGAAGCACCGCCAAGAGCGCGAGCAGGCCCAGGGCCAGGCCCGACAGGGTGACGGCGCGGCGGGCGCCGGGGCCTTCGCCCAGGCTCGACCGGACGGCGTCGCTGAACCACAGGTACACCGGGGCCACGAAGGCGATACCCAGCCATTGGAAGCGCAACCAGAAGGCCGCCGCCGGATGCGCGGCCTCCAGCCTGGAGGTGGACAGGAAGAGGTCGCCCAGCGAGATCCAGGTGAGCAGCGCCAGGAGGGCGGCGAAGGCCCTGGCGGCGCGGCTGCGCCCGTGGTAGAACACCAGGTAGGCTGCCAGGCTCACCGCCATCAGCATGGTGATGGCGGCCACGATGAGGTTGAGCCGGCGAAGGCCTTCGCTCAGCCAGTCGACGATGGCGGGGAACACCGGCTCATGCTCCGCCGGTGAGCCAGGCCACCAGGTAGTAGGCGACCGGGGCCACCCAGACCAGGCTGTCCACCCGATCCAGGATGCCGCCATGCCCGGGGATGAGGCTGCCGGAATCCTTGACGCCGGCCTGCCGCTTCATCACCGATTCCACCAGGTCGCCGACGCTGCCGGTGGCGGCCACCAGCAGGCCCACCAGGAGGCCCTGCCAGGCCGGCAGAGGGCCGGCGCCGGTCAGGCTGCCCCATCCGCCGACCAGCCGCGGCAGGACGGCGCCCAGCAGCCCGCAGGCCAGCAGCCCGGCGATGGCGCCTTCCCAGGTCTTCTTGGGGCTGATGCTGGGGAAGAAGGGCCGGCGGCCGAAGGCGCGGCCGGCCAGGTAGGCGGCCGTGTCGTTGGCCCAGACCAGGCCCAGCACCGCGAGCAGCCAGGCCGCACCGGCCGCCTCGCCGCCGGGCCAGGTCAGCCGGCGCAGGCTGACGAGGTGGGCCAGGGGCAGGGCGATGGCGGCGGGCAGGGCGATCGTCGCCAGCCAGTCGGTGAGCCGGCGCCGCTCCGGCGGCCGGCTCACCTGGTCCAGCCCGGCGGCCAGGACGGTCAGGACCAGCACGGGGACAAGGGCCCGCGGGCCGTCGAGCAGCAGCGCCGCCGGCATGGCCAGGGCCGCGGCCAGGACGATGCCCTCCTGGGCGTCGGCACCGCAGGCCCGCGTCAGGGCGCGGGCCTCGCGAACCCCCAGCAGGCAGAGCAGGCCGACCAGGGCCGCCCAGGCGCCGCCGCCCCGCGCGGCCAGGAGCAGCAGGAGGGCCGCGTAGAAGAAGGCGCTGACCGCGCGGGTGGCCATGACTGTCGTTCTGATTGACGGGAGGTCGGCCGGCTCAGGCGCCGTCGGGGCGAGCGGCAGGCGCCGGCCGTCGGTCGCCCGGGCGATCGCCGTGGACCTCGCCGAAGCGCCGGTCGCGGGCGGCGTAGCTGGCCAGGGCCGCGGCCAGGGCGTCGCGATCGAAGTCCGGCCACAGGGTGGGGGTGCAGTAGATCTCGGCGTAGGCCGCCTGCCAGAGCAGGAAGTTGGACAGGCGCATCTCGCCGCTCGTCCGGACGATGAGGTCGGGGTCGGGGATGTCGCGGGTCTCCAGATGCTGGTCGATGGTCGCCTCGTCGATGGCCTCGGGGGCCAGCCCTTCGCGCACGATGGCCTGCATCGCGCGCACGATCTCGGCGCGCGAACCGTAGTTGAAGGCCAGGCAGAGGGTCAGCCGTTCGCCCCCGGCCGTGCGCTCCACCGCCCGGCCGATGGCCTGCTGCACGTGGCGGGGCACCCCGTCCAGCCAGCCCACGTGGCGGATGCGCACGCCGGCCTCGATCAGCTCGTCCAGCTGGCGGTCGATGACCTCCTCCAGGAGGAACATGAGGCCCCGCACCTCGTGGGCCGGCCGCTTCCAGTTCTCGGTGGAGAAGGCGTAGATGGTCAGGTAGGGGATGCCCAGCTCGATGCAGGCCTCGATGGTGCGCTTGAGCGCCGTCGTGCCGGCGCGATGACCCGCCAGCCGGGGCAGGCCGCGGGAGCGTGCCCAGCGACCGTTGCCGTCCATGATGATGGCCACATGCCTCGGCAGCCGCCCGTCCGGCGGCCCGACGGGCGCGGCGGAACGCTCCCCCATTGGGCCTCAGACCTCGCGGATCTCCGCGACCTTGCGCTCGAGATGCGACTCGATCTCCTTGACGAACTGGTCGGTGAGCTGCTGCATGCGCTCCTTCACCCGATGGTGTTCGTCCTCCGGCAGGTCCAGGTGGTCGAAGTCATGGAGCACGTCGCGGCGGACGTTGCGCACGGCCACCCGGGCCTCCTCGGCCCGGCGGTGGGCGATCTTCGCCAGCTCCTCGCGGCGCTCGGCCGACAGGGGCGGGATGGGCAGGCGGATCAGCTGGCCGTCGTTGGACGGGGTGATGCCGATGCCGCTGCCGATGATCGCCTTCTCGATGCCCGCCAGCGCCCGCTGGTCCCAAGGGCGGATGGTGATCATCCGCGGCTCGGGCGCGGCCAGGGTGGCCATCTGGTTGAGGGGCGTGGGCACGCCGTAGTAGTCCACCACCAGGCGATCCACCAGAGCCGTCGACGCGCGTCCGGTGCGGTAACCCGCCAGGTCGTGGTCGAGCGAGTCCACGGCCCCCTTCATGCGGTCGCGGGCATCCTGGATGAGTTCGTCGGTCACGGTAGCCTCCTTGTGCGGTGCGGCGGTCAGGCGACGCCGGCGACGACGGCGGCGTCCGGTCCCACGCAGGTGCCTACCGGCTCGCCGCGCAGGGCGGCGACGATGCCGCCGCGCCGCCACAGGTCCAGAACGATGATGGGCAGATCGTTTTCCTGGCAGAGGGTGAAGGCCGTGAGGTCCATGACCCGCAGGCCGCGGGTGAGCGCTTCGCCGTAGCTGACGCGCTCGAAGCGACGGGCCTCCGGATGGGTCATCGGGTCCGCCTCGTAGATGCCGTCCACCTTGGTGGCCTTCACCAATACGTCGGCGCCCAGCTCCATCGCCCGGAGCGCGGCCGCCGTGTCGGTGGTGAAGAAGGGGTTGCCCGTGCCCGCGCCCAGGATGACGACGTAGCCCTTGTCCAGCTGGTGCATGGCCCGTCTCCGAATGTAGGGCTCGGCCAGGGCCCGCATCTCCACGGCCGTCTGCACCCGCACCTTGAGCCCCAGGGTCTCCAGGGCGTCCTGCAGGGCCAGGGCGTTCATCACCGTGGCCAGCATCCCCATCTGGTCGGCGGTGGCCCGGTCCATCCGGCCGGCGCCGGCGCCGCGCCAGATGTTGCCGCCGCCGATCACGATGGCCACCTGGGCGCCCACCGCCACCACCTCGGCCACCGTCCGACCCAGGGTCAGGGCGGCCTCGGTGTCGATCCCGTAGCCGCCCGGCCCGGCCAGAGCCTCGCCGGAGAGCTTCAGGAGGACGCGCCGGTACCGCAGCGGCGGGAGGGTCGACAGGTCGGACGGGACGGGGTTACGTCCCTGCGCTGGATCGCAGCCGGCGGAAGCTCCCCCGTCCATCCTGGTCATTCCTTGTCGCCGAGCGCAAACCGGACGAAGCGCCGCACGACGATGTTCTCGCCCAACTCGGCCATGGACCGCTTGATCATGTCGCCCACCGTGATGTCGTTGTCCCGCACGTAGGTCTGGCGTAGGAGGACCGTCTCGTCCATCCACTTGCCGATCTTGCCGTCGATGATCTTGGCCATGATCTCCGGCGGCTTCTTCTGGTCGGCCATCTGCGCGGCGTAGATCTCGCGCTCCTTCTGCACGTCGGCTTCCGGAACCTGGTCGTCGGAGACGCAGATGGGGTTGGCGGCGGCGATGTGCAAGGCCAGGCCGTGCGCCAGGTCGCGGAAGGCTTCGGTGCGCGCCACGAAGTCGGTCTCGCAGTTGAGCTCGAGGAGCACCCCGATGCGGCCGGGGTCGCCGTGGATGTAGGACAGCACCCGGCCCTGGGACGCCTCGCGCTCAGCCTTCTTGGCCGCCTTGGCCAGGCCGCGCTCGCGCAGGATGCGGATGGCGGCCTCGGTGTCGCCGCCGGTCTCGTCCAGGGCGTTCTTGACGTCCAGGATGCCGGCTCCGGTCCGCCCGCGCAGCTCGCGGATCATATCGGTGGTGATCGCCATGGTTGCCTCGTTTCAGTGATGGGTCAGGAAGTTGGATGCATGGATCGAGGTCGAGCGCGGTCGGGATCAGCCCTCTTCGTCGCCCTCGTTGGGATCGAAGGTGCGCTGGCTCAGGTCCACGTCCTCCAAGGCGTCGTTGCTCATCATGTGGTCGGCCATGGTGCTCTCGCGCATGGTCAGGCCCTCGTTGATGGCGGAGCTGACGCGGTCGACCATCAGCTTCAAGGCGCGGATGGCGTCGTCGTTGGACGGGATGACGTAGCGGATGGGGTCCGGGTCGCAGTTGGTGTCGACGACGGCGACGATGGGGATGCCCAGATAGCTGGCTTCCTTGACCGCGATGGCCTCGCGGTTGGTGTCCACGATGAAGATCGCGTCCGGCAGCTCGCCCATGTTCTTGATGCCGCCCAGGCGCGTGTTGAGCTTGTCGATCTCACGCTCCAGGAGCAGCACCTCCTTCTTGGTCAGCATGTGGAACTCGCCGCGATCGCGGCGTCCCTCCAGCTCCAGCAGGGTGCCGACGCGCTGCTTCATCGTGCGCCAGTTGGTCAGCATGCCGCCCAGCCAGCGATGGGTGACGTAGGGCATGTTCACGGTCTCGGCGCCGGCCTTGATGGTCTCGATGGCCTGCTTCTTGGTGCCGACGAAGAGCACCGTACCGCCCTTGGCGACGGTGTCGCGCAGGAAGGCCGACGCGGCGTCGATGGCCTTCACGGTCTGCGCCAGGTCGATGATGTGGATCCCGTTGCGCTCGGTGAAGATGTACGGGCGCATCTTGGGGTTCCAGCGGCGGGTGTAATGCCCGAAGTGCACGCCGGCTTCGAGCAGCTCGCGCATGGTGGCGATGCTCATGGGGTAAGGCTCCTCTCGTTGGTTCCTCGGTCCCGATGTCCGCCGGCTAGGCCGGCACGAAAGGCATGATCGGAACCTGTGTGATGTCGCGACCCGTCGGTCGCGATGGCAGGGCGGGACGCTGCGGACCATGCCCTGACCGACCCTGAATGATACGTGATCGTGCCTTATCCGCCAAGCGCTAGGGCGAGATCGGGCGGGGCGCCGGGCAGGGGTTTGGTCGAGCTGGGTGGCGGTGGTATGCTCTCGCCCCGCCATGGCCGACGTCCCACGCCATGGCTGACGCCCCACGAGATGGCCAAGGCCCCACGAGACGGCAACGCCCCACATGATGGCAACGCCCCACATTCCCTGGCGCGGCCGCTACGAACCCGGCGTCCCCCACGGCATTCCCCCCGCCGACCGGTCCTTTCCGCAGCTGCTCACGGAGGCGGCCGGGGCGGCCCCCGGTCAGACCGCGCTGGTCTACTACCGTCGGCGCACCAGCTACGCCCAGCTGGAGGCCCGCGTGGGTATCGCGGCCCAGGTGTTTGCGCGCCTGGGCCTGCGGCGCGGTGATCGCGTCGCCGTCGCCCTGCCCAACGGGCCCGCATCCTGCGAGCTGCTGCTGGGGGCCATGCGCGCCGGCGGCGTCGTGCTGGCCCTGCCGCCGGATGCCTCGGCCGCCGTCCTGACGGACGCCCTGGCCGACGGAAGCCTGCGCCTGGCGATCACCTGGCCTGGCGCGCGACCGGACCTCCAGGCGGCGCTCGCGACGGCGGCGTCGCTGCTCATGGTGGACCCGCTCCACGACCTGCCGCTCCTGCTGCGGCTCATGGCGCGGCTCGGCGGCCTGGTGGACCGCGGAGCGGCGCGGCGTGGTGCGACGTCGCTCCGCTCGCGGCGTTGGGAGCGGCTGCTCCGTGGGGTGCGGGCCGGCGACGAGGTCGCGGTGAGCCCCGAGGACCCGGCCCTGGAGCTGCCGCTGCCGGAAGGCGGGACGGTCTGCTTCAGCCATGCCCAGCTGGTGGCCGGCGCACTGATGCTGCGCGCCTGGCTGGCCGACACGGTGCCCGGCGAGGACAGCTGGCTGCCGCTCTTGCCGCTCGGCTCAGCCTTCGGCCTCGTCGCGGTGCTGGGCGCGGCGCCCCTGGCCCGGGCGCGGGTCGTCCTGCTGCCCGAATGGGACGGCGCGGTGATCAGCGACCTGAGCCGTTGGATGCCCATCGCCTACGCCTTCGCCGACGGCGCGGCGATGCGTGACCTCGGCGACGATCCGCATCTGCCGGAGGCCGACCTGGGCAGCGTGCGCGGATGGATCGTCGGCGACCCGCTGTCGCCGCAGGATCGCCTGGCCTTCGAGACCGCGACCGGCCTTGACGTCTGCCAGGGCTTCGCGCCGGCCCAGGCCGCGGGCCTGGTGCTCTGCAACCCCGTCAACGGCCACCGGGAGCGTGACTCGCTCGGGCTGCTCCTGCCGGGGGTGTCGGCGCGCAGCCATCCGGGCGCCGATGGTCCGGGCAACCTGGAGCTCCGCGGCCCCAACCTGGCCGGCGCCGGCTGGCGGCGATTGAGCCTGCCCCTGGCGCCGGACGATGACGGCTACATCCACCTGGGCCCCGAAGCGGCTCCGGGCGACGCCGTCGGCGCGGGCTGAGGCCGCTCGCCGACACCACAGAAGCGCCGGGCCGACGGCGCCCGGCGCTCGCGGCGCCGCCGTTCGCGGCCTGGCGCCGCGGGATGCGCGTCTAGGGCTTGGCCGGTGCGGCGGCTTCTTCCTCGTCGTCCTCGTCGTCATCCCAGTCTTCGTCTTCGTCCGCGTCCTGGCGGCTGATGAACGACAGGTCGGTGGCCTGGCCGTCCTTCCAGGTGGGGAAGACCTCGGCCTCGTCGGGCTGGATCTCGGGCTCCTCGGAATCGTCGAGGACGAAGACCGGCCAGAAGCCCTCTTCGTCCAGCGGCTCTTCGGGCAGCATCACGACCAGGTCGTCGCTGTCGGCGAAGTCCAGACCGGCGACGAAGGCATTGCGCTCATTCTCGGTGGCGAAGCGGAATCCCGTGATGACGGCCATGGTTGAAGGCTCCTGGAAGGTGAGGACTCGGGATGCCCCGGTGTCCTGGTCGGCGGCTCGAGGCCAGATTGTAGCCCGGAGGCCCGCCGCTGTCGCCCCCGGGCGGGTTCGCGGCAAGCGCCCGTAACTGGACGACGCGCGCTGCGTTAGTATGATTGCGTCGCTTGCGACACAGTCCCTGCCCCCCTTGCCCCGCGTGGTGCCGCGTCAGGCGGCCGCGCATTCACCTTTATCCGGGTATCCTGTTTCTCCAAGGAGGGGACACCACACCATGAAGTTCCGTATTTTCTCCGCTACCTGCCTGAGCTTCGCGGCTTTCGGTCTGGGCTTGGCCATCGGCCTGCCTTCGACCCATGCCGAGGGGATCACCAAGGCCATCGCCCCCTCGGTTCCCGCCGAGGCCGGCACCTTCGACCTGGTCGTCGATCCGCAGGAAATGGCCGAGGTCGAGTTGATCAGCGCCCGCATCGACAAGCACCTGTCCCTCGACGGCCAGGGTCTGGTGCAGTTGGATGCCGACGTGACGGCCGACCAGCTCGGCGTGACGCCGGAGTTCCTGGACAACTACCGCAAGGCCCTCGTCTTCTCCAACCAGCTGATCTCCTCCGGGCAGATCACGGTGGACGCCAACCTGAAGGTCACCGCCACGGGCAACTTCGTGGGTTCGGTGAACATGCCGGCGCCGGGCAACCCGGGCGGCAAGGGCAAGGCGGGCGAGCCGGGTGACGGCGCCGTGGCCGACAACGAGGTTCCGGACTGGTGTTCCTGGCGCTACAACTCGGGCGCCATGTACTACAACTCGTACAACACCTGGAACAGCTACGGCCGGACGGGCCAGTACTACGGCCTCTGCAACTCCATGGCGGCCTACATCGGCTACCCCTGGATGAGCAGCTCGCTGAACAACATGTACACGTACAACAGCAACTACTTCAACAACTACTGCTACCCCAACCAGGGCTCGTACTACTTCCTGCCGTACAGCAGCTACAACAGCTGCGGGGGCTACAACCCCTGCTACAACCAGTGCTCGATGAAGCCGGCCTACTTCTGGACCCGCAACTACACGTACTCGTACAGCTGCCGCTGCTACCAGTACCAGTGGCAGTGGTCGGGCACCTGGGCCCGCTACTAGGCCCTGCCCACCTGCGGTCCTGACGACCGCGACCGCCGCACGCGACCCAGGCCCCCGCCGTCAACGGCGGGGGCCTGTTTGCGTTCGGGGGCGGCGCGCGTGGACCCGAATCGACCGAACCCGTGCCGCCCCTACGACAACGCGTCGCCGACAGCTATAATCCGCCGATGGCATTTCGTTCGTTCAGCGACCGGCGACCTTGGCCTGCAACCGCCTTGGCCAACCTCGCCATCTGGTGCCTGTGGCTCTGGCTCTTTCGCTCCGTCCTGGCGCATCTGGGGATG
>JBGAUA010000124.1:0-10518 GCA_044228875.1 Anaerolineae bacterium
GGACTACAGTCGCGCAACCAGTACACGACCAGTACACGACCAGTATATTGCCGATAAGTGAACCTGTCAACATCTTGGCGAGCAGCGTGGCTATGCCGGTCAGGCCGATCACGAATCTCAGCTAGGGGATCTGGACGGCGCTTGGGCGCTGGGCTTGTGGCTGTGGGGCTGACGGCGTGACAGAACGTATGTGCGAGGCTGGCGGACATCGCGAAGAACATGTATCGTGGAAAGCTCTTCAGACCAGCCACGAGAGGTTCCGCGATGTCCATGCATGCACCGGCCCATGGCGATCACACATTCCGGACCATGCCGATCAGGTTTTCCGGAGGATGGCGATCACTCATTCCGGACCATGGCGGCCAGTTTTTAGGGCCGGTCCGGAAAACATGATCGGCATGGTCCGGAATTCTCAGGGGGTGCTGTAAGCGCTGGATGACCGCCCAACCGACCGCCATCCTTGGCTCTTCGTGGTGTCACCAACGCGGAGGCGGGGATGGCTCAGGAGCGATTGTCCATGCGAAAGATCAAGGAAGTCCTGCGGCTGAAGTGGGCCTGCGGTCTGCCCAACCGGGCCGTGGCTGCCAGCTGCCGCATCTCGACCAGCAGCGTCAGCGACTACATCAGCCGGGCCAAGGTAGCCGGCCTGAGCTGGCCGCTGCCGGATGACCTGGACGAGGCTGCCCTACGGGAGATGGCCTCGGGGCCGGAGGCCTACCGCCATGCCCCGTCTGCCGCCGAACTGGCGGGCATCTACCGCGGGATCGCGGTGGACATCCCCTGCCCCGCGGCGGCGTTCTGGGGCGGGCGGTGACAGCCCTGGCACTGCAACATTGCTTGCCTGAAACTCCCGGTCACGCGTCAGAACCGTCGAATCCCACCTGGCGAGCCAATGCTTGTTGAAGGCTGTCCTTCAACGGCAGAAGATGGTTGGCGATGACATCCCAGACGACCTCGGGATCGATGACATCGTAGCCATGGGCAAGGATGTTCCGGAATCCCACGATACGCCGCGCCTGCGGAATCCGATCGAACAGGTCCGCATCAACCCGCTGGACACGGTTCAGCGCTTCGCCGACAATTTCGAACTTCCGCTCAACGGCAGCTTGGATCATCCCGTTGTGCCCAAAGGCCGGGAAGTCGAGACCGGCCGTATACGCTTCGATGGCCGTCAGGGCGCCCAGCGCGTCGAACAAGAACTTGTCCGCCTCACGCGGCATACAAGGGCCTCCGGCTGGCATCGGCCGCTGCTCTGAAGTACGGATTGCGAATGGCCTCGATCATGACCACATCCGCCGGGCGCGAGAAGAGAGCCTCCAAGCCCTCCTTCAGTTCGAAATAGCGGTCGAACAATCGGCCGTCGCTACGGTCGAACTCCACCAGGAAGTCGACGTCGCTGCCGGGGCCAAAACGCGTTGTCGTCGCTGAACCGAAGATGTCGAGATGCTTGACGCCCAGTCGTTGACAGAGCTGCGCCACCTCGATTCGGAAGGGTTCTACATTCAACATCGCGTCCTCTTGACACCCGTGACGGGAGCCCAGGTGTGCCGGCCAGGCGACCGTAGAGCCAGATTCTAGCTCAGACCACGGCAGCGGGCGGCCACGGCCAACACCGCGGGCATCCGCGTCTACACTGTGGGCCTGGGCACCGACCTGGACGAAGCGGCCCTGCGGGAGATGGCTTCGGGGCCGGAGGCCTACCGCCATGCCCCCTCCGCCGCCGAGCTGGCGGGCATCTATCGCGGGATCGCGGTGGACATCCCCTGCCCGGGGGCGGCGTTCTGGCATGGGCGCTGAACAATGATGCCGTAATCGACGGCGGATGATGCCGTAATCTACCTACCGATGATGCCGTGACGGCGCCCCGATGATGCCGTAATCACCCGCGAGTGAAGCCATCATTTTACGGCTGGCGGCACATGATGGCGCTTGCACGCCGCCGCTGAGAGTCTGGTCCATCACCGATGACCGCGCGAAGCCCCTATTTAAAGAGGTCAAGATCGGACCCGGAGCGCCGCCGACGCTGCCACCGGACGGGGGCGGCGCTGTCCCGCGGATGCTTACCTAACCGTGACCTCCAAGGTTTCTAAGCGCGGGGTCCAGTGTTAGCTAAGCGCGACGTCCACAGTTAGAAACTTCGGCGGTCGCGGTTAGCTAACACCCACCCTCGCGCTTACTGACTCCGGAGGTCGAGCTTAGCTAATGCTCTCAGGTGGTGGCGCGCGCGCTTTCCGGACGCACTTTCCGCCCGCCGCCAGCTCCCCTGCCCCGCCTCAGCCCCCCAGGTAGGCCTTCGTCACCTCCGGGTCCACCAGCAGCTCTGCCGCCGGGCCCGCCAGGCGCACGTGGCCCGTCTCCAGCACGTAGCCGCGGTGGGCCACCTCCAGGGCGGCGCGGGCGTTCTGCTCCACCAGGAGGATGGTGACGCCCTGCTCGCGGTTCAGGCGGCGGATGATGGCGAAGATCTCCTCCACCAGGATGGGCGCCAGGCCCATCGAGGGCTCGTCCAGGAGCAGGATGCGCGGGCGGGCCATGAGGCCGCGGCCCATGGCCAGCATCTGCTGCTCGCCGCCCGAGAGCGTGCCGCCCGCCTGACGGCGGCGCTCGCGCAGCCGGGGGAAGGTGACGAAGACCGCCTCCAGGTCCGCCTGGATGCCCGCCTTGTCGTGCCGCGTAAAGGCCCCGATGCGCAGGTTCTCCTCCACCGTCAGGCGGCCGAAGATGCCCCGGCCCTCCGGCACATGCACCACGCCCTTGGCCACGATGGCGTGGGCCGGCAGCTCCGAGATGCGTTCCCCCGCCAGGCTGATGCTGCCCTCGCGCGGCCGGATGAGGCCCGAGATCGTGCGCAGCGTCGTCGTCTTGCCCGCGCCGTTGGCGCCGATCAGCGTCACCACCTCGCCCTCGGCCACCTCCAGGCTGATGCCCTTCAGGGCCTGGATGCGGTCGTAGTAGCTGTGGACATCGCGCAGTTCCAGGAGCGCCATCTCAGACCCCCTTCCCCGCGGCCGCGGCGCCGCGGCCCAGGTAGGCCTCGATCACCCGTGGGTTGGCCTGGATCTCCGCCGGCGTGCCCTCGGCGATCTTCTGGCCGAAGTCCATCACCGTGATGCGTTGGCTCACCGTCATGATCACCTTCATGTCGTGCTCGATCAGGAGCACCGTCAGCCCCAGATCGTCGCGCAGGCGGCGGATGAAGTCGATCATCTCCGCCGTCTCGTTGGGGTTCATGCCCGCGGTGGGCTCGTCCAGCAGCAGCAGCCGCGGCTCCGTGGCCAGGGCCCGGGCGATCTCCAGACGGCGCTGGGCGCCGTAGGGCAGGTTGCGCGCCACCTGGTCCCCTTCGTCCGCCAGGTCCACGTAGGCCAGCAGCCGGCGCGCCTCCGCCTGGGCCCAGGCCTCCTCGCGGCGCGCCGCCGGCGGGCGCAGGATGGCTCCCAGCAGGCCCGTTCGCAGGCGGTGGTGCAGGCCAATCTGCACGTTCTCCAGGGCCGTCAGATCGGCGAAGAGGCGGATGTTCTGGTAGGTGCGGGTGACGCCCAGGCGGGCGATCTCATCCGGACGCAGCCGCTCCAGGCTGCCCCCGCCCGCCAGGCGCACCTGGCCTTCGTCCGCGCGATAGAAGCCCGTCACGCAGTTGAAGAGCGTCGTCTTGCCCGCCCCGTTGGGGCCGATGACCGCGTAGATGCTGCGCTCCGGCACCTCGATGGAGATGTCGTCCACCGCCGTCAGGCCGCCGAAACGCTTCGTCAGGTGCTGGATGGAGAGCATGGCCTCGCTCATGACGCGCCCCTCAATCCGCCGCCGCCGGGACGCCTTCGGGACGCAGCTCCCGGCGGCGCTCCGCGTCCGGCAGCAGGCCCTCCGGGCGGTTGAGCATCATCCACACCAGCACCGCGCCGAAGGCCATCCAACGGAAGTCCTGGAAGTCGCGCAGCAGCTCCGGCAGGCCCACCAGCACCAGGGCCCCCACCAGCACCCCCGAGATCGAACCCATGCCGCCGACGATGATCAGGGCCAGGATGTTGATGGACACCAACAGGGCGAAGCTGTGCGGGTAGATCGTCGTCAGCTTGACCCCGAAGAGCGTGCCCGCCAGCCCCGCCAGGGCCGCGCCGGTGCCGAAGGCCATCAGCTTGGTCATCACCAGGTGGATGCCCATCGCCTCCGCCACGTCCTCGTCCTCGCGGATGGCCATCCAGGCCCGGCCCAGGCGCGAATCCCGCAGCCGCCGGGCGATGAAGACCGCCAGCAGGCAGGCCGCCAGGATCAGGTAGTAGAGCAGTTGCGGCTTGCGCAGGCCGGCCACCGCGATGCCGGTGAAGGGCAGGGTGGCCGGGGCGATGCCGGCGATGCCCTGCGAGCCGCCCAGGTAGGGCCGGAGCCAGTCCGACTGCGCCAGGATGCGGATGATCTCCCCGAAGCCCAGGGTGATGATGGCCAGGTAGTCGCCGCGCATCTTGAGCACCGGGATGCCCAGGAGCACCCCGCCCAGGCCCGCCACCAGCACCGCCGCCGGCACCGCCACCCAGAAGCCGGCGAGAGGCGCGTGCTCGGCGCAGGCGCCCTCCACCAGGCGCACGCAGGGCGCCAGGAAGCTCTCCTTGCTGGTCAGCACCGCCGCAGTGTAGGCGCCGAGGGCGAAGAAGGCCACGTAGCCCAGGTCCAGCATGCCGGCAAAGCCCACCACGATGTTCAGCCCCAGGCCCATCAGCGCATAGAGGCCCACCGTGTCCAGCACGTCCGAATGGTAGCTGCCCAGGAGCCAGGGCAGGGCCAGGGCCAAGGCCAAGGCCACCGCCCAGCCGACGGTGGTGATGGCCCGCCGGCGCGCCGGTTCCTGCCGCGCCAGGGCCTGCCGCGGCGTCCAGCCCCGCTCCGCCGCCAGCCCCGCCGCCACCGCCAGGACGGCGACGACGATGGCCCCCGGCGCGGCCAGTCCGCCGCCCTTCAGGAAGAGCCAGCCGCGGAAGCGGTCGTCGATGCCGTTATGCGCCAGCACCAGCAGGAACTGGTCGGCGAAGACGCCCAGGCCCAGCACCAGCAGGATGGCCGGCGCCGCGAGCCGACGCCGGCGCGGTGCCAGGCCCCGCCAGAGCGCGCCAAGGAGGCCCATTGCCGCGCCGAGCACCAGCAAGTTCAGCAGCGTCCAGAAGGCGTCGCCCGCGAACAGGCCGCCGGAGAACGACACCATGTCGTAAAGCTCCGGCGCCGCCTTGGGGAAGATGGCACGCAGGTCCACGCTCCGCCCCAGCCGGGCGAAGGCCGCCAGGACGCCGGCGGCCACCCGGCCGGCCAGGGCGCCGCGGAGCGGAGCGCGCGCCGCCGCGTCGCCCCGAAGGCCGGCGGAGGCGCCCGAAGCGGCGCGCGCTCCGGCCCAGATCAGGCCGGCCAGCCCCACCGCCGTGCCCAGGCTGAGCGCGCGGTTGGCGCCCAGCAGGTGCGCCGCCAGCAGGCTGTCGTCCTGGAAGGCGCCCAGGAAGCCCACCAGCCCCAGGAAGACCGTGATCAGGCCGGCGATCAGGCCGGCGCGCAGGCTGGGATGTCGGAGCAGGTTGGAGGACATGGGGAGGATCCGTTGTTCGTCGGGTGGTAGGACGCGGCTTCGGCGGCCGCCTCGGATTGTCGGCACGCCGCGGCGGCGCTCAGGCCCGCTTGGCCCCCAGGCGCTCGCCCAGGATGCCCGTGGGGCGGAAGATCAGGATGAGGACCAGCATGGTGAAGGCGATGGCGTCTTTAAGCTGGTAGGCCGCCGGGATCTTGAGCCCTTGCAGGAAGAGGCTGGGCCCGACGGATTCGAAGAGACCCAGGAAGAGCCCGCCCAGCATGGCCCCGGGGACGTTGCCGATGCCGCCCAGCACCGCGGCGGTGAAGGCCTTGAGCCCCGGTTGGAAGCCCATGTAGAAGTGCACCTGCTTGTTGAGCAAGGCGTAGAGCAGGCCCGCCGCCCCTGCCAGGGCGCCGCCCACGACAAAGGTGCGCACGATCACCGCATCCACGTCGATGCCCATCAGGGCCGCCGTGTCCTTGTCCTCCGACACCGCCCGCATGGCCTGGCCGGTGCGGGTGTATTGCACCAGGAAGACCAGGACCGCCATCAGCAGCGCCGCGGCGACGATCACCAGCAACTGGGCGCGGAGGATCTCGACGCCCAACACCGTGGTCTTGCCCGCCAGGAGCGGCACGTCGGGGTAGGTCTGGGGGTTGGAGCCGTAGAGGCCCGCGTAGGTGTACTGCAGGAAGATGGAGGCGCCGATGGCCGTGATCAAGGGCACCAGGCGCGGCGCGCGGCGCAAGGGCCGGTAGGCGATCCGCTCCAACAGCACGGCGACGGCGACCGAGGCGCCCATCGACACCGCCAGCAGCAACAGCAGCTTGACGCCCACGATCACCGGATGCTCCGGCCCCAAGGCGGCGACCAGGCCGCCGACCAGGGGCAGCTCCCCCGCCTGGGCGTTGTAGCGCGGGCTGCTGAAGAGCGGGACCGCGGCGAAATAGGCGGTGAAGGCCCCCGCCGTGAACACCTCGCCGTGGGCGAAGTTGATCATCCGCAGGATGCCGTACACCAGGGTGTAGCCGAGGGCGATGAGCGCGTAGAGGCTGCCCTGAGCCAGACCGAAGACCACCAGATCCCGCCAGGCCCGCGCGCTGAGGCCCCCGGCGCGCAAGGTGGCCACCGAGCCCATGACGATGGCCAGCAGGATGACGCCGCCGATGGCCCACATGGCCAGGGTGGTCAGATCGGTCTTGAGCCGCATGCCTGTCGCCCTTTCGATCGGTCCGCCGACGGCGCGTGAATCAGGGCGCGATCGGCGCGTCGGACGGCCGCCCCGCTCCGACGCCGCTTCGGCCGCGGGCCGCGCCGCGGATTCGGGGCAGGATACCGCATTTTCGCCGGCGCGCAAGTCGCCCTCCGCCGCTCGACGGCCGGCGCCCTCCACGAAGATTTTACGATTCGCCGCGGACCGGCAGCTATCCCCCTGCGCTCCGCGCGCGTTCTGCCTGCATCCGCCACCAGCGCGGCGTGGACCGCGCCTGGATGTTACCGGTGATCATCTCAGCAAAGGATCAGCAAAGGAGTCGTGGAGCCCATGCATCATCACCGTCTGTCGAGACGGCTTGTGCCCGTCCTGACACCCCTGTTCATGGTCGGTATCGCGTACTACATGCTCTCCCTGTCCGGCCCCGGCGCCGCCAGCGGCCGCCCGTCGGACCCCCTGGCCGGCACGTCCACGCCCGTCCCCAGCGGCTGCCAGGCCGCGGTGGACAAGACCCTGGACCGCAGCAGCGTCGTCCTGGGCGAGAGCGTCCTGGCCTCGCTCGTGGTCTCGGCCACCTGCGGTGAGAAGCTGGGGCCGGTGGACCTCATCGTCCTGGCCGACGAGTCCTATTCCATGACCAAGAGCAAGGCCCCCGGCGGCGGCTCCGTCCCGGGCGACCCCACCGAGACGCCGGATCCCGGCGGCACGCCGGATCCCGGCGGCGGCGGCATCTCCACCCCGGACCCCAGCGAGAAGCCGGGCGACGAGCCCAGCTGGTGCGACCCCAAGGGCTTCGAGCTGGAGCCGACGGCGACGCCGACGCGGCGCTTCCCGCCGCGTCGCACGCCCACGCCCGGCATCGAGGAGGAGCCCACCGACGAGCCGCAGGAGACCGCGGGCGACGTCGACCTGCTTCGCGAGGAGAAGAACTGGCTCCGCGACTTCCTGGACCAGGATGTCGTCAAGCGCGACATGAGCAGCGACCGCCTGCGCATGGGTTTCGTGTCCTTCTCCGACGGCGCCAAGGTCAAGCAGGGTCTGACCAACGACGCCTCGAACATCCTCTCCGCCTCCAACCGCATGCGCGGCTCGGACCTCTCCTTCATCGGGCAGGCCTTCCGCGAGGTGGACCGCGTCTACACCGGCAGCGGCAGCCGGACGGATGCCGACCGCACCAAGGTGCTCGTCATCCTCTCCGACTTCAAGTTCTGCGCCAAGGACATCCGCGCCGCCTTGAGCGGCAAGGACCGGCCGCATGTCTTCACCGTCGGCTTCGGGCGCGACTACAACACCCGCTATGCCCGCGACCTGGCCAGCGACCCACGTCTGGTCATGAAGCCGAACGACATCAAGGAGATGATGAACCTCTACGAGGTGCTCATCGCCCCGCCCAAGCCCATCGACCTCAAGGTGATGACCGTCAAGGACACCCTGGCGGCGAACATGCGCTACGTGCCGGATTCGGCCAACCCGCCCACGGTCACCCTCAACGGGCAGACCCTGGAATGGACGCTCGACCACGAGCCGATGACCTTGACCTACCGCGTCGAGCCCCTCGGCCCCGAGCCCGGGATCTTCCCCGTCAGCGATCTGGCGGAGTTCCTGTGGACGGATTCGCTGGACCTCCTGGGCCGCGCCGTCTTCCCGGTGCCCCAGGTGGAGATCCTGGCCTTCACCCCCACGCCGTCGGCCACGCCGACCAACACGCCGACGGAAACCCCCACCGCCACCCCCACCTTGACGGCGACGCCGACCAACACCCCCACCCGCACCCCCGCGCCGGCCTACCTGCCCTTCACCCTGCGGATGTGGCCCGAGCCGACGCCTGAGCCCACTCGCTGCGTGCCGGGCTCGCAGACCATCGACATCGCCTTGATCATCGACACCTCCAACAGCATGAGCGATCCCACCCAGGCCGGCGGCCAGCGCAAGATCGACGCCGCCGTGGCCGCGGCGCAGGAGATCATCAACCTGCTCAAGCCCACGGACCAGGCGGCCGTCGTCAGCTTCAACGGCACGGCCGAGCTGATCTCCGTGCTGACCAGCGACAAGGCGGCCCTGACCGCCGCGGTCGCCAGCCTGCCGACCAAGCAGGCCGGCGGCACGCTCATCGACCTGGGTCTGGCCACCGGCGCCGCCGAGCTGGACTCGGTGCGGCACCTGCCGGGCAACACCCGCGCCATCCTGCTGGTCACCGACGGCGACCAGTCGGAGGGCGGCCCGCAGGCCGTCCTCGACGCGGCGAACGCGGCCAAGGCGGCGGGCATCAAGGTGCTCACCGTGGGCCTGGGCCAGGACGTCAACGCCGATGTCCTGCGGCAGGCCGCCAGCGATCCCAGCCTCTTCTTCACCGCCCCCAAGGCGGAGGACCTGGCCCAGCTCTACCGCGAGGTGGCGCGCCTGATCCCCTGCCCCTAGCCCGATCATCGTCGGCGGCCGGACCCAGGCACCGGGTCCGGCCGCCTGTCCCTCGCCGAAGGCCGCCCCTCTCAATGGGGGGCGGCCTTCGGCTTTTTCCGGCGCCGGTGTCGGCCGGCCTGCCCTTCGGCGGCCAATCCCGCCTCTACGCCCACGCCTCCCTGGATCGTCGACTGCTGCGATCGCGCTGTGTCCACCACAGGCCCCAACTCGGTTACAATACGTGGATAGGGTTCACACCCTCGGCGCAGGCCCGGTCCTTGGGGCCGCGCCAATGGCGCATGACCGTCGCTACGGCGACCCTGGCCCCCTCGGTCCCATCTAACCGGAGCTCCCGGATACACGTTATGCCCTTCGTCTCAAGCCCACAACCCGAGGACGGAAACCCGTGACGCCCAGCGACGAACACGATCTGGTCGAACGTGCGCGGGGCGGCGACAGCGGTGCTTTCGGGCAGATCTACCAGGCCTATGTCGACCGCGTGTACAGCTTCGTGCTGTATCAGGTGCGCGAGTCCAGCAGCGCCGAAGACCTGACGCAGGAGGTCTTCATGCAGGCGATGCGCGGGCTGGCGGCCATGGAGTGGCGAGGTTCGCTGGCGCCGTGGCTCCTGCGCATCGCGCGCAACACGGTCTACGACCACTGGCGGCGACAGGCCCGGCGGCCGGAGCGGGTTCTGTCCGCGGCGGAGTTGGGCGACGACGACGAAGAGGCCGAGAGCCGCCTGGACCGGTTGGCCTCGCGGCCTCATGAAGAAGACGAAGCCCTGCACCTGGTGGAGTTGGGCGTGGACCGGGAACAGATCGCCCGGGCCATGGAGCAGCTGACCGATCTGCAACAACAGGTGCTGACGCTACGGTTCGGGTCCGGGCTGTCCATCTTGGAGACAGCGGCGGCCATGGAGCGGAGCGACGGGGCCATCAAGAACCTGCAACACCATGCCGTGCGCGCCCTGCGCAAGGCTCTGGCCTGGCCGGAACTGGACGAGGGGGGCTCATGAAGACCCTGATGCCCGGCCGGCCGACGGCAACCGACAAAAGCAAGCCGCAACAGAAGGAGACGGTGCTCGCGCAGCGCAGGGCGCATGCGACACCGCTGAATGAACGACCATGAACAGTCACGAACCTGACATCCTGCTCCAGAGCTTTCTGGATCGACACGCCGCCGGCGAGTCGGCCGCATCGCTGCTGGCCGAGTTGCGCGCGCAACCCGGCGGGGCCGGTCCGGCCGCCGACCTGGGCCTGGCCCTGGCGCTGGCGGCGCAGCTGCCCGCGACCATGCGGCCGGCCCGGCGCGCCACCATGCAGGCCGAACTTCAGGCCGCCTTCACCGCCAAACG
>JBGAUA010000125.1:0-10391 GCA_044228875.1 Anaerolineae bacterium
CCTGCGCTGGCCGGGTGACGCGTTGGATCCGCCGGCCGGATGGAGCAGGGAGGAGGGGCTGCCTCGAGATGCAGACGCGGTCTGGCGCGCGACGCCGACCGCGGCACACGCTTTCGGCGCCGACCGGGCGCCGGCATCGGGAGCGGTAGGCACTGGCGCTTCTGAGCTTGCCGGTCGGTCCCCAGCCGGCGCCGACCCCAACGGCCCGCCGCCCATCGACCGCACGCCCAAGCTCTACATCGGCGGCCGGCAGCAGCGACCGGATTCCGGCTATTCCCGCCCCATCCTGGGGGCCGACGGAGCGCTCTTGGGTCTGGTCGGCGAGGGCAACCGCAAGGACATCCGCAACGCGGTGGAGGCTGCGCATGCGGCCACCGGATGGGGCACCGTCTCCGGCCATGCGCGAGCGCAGGTGCTGTACTACATCGCCGAAAACCTGGCGGCACGGGAGGGTGAATTCGCCGCACGCCTGGCGGCGATGACCGGAGCGGGCCGTGATGCGGGCAGGCACGAGGTACAGTCCTCGATCGCGCGCCTGTTCAGCTACGCCGCCTGGGCCGACAAGCATGATGGCGCCGTTCACCAGGTGCCCATTCGCGGCGTAACGCTGGCCATGAACGAGCCCATCGGGGTCGTGGGCATCGCGGCTCCGGAGACGGCTCCGCTGCTGGGATTCATCTCGTTGGCAGCCCCGGTCATCGCTGCGGGCAACACTGTCGTCGCCTTGCCCTCGGAGGCCCATCCGCTGGCGGCCACCGACTTCTACACCGTCCTTGCGGCCTCCGACCTGCCCGCCGGCGTGCTCAACATCGTCACCGGGCCCAAGGCGACCCTGGCCAAGGTGCTTGCCGAGCATCTGGATGTGGACGCGGTATGGTGGTTCGGCGATCGGGCAGAGGTACGCATGGTCGAGGCGGCTTCGGCCGGCAACCTCAAGCGCACGTGGTGCGCCTCCGGGGCCCGCGACTGGCATGATACGGCCTTGGGTGAGGGACGGCCCTTCCTGCGGCAGGCGACCCAGGTCAAGAACATCTGGATCCCGTACGGTGATTGAAGTACGGGGTGGCGTATCAGCGCCGCCGCTCGCCGGCAAGCCACTGGGGCTCGCCGCGGACGTTTCGCAAGTGCGCCGCCGGCGCCAATCGGGTCCGTCGCGCCTCGGTCACCATCTCCGCCTCCAAGCCTCGCGACCCCAGGTCCGAGAGCTCAAGGACGAGAGGCGCCACAGCCAGGCTCTAAGCCCGACCCGCCAGAGCCAGCTGCAGGATCCAGCCGCCGACGATGGCCAAACCGGCAGCCGTCTCCACCGCGATGGCCAGACCCCAGCCCAGCACGTAGCCGCAGCCGGCGCGCAGCGAGCGCTGGTGGTCCTGGTCCTGCTTCAACTCCAGCATGACCACGGTCAGGAAAGGCAGGCCGACCGCGGCCGGAATGGAGAGTCCGCCGGTGAAGGGCGCCAGGAGGACCATCGCCAGACCCACCGCCATGGCGATGGCCACCGAGCGCCGCGAGGCGCCGGCGCGGCGGGCGACGGTCAGCGACAACCAGGTGTCCGCCGTGCTGCCCAACAGCGCCACCGTGAAGGCCGCTGCCAGGATGAACACATCGACGGCCAGCAGTTGGCCCTGACGCCATTGCAGGGCGTCGTAGCCGGCCAGGGCCAGCCACATGATGGGCGGGCCTGGCACGGCTGGGATGGCGCAGCCCACCAGACCCAGCAGCATGGCGATCCACACCAGGGTTTCGGCAAGCGGAAGGTCGAAGGATGGCAGGGGCATCAGGTGGTGTCGGACATGGCGGCGCGCTCAGCGGCCTTCGAACAGGTTGCCCAGGCCGCCCAGCATCGACCCCATGTCGCCTGAGCTGCCGCTGCCTCGCACCGCCGGCGCGGCCTGCAGCACCCGGTCGGCGAGGCGGGCGAAGGGCAGGGACTGCACCCAGACCCGGCCCGTGCCGCGCAGGGTAGCCATGAAGAGACCTTCACCGCCGAAGACCATGGACTTCAGGTTTCCGGCCCGCTCGATGTCATAGCTGATGCCGCGCTCGAAGGCCACCAGGCAGCCCGTGTCCAGGCGCAGGCTGTCGCCGCTGAGCCGCTTCTCCACGATGGTGCCGCCGGCATGGATGAAGACCATGCCGTCGCCCTTCAACTGCTGCAGGATGAAGCCTTCACCGCCGAAGAAGCCTGCGCCCAGCCGCTTGGTGAAGGTGATGCTCACCTGAGTGCCCATGGCAGCGGCCAGGAAGGCGTCCTTCTGACAGACGAGTTCACCGCCGGTGGAATCCAGATCGATGGGGATGATCTTGCCCGGGTAGGGGGCGCTGAAGGCCACCCGCCGCTTGACGGCACCCGAGTTGGTGAAGTGGGTCATGAACAGCGATTCACCGGTCAGGGCTCGCTTGCCCACCTGGGCCAGCTTGCCCAGCAATCCCTGGCTGGGCGTGGTGCCATCCCCCATCTTCGTTTCGAAGACGATGTCGTCCTCCATGTACATCATGGCGCCGGCTTCGGCGATGACCGTCTCCCGCGGATCAAGCTCCACCTCGACGAACTGCATGTCGTCGCCGTGGACTTGAAAGTCGATAACGTGGCTGGCTGGCATGGTTCACTGCTCCTTGGTGGGTTGGCCGCGCCTCGGGGCCTTGTGGGCTAAGATATCGCTGCCCAGGCATCGCCCCCCAGGCAGCCCTCCGTATACGCGGCTTCGCTCTGAAGGGTTGCTTGAGGATACCACGCGCGATCAGACGGGCGGCCCGGCACCTGTGGTCCCGGCAAACTGAGCGTCTGCCGTGCATGGTCGCCGGATGCCCGATTGCCGACCTCGCCCGAAGCCGTGATCCAGGAGGACCGCCATGCGCCAATCGAACCCGGTTCGCACCGATCGCACCGACCGGATGCGGCTCGCAGGGCGGCTGAGGGGTCTCCGTGCGCTTGCAGCGGTCCTTCCCATTCCGCTCGCGGCCTGCGCTGCTCCTGCGCCGGCGCCTACGATGCCGGTGCTCGTCGACGTGACCGAGGTCAGGTCCGACCTGACGGGCGCCGCTCCGACCATGGCGGTCATCGACGATCCCACGTCCTTGCCGGAGCCTCCTGATCCGGGTGGGACGCAGCGGCTCCTGGCCACCTGCCGCGATCTGCATGCCGCGCTGGCAGAGGCTGTGGGGCTGCGCCAGGACGACCTCCAGTTGCGCCCATCGGATGTGCCGAATCCAGCCTGGGGCAACATCCTGGACGGCTGCCGGCTGTCCTGGGCAGGTCCAGGCGCTCGCCTCGCATTTGGCGCCAGCGCCATGGACATGCCGTCCTTCAAGGCCCAAAGTGCCCTGCTTCGGGCCGGATGGGAAGCGGATGAGGACCTGTCGGAGGACCAGCCTGGCCGCTTCGTGCGCGGCTTCACGCAAGGCAACACGCTGTGCCTGCTCGAGCTGCGCCTCAGGCCACCGGCCGGCCGGCCCTGCCTCGCCGATGATCCTGTCACCTGCGGCCTCGGGCCGGCCGAGTTGGATTACGACATCGGCCTCAGCTGCGCCGACTACTGAGGCCGGCGCAGCGATCCATGAAGGCGCAGCCGCTCAGGGGCGGCGCGGTTGCTCCGTTCGAGGCTTGCCGTAAAGCGGCTTACCGTACACGGGCTTGCCGTAGACGGGAGCGGGATCGCGCAGCACTTGCGGTGCTTCGGGGGCCGTCGACACCGGCTCCGGCTCCGACGGAGGCTCCACCAGTGGATCGGGCGATCCGGACCCGATGCCCTCGCGCATCGCGAAGCCCAGGTCCAGGGTGCGGTTGTCGCCAACGCCCGTGCCGTCCAGCAGCATTGACGGTTCGCCATCGGCGGTCAGGGTGATGGCGCGACTGACCACCGGCGGCGGTTCGGCGGTCGGATCGTCGGTCGGTCCGGCGGCCCCGCCGTTGTCGTCGCCATCCACGTCGTCGTCCGGATCTACAGCCCTGTCCGCTCCGGTTCCCGCGCCGCTGGAACGCAGGCCGGCAAGGGGGCCGTCGGCTGCGAAGTTGACCGGTTCCACCAGCACCAGGTAGTCGCCGGGCGCCAGATCGCAGAAGCCGTAACGACCATCGCTGTCCGAGCGCGTTGTCCGAAGGAGAGGATCCGCCTCGGACCAGGCATCGTCGCCATCGGCATCACTGTACAGCGACAGGGCCACGCCGCCGATGCCGAGGTCACCGGCGTCTGGGTCGAGGCGCCCATCGTCCGCCAGGTCGACGAAGACCATGTCGCCGAGGCAGAGGTTGGCCACCGGTATGTCATCGATTCGCACGAGCGCGGCGTGAGGCCCATCCGTGACGTGCCCGCCATTGGCGCTGACTGCCGCCTGGTTTCGCGTGTCGCCGTTGTCGGATGGCGCCAAGGCGATGAAGCGCACGTCCACCACAACGATGTCGGCCTGGTCCAGGCTTCCGTCATCCAGCTGCGCCTCCAAGGCCGACCAGCTCAACGTACCGCTGTTCTCATCGACTTCAGTCGGTGCCGGCTGGGCGGACAGAAAGCGCAGGTGGGCGGCATCATAGGTATCGACAACGGCAAGGTCGGCCAGCGGCAGATGACTGACATTGCGCAGTTCGATCCGGAATCCCACCTCCTGACCCACCCGCGTCGGGTTCTGGGTCGTCAAGGTCTTGAGCACCTTGATGGCTGGTGCGAAGTCAGCGCCCACCTGCGCCGGCGCTGCGCCTTGCGCGCCTTGGCCGGCCACCGTATCCGCGCCGTTGCGCGCCGATGCCGCAACGAGGTCGGCGCCGGTTTCCATCGCCGGAGTGCGCTTGGGCAGAGCGGCCATGATCCGTTCACCCAGGGCGCTGCCGCCGACCAGACGGATACCGAAGACCGAAGCGGCGACGAGGGCCAGCACGGCCAACAGGGCCGAGAGACGCTGCAAAAGCGGCCGGCTGATGGTGATGAGCGGGCGAGGGCGTTGCACGGCTGGGCTCCTTTTGAGGTTGGCGCCGTTTGAATGGGTGGCGCCGGAAATGCGCGCATGGCCCTGATCGCGACAACGAACGAATACACCGCGATACGACCAGCCGATCGAGCACTGGGGTCCGGGCGGAAATGAGCCCTATGACCCTGGCTGGCCGCAGTTTAACACAATCACAATATGGGTTCAAGCCTGCCTCGGCGTGAGGTAGGCCGCAGCCCGTGGCTTCCGACCGGTGGTCGGGTTGCCGCCGGTTCAAGACCTGTTCTGAACCCCACTGCCATCGCGTCCGAGCCGATGCTATGATGTGCCGCATGCCATTCAAGGATCTCGAGCCCGGTCAGCGTCCGGTACTCGCCTCCGCCCTGCTCCTGCTGGTGGGCTTCACCGCCTACTTTGTCTGGCGCGGCAATCGCGAGTTCATCATCTATATCGGGGTCATCGTCGGCTATCTGGCCTTGATCCTGGCCACCCGCCGAAGGGTACATTACCCGATCGATGTGCTGTGGGGCTTTCTGATCTGGGCCATCCTGCACATGCTGGGTGGATCGGTCTATGTCGGGCAGACGCGGCTCTACGAGCTGATGTTGCTTCCGCTCAGCCGCGAGCTTCCCATCCTGCGTTACGATCAGGCGGTGCACATCTTCGGCTTCGCGGTCACCACGCTCCTGGCGGTTGCCCTGCTCCGGCCCTACCTGGTCTCCGGATTGCGACCGGGACGCGATCTGGCCTTGGTGGTGGTGATGGCCGGATTGGGCTTTGGCGCCCTGAACGAGATCATCGAATACGGGGTGACCCTGGTGGTTCCGGACTCGGGTGTGGGTGATTACCAGAACACCTCGCTGGATCTGGTGGCGGACCTTGTCGGGGCCGTTGCGGCCTGGCTGTGGGTGCGCCGACGTTGGCCGGAGGGTCAAGCGGCGGACTGAGCGGGCCGGCTCCTCGCACTCGACCGAGGGCGCGCGTCTAACCTGCCGCATGGCTGTGGGTTATTACTGGGGCAGGGGGGGGCCTGGCGTTCTTGACGTCGGGCATCGAAGTCCGGTCGCGGCCGCGAGCCCGCCGGCGCCGTCCATCAAGGAGCGCGACATGCCAAGGACCGTTCGGAACCCTCTCGTCGTCATGCTCATCTCCTGGCTCGCGCTGGCCGGGGGTGCGCAGATTCCCCACGCGCTGGGCGCCGGCCCGGTGGTCACGTATCGACTGGTCGATACCTTGGCCGACGCGCCCTGGACACTCCAGCCGGGGCATTACCGCGATGCCTTCGATATCGCTTCGACGCCCGATGGGACGTTGTATGTCCTGGACGCCCGCTCCGCCGGTCAGATGAACTATCCCGCCGCGCATCGCTTGGGGCCGGATGGCAAGGCGGTGGCTGTCGTACGCCTGCCCGGGCGCTCCTACAACCTGGTCCCGACGCGCATGGACATCGGTCCGGACGGGCATCTGTGGGTGCTCTGGTCGAGCCCCGGTCGTGGGCGCGGGCGGCCGCAGACGCAGTTGGACGAGGTGCTTCTGGAGGCATCTCCGCTTCGGGCGCGCCTGCTCAACCAGCAGACCTTCGCGGAGGACTATCGGGACGTGGCGGTGGACGCCCAGGGGCGGGTCTACCTGGCACGACATGCCGAGTCGGGGCTGCTTGGTGTCGCGGCGGTCGATGTCTATCGGGATCAGATGCTGGACCACAGCATTGTCGCGCCGGAACTGGCTCTTCCCTATGCCGTCGATGTCGCCACGGACGGGATGGTCTACGTGCTTCACGAGATCCCGCCACCACCAACGGAGGGCGGCGGCGGCGGCGGTCGTGGCCCGCGACCGCCGCCTGGGCCGTCGGCTGCCGAAACTCAACGTCCGGCTCGCACCCTGGCCGATCCAGTCACGGGAGTGGCCATCTTCGACGAGGCCCATTCCTGGCTGGAGACCGTGCCCTTCGACTTCGGTATCGATGTGGCCACGGGTCCGGCAGGCACCTACGTGGCCCGCTACGGACAGATCTATGCCCTTCGCGACGCCGAGCCCTTTACGCCGCTCGTCGGTCAACGTTGGACCGGGCAGCTCGCGCTGGAGGTCCCGGCCGGCGGCGGCGTGTACGGCAGCCTCAGCCACTGCCAGTTCGAGGGCAGCGTCGCTTTCCGCGAGCCCACCCGCCTCCCGGCGGTGGCCGAACTCCATGGCGCCATGGACCATCCCGCCCTGGAGGGTCCGGCCCATCCACTGCGGGTGGCGGCCGGGGCGCGCATGACCCTGTTGCAGGGTCGCTTCGGCCCTGGCCCGGCGGAATCCGAGGGCAGTCTCCGTGACCTGCTGCCGGTCGGACCTGAGCCGCAGAACATCCAGTCCTGGTCTCTGGACGGTCGGTTGGATCATCAGGTGGGCGTCTGCGCCCAGACCTTTCCATCAGGATGGGCGCGAGACGTGGCCCTGGATGGCGAGGCACTGTACCACACGGTCGGTGCGAGTTGCGTCGAGCGTCGGCCGGACAGCGGCTTTGCCGAATGGAACGAATGCTTTGACGGCCAATGGGGCGAAGGAACGCGCACCGTCCTGGGTGCCGTCGCCGCCGACGCCGGCAGGGTGGCTTTGCTCGACCGAGGCGCGTCGGGTGTCACGGTGCTGGATCAGGGTGGGGCTGAGGTGGAGCGCTGGCTTCTGGGCGAGGGTGGCGTCGGGAGCGGGGTGGTCGTGGACCTGGATCTCGCCGACGGGCGCCTGGTGCTGGCCGATCGCGGCCGCGCCCATCTGGAACTGCGCGATCTGAAGGGACAGGTGCTTGGCGGCTGGACGGCGCACGACAGCCCGGACGCGGTGGCCTGGGGCCCGGAGGGCGATGTGTATGCCCTGGGCATGGGAGGCTGGGGACTTCGCTACAGCGACGCGGGGGAGCTGAAGGCCGCGTGGCCGATGCCGGACGAGGCGGCGCAGGCTCTGGACATCGCCGTCGGCGACGATGGCCGCGTCTACGTCCCCTTCATCCGCTACAACAACGACGGCGACCTCATCGCCGTACAGGGTGTATGGGTGTTCGCCCCGACGTCCCTCCCGCCGTCGGATCTCCCTCCGGCGCCGGGTCTGTGTCGGGCCCAGCCGGACAAGACGGCGGCGCCGCGCCGCGTGATGCTCGGCGATGCCGTCGGCGTCGAGCTGCGGGTCAGCGGCAGCTGTCCCGGCGAGGCGCAGCCGCTGCAGTTGATGATCGTCTATGACACGTCGCGATCCATGAACTGGGGCTACGCGCTGGCCGAGGCGCGACAGAGCACCTTGGATGTCCTGGGCCGCTTCGACCCAGAGCGGGTGGAAGCGGGCGCCGTCAGCTTCAACGATCAGGCGTCCCTGGTGTCGCCCCTTACGCGCGACCTGGCTGAGCTCGGGCGCAAGGTGGTGGCATTGGCCGCCGTTGGCGATACCCAGCTTTCCGGCGCCCTGAACGTGGCCATCCAGCAGTTGAGAACGGCGGCGAAGCCGGCGGACGTGAAGCAGGCCATCCTCATCGTGACCGACGCCAACCCCAGCGACGATGCCTGGAGCCAGCTGGACCGTGCCCAGACCCTGGGCATCGCCGTGGCGGCCATGGTCTTCGAGCAGGGACAGGAAGCGGATCCCTCCTTCCTCGACACCATGGCCCAGACGGGCGGCGAGGTCTTCCTGGATCCGGCTGCGCGGCAGGTGGCGGCCTATGCCGATGCCTTGACCGCGACCCGCGCGAACCCCGGCCTGTTCCGGACAGTGACCTTGACCGACGACATCCCGGCCAACATGCGCTACGTGGTGGACTCCGCCCGCCCAATCGCCGAGTTCGACGCTGTCGCCAACCGATTGACCTGGCGATTGGGTCCGGTGGCCGCGGCCGATGGCTTGCGCCTGACCTACCGATTGGTCCCGCAGCAGGTAGGTGATTGGCCGACCAACGTTCGGGCCGGTACGGATCATGTCGATGCCCTCGGTAACGCCGGCCGGCTGGTCTTCCCGATTCCGCGCGTGGAGGTGGTCGCCCCGCTGCACCGCGCCATCTACCTCCCGCTCATCATCCGTGAACGCTGCCTGAGCCGCGGCCGGCCCACCGACCTGCTGCTGGTCCTTGACAGCTCCAGCAGCATGGCCGAACCGGCGCGCGGCGACTTACCGGACGGGCCGACCAAGTTGGATGCCGCGCGGGGAGCGGCCGGAGCCTTCCTCCGCTTCATGCAACTTCCCGGCGACCACGCGGCGGTCATCAGCTTCAACGAGCAGGCCGCCGTGGCCGCGGGGCTCACCGGCGACCTGGCGCGGCTCGACGCCGCCCTCGCCGGCCTGCGCACGGCAACGGGCACCCGGATCGATCGCGGTCTGGCGGCCGCGGGGGCCGAACTGGCCGCCGGGCGGCGCTCCGGCGCCTTGCCGGTGGTCATCCTGTTGACCGACGGCCTGCAAAACGGCGATGCCGCTCCGGTGCTTGCCGAGGCAGCCGCGCTCAAGGCGGCCGGGGCCCTGGTCTATACCATCGGCCTGGGTGACGCGGTGGACGCGACGCTATTGCGCGAGGCGGCCAGTTCCGCGGATCGCTTCTATCCATCGCCGACCGTGGATGATCTGGCGGTCATCTATGCCCAGATCTCGGAGCGTTTGCGTTGCGAGTGAGTCCGCGGCTGATACACCGCTCGTACAGGCCGCCAGCGATCTCGCTTGGACATGCCGCCGGCTCGTGTTAAAATCGCCCCTTCGCTTCTGGCCGTGGAGAGGTCGCATAGCCTGGCCTAGTGCGCGCGATTGGAAATCGCGTATCCCGAAAGGGATCGCGGGTTCGAATCCCGCCCTCTCCGCCAGAATCGCCGCCCGCCCGTCCTGGCTTTGCCGGGACGGGCGGGTCTGCTTTCGGGGCGCCATCGAATGCCCTGTTCGGATCACACGCATGCGCTGACGTCGCGCCCTGGCGCCGATGCCCTATGATTCCGCCATGCCAATCTCCGCCGGCTACTGCGCACCGGTCGCCTCCACGATGTCGACCCGCCCTCTGGGCCTGTACGTGCACATTCCCTTCTGCGTGCGAAAGTGCTCCTACTGCGACTTCAACACCTACTCCGGCCTGGAAGCCCTGCATGAGGCCTATGTGGGGGCGCTCTGCCGTGAGGTCTCCGGGGCCGCTGAGCGCCATGGCCTGCGGCCGGTGGACTCGGTGTTCATCGGCGGCGGCACCCCGACGGTGCTGAGCGGCGAACAGCTGGCCCGTGTCATGGGTGCGCTGCGGGCGGGATTCCAGTTGCTGCCGGGATGCGAGATCACCGTCGAAGCCAATCCAGGCGCTACGGACATGAGTCGCTTCCGGCAACTGGCCGATCTCGGCGTCAACAGGCTGAGCCTGGGCGCCCAGAGCTTCCAGGAGGATGAGCTTCGCTTTCTGGGTCGGATCCACGGGGTTGCCGAGTTGGGGAAGGCTGTCGACGCGGCGCGAGCAGCGGGCCTGGAACGGTTCAACCTGGACC
>JBGAUA010000126.1:0-10321 GCA_044228875.1 Anaerolineae bacterium
CTGCGCTACCTGCGCCGCCTCCTCACCAGCAAGGCCTTTCGGGCGCGCGAGGACCGGGTGGTGCTGGAAGGGCTTCGACTGGTGGAGGCGGCCCTGGCGGCCGGCGCCCTGCCCGCCCTGGCGCTGGTATGCGAGGAGCTCCTGGCGGGGGAGCGCGGGCGGCGCCTCAGCGAGCGCCTGCGCGCCGCCGGGGTGCCCCTGTTGGAGACCACGCCCGCCCTGTTCCGGGCCACCGCCGACACGGAGACGCCCCAGGGCCTCCTGGCCGCCTTCGCCGTTCCCCGCCCGGACCCGCCGCCGCGGCCCGGCCTGGTGCTGGTCCTGGACGGCTGGCGGGATCCCGGCAACCTCGGCACCGCCCTGCGCGCCGCCGCGGCCGCCGGCGCCGACCTGGCGCTGCTGACGGCCGGCACGGTGGATCCCTGGCATCCCAGGGCGCTCAGGGCGGGCATGGGCGCGCAGTTCCACCTGCCCCTGGACATCGCGGCGCCGGAGCACCTCGCGGAGCGCCTGCGCGGGCTGGCGCTGTGGGTGGCCGATGCCACTGGCGAGCTGGCGCATACGGCGGTGGACTGGACGCGGCCCGCCGCCATCCTGGTCGGTGGCGAGGCGGAGGGGCCGTCGGCCGCCGCCCTGGGCCTGCCGCACCGGACGGTGCGCATCGCCATGCCGGGCGCGATGGAATCCCTTAACGCGGCCTCGGCGGCGGCGGTGCTGCTCTTCGAGGCCTTGCGGCAGCGGGACGCGGCAACCTAGCCGAAGCGCTCCTCCGTCCAGGGATCGCCGTACATGTGGTAGCCGTAGCGCTCCCAGAAGCCGGGCCGGTCGCCCTGGACGAACTCCAGGCCGTTGATCCACTTGGCGCTCTTCCACAGGTAGAGCTTGGGCACCAGCAGGCGCATGGGCCCGCCGTGCTCGCGCTCCAGCGGCTGCCCGTCGTAGGCATGGGCCAGGATGACGTCCGCTTCCAGCAGCTCGCTCAGGCGCATGTTGGTGGTGTAGCCGCCGTAGCAGTGGATCATGACATGGTCCGCCTCCGGCCGCGGCGCCGCGCGGGCGGTGATCTCGGTGAAGGGGATGCCCTGCCAGGTGGTGTCCAGCTTGCTCCAGCGCGTGACACAGTGGATGTCCACCGTCTGGGTGATCTGCGGCAGGGCCAGGATGCTCTCCCAATCCCATTCCCGCGGCGTCTCCACGAGGCCCCATACCCTGAGTCGCCAGCTGTCCGTCTCGACGCGCGGGGTGGGGCCGTAGGTGAGGACGGGGAACTTGCTCGTGAGCACCTGTCCCGGCGGCGTGCGACCCTCGGTCGTGTCGCCCCGGTCGCTCCGGCCGCCGCGGCGCTCGGCCGCCCGGCGAAGGTCCTGCACGCGCTTCAGGGGATCGAGGATGGGCACGGTCGGCTCCTGTCGGGTCGGCGGGGCGGCCGAGCGGCGGCCGTCGGCGCGGGGAATTGTAGCGTCACGGGACACCTCGCGCATCCGGCCGCGCCGGCTTCCGCTGCTGG
Organism: Anaerolineae bacterium; assembly: GCA_044228875.1. Lineage (GTDB taxonomy): Bacteria > Chloroflexota > Anaerolineae > Epilineales > Epilineaceae > Epilinea. The sequence goes on from JBGAUA010000126.1 coordinate 1,508, forward strand.
TATCATCCTCCGCCCATGACCCGGACCTTCCACCTTCCGCGGCCGCGCAGCCTGGCCGGCGCCGCGCTCTGGCCGGCCCTCGCAGCCGGCCTGGCCGTCCTGCCGCTGGGCGCCCTGGCGGCGGCGGCGCTGCTGGTTGCCACGCTCCTCTGGCCGCCCCTGCTGTTGGTGCTGCTTGCCTGGGCCGTCCCCTTCGGCGATATCGCGGGAACAGCGGTCGGGTCCATGCGGCTGACGCCGGTGCAGCCCCTCCTGGCCCTGGGCGCCGTGGGGCTGTCGGGACGGGCGCTGCTGGCCGGGCGCCTGCCCGGCATGGGCCCTGCTCGGCCCCTGCTGGCGCCATTGGCCTTGTTCCTCGGGAGCCTGGCCCTGGCCGGCTGGTGGGCGCCGCGGGCGGACCTGGTGTTCAAGGAGCTGGCCCGCTGGGCTTCCCTGGCCCTGGCGGCCTGGTTGGCGGCGCGCCTGGCAGGGCCCTCGGAGGCGGCCCGGCGACGCGGGGCCGCGCGCGACCAGGCCACGCAGGGCTGGGTCCGGGAGCCGGCCTTCGTGCTGGCCCTCGTGCTGGCGGCCGGCGCCGCGGAGGCGGCCTGGGGCATTCGTGGCGCCCTGCTGCGCGAGGGCCCCGAGGCCTACGCCGCCATGGGCGGACGCATCCACCGCGCCCACGGGCATTTCGGGCAGCCCAACCCCTTCGGCGCCTACATGAACCAGATCTGGCCCCTGGCTCTGGCGCCGTTGGCGGCCTGGCTCCTGGGCCTGGGCGCCGCGGCGGGCGACCGCCGCCCGCCGCGGGTACCGCCGGCTCTGGCGTCCTGGGGCGCCCTGGCCGGCGCCCTGGCGCTTGCGGGGCTGCTGCTGTCCTGGTCGCGGGGGGCCTGGCTGGGCGCGGCCGCCGCCGGCGCCGCCATGGCCGCCGCCGCCCTGGCCGGGGCGCTCGGTGGCGGCGCGCGGCGGCGGGGCCTGGCCGTCTTGTGGCTGGGGCTCTTCCTGGGCCTGGCCGGCCTCTGGGCCGGCGGCCTGGAGCGCCTGCCCCCTGCGGTGGTCGACCGCCTGGCCTCCAGTGCCGAAGGCGGCGGCTGGCTCATCGACGTGCGCGACGCGGAGGTGACCGACGCCAACTTCGCCAAGATCGAGCGCCTGGCGCATTGGCGGGCCGCGCTGGCCATGTGGGCCGAGCGGCCCTGGCTGGGCCAGGGGCCGGGGCATTTCGCGGCGGTCTATGACCGCTTCCGCCTGCCGCGCTGGAAGGACCCGCTGGGTCACGCCCACAACCTCTACCTCAACCTGCTGGCCGAGGCCGGCCTCCTGGGCCTGGGCTCCTTCCTGCTGTGCTATGGCGCCGCCTGGGCCATGGCTCTGCGCGCCTGCCTGCGGCCCGCCGGAGGGCTGGAGGGGGCCCTGGGCCTGGGGCTGGTGGGCGTCCTGGCGGCCTTGGGCGTCCACAGCCTGCTGGACCACCCCTACGTGCACGACCTGGCCGTGCAGCTGGGGCTGAGCCTGGGCCTGCTGCTCGCCGCGCGCGGCGGCGGCGGGCATCCCGACACGGAGACCGCATGAACCCTCTCGACCGCTCCGGCCCGCGGAGCGCCGCCGCGGATCCGACCATCGCGGCGCCGTCGGAGCGTGACGGCGGCGACCGCATCGCCCCCGACGCGGCCAGCCCGCCCGCCCTGGGCCGGCGCCTGATCAGCCCGCGCAGCCTGCTGTCGCTGCTGCTGGCCCTCCTCCTGATCGGCCTCTTCCTGCGCAGTCAGGACCCCGCGGCCTTGCGCGAGGCCTGGGCGGCCGTCCGCGGCGCGCATCCCGGGCTCTACCTGGCGGCCCTGGGCACCTACTACCTGGCCTTCCCTCTCCGCGGCCTGCGCTGGCGCCTGCTGCTGCGCAACAGCGGCCTGCCCCCCGAGCAGCTGCCCTCCGTCCGCGATCTGGCGGAGATCATCTACCTCTCCTGGTTCGTCAACAGCATCGTTCCGGCCAAGCTGGGCGATCTGTACCGCGGCTGGCTCCTGCGCAAGGTGGGCGGGGGGGCCTGGTCGGCCGGCATGGGCACCATCGTCGCGGAGCGGGTGCTGGACTTCCTGGTGCTGGTGACCCTGACCGTGATCACCGGTCTGGTCACGTATGGCGAGGTGCTCACCGGCGATCTGGCGGGCGGGCCGCTGGCCTGCCTCGGCGGGGGGCTGAACCTGGAGCGTCTCGGCTGCACGCTCCTCCAGCTCTTCAGCCTGGCGGGGGCGATGGTCCTGGTGCTGGTGGCGGGCCTGGTGGCCTTCGCGCGCTGGGGTTGGCGCCTGGCGCGGCGCCTGCCGCCCCGCCCGGCGGAATTCCTGGCCCAGTTCGGCGGGGCGCTCATCCTGTCCTTCCGGGGCTTCGGGCCCATCCTGGCCCTCTCCATCCTGGCCTGGGTCGCGGAGGGCACGGCCTTCCTGCTGGTGGGCCTGTCCCTGGGCCTCCGGCTGCCCCTGCCCCTGGTGGTCTTCTTCAGCCTGCTGCAGGCCTTCATCACGGTCATCCCCCTGACCCCCGGCGCGGTGGGCCTGGAGTTCATCCTGGTCAGCGCCCTGACCATCAAGGGCTACGAGGGGGGGATGGCCCTGGCCATGACCGGCCTGTACCGCACCATCAGCTTCCTCAGCCTGGTCGTGGGCGGCGCGGCGGTGTACCTGCTCAGCCGCAAGACCCGCGCTTGACGGCGCCTTTGCGATAAGATGAAGGCATGAGGGTCATCGCCGGGCAGGCAAGAGGCCGCCGTCTCCAGTCGGTCCCGGGCGCCGCCACGCGGCCGATCACGGATCGGGCCAAGGAGGCGCTGTTCAGCATCCTGCAGCCGGAGCTGGTGGGCGCCCGGATGCTGGATCTCTTCGCCGGCACCGGCCAGGTGGGCATCGAGGCGCTCAGCCGCGGCGCCGTGGGCTGCGACTTCAACGAGCTGGCCCCGGCCGCGCTGAAGGTCATCCAGGCCAACCTGGACGCCACCGGCCTGGCTGGGCCGCGCGCCCGCCTCCTGCGGCGGGACGCCTTCCGCCTGCTGGAGACGCCGCCCGCCGAGCCCTACGACCTCATCTTCGTGGCGCCGCCGCAGTACAAGGGCCTCTGGAAGCAGGCGGTGCTCGCCCTGGACGCGGCCTGCGCCGCCTGGCTGGGTGATGACGGGCTGCTGGTGGTGCAGATCGACCCGCGGGAGGGCGAGGATCTGCCGCTCAATGTCCTGGCCCTCTCCGATCGCCGCGGCTACGGCAGCGTGGAGTTGCGCTTCTACCGGCCGGCGGACGACGAGGCTGCGGACGACGGCCCTGGGTACGACCCGGCGGAGGGGCAGGGCGCTGGCACCGCCCGCTGATCCGACCGAGCCGGTCGCGCCGGACGCCCTGCCGCCCGGCGGCGGGCGCGGCGCGCGGCTTGTGGGCGCGGTGCTGTTCCTTGGCGGCCTGCTGGCTGCCCAGGGAGCCGTCGCCATGTGGCGCTCCGGCCGCGCCGCCGGCGCGCTGCCGGCCTGGGCGGGGATGCTGGGCCTGGCCCTGCTCCTGGCCCTGCTCCTGCCCTTGATGGCGGCGGGCATCCATCTGCTGCGCCACGGCGGCGCGGCGTTGGAGGGCGCGGCGGATCGCCGTGACTGGGAGCGCCTCCACGCCCGCTTCGGCGCCGCCGGCCGCCTGAGCCTGACCGAAGCGGTGATCGCCCTGGGCCGGCCGCGCGCCGAGGTCTGCGGCCTGCTGCGGGACGCCGCGGGCCGGGGCGAGATCCAGGGCTGGCTGGACCTGCGAGCGGGATTCTTCCAGCTGGCGGCCGCGGCGCCGGGCCGCTGTCCCCGCTGTGCGGCGGAACTCGGCGAGGACGCCGCCTCGTCCCTCTGCCGGGCCTGTGGCGCGGAGATTCTGGGCCCACTACGACCAAAGGCGTAGCCGACAACCGGGTGGATGGCGCAAGGTGGTAGGCATTTGGGGCCGCATGACGCCAAGGGAGCATTGAGGGATGGACCTGGGGCGGGTACACTCGGAGCGTCCCTTGTGGAGGCCGGCCGGCCGCGAGACCGGACGGACCCCGAAGGACGGATGCGAGAAGCAGACGTCGCAACCCGTTTCCATCACCCGATTCTCTAGCGAGACATAGGAGAAATGATCATGATGAAGAAGGCAGTGGTCCTGGCCTCGATGGCCACCGTGGCCGCAGTGCTGGTGGCCGGCTTCGCCGGTTTCGGCGCCAACAACACGCCGGCCGTGTTTGCCAGCCGCCTGGCGGGCATCCAGGGCGCGGGCGGCAGCGGCATCCAGATCCAGAACCTGGACGCCTCGCAGGATGCGCAGATCGTCGCGGACTTCTACAACCAGAAGGGTTCCGCCGCGGTCACCATCAACCGCCCGAACGTAGCGGCCGGCTCGGCCGCGAACATCTACCTGCCCACCGAGCAGTCGCTGACCAACGGCGCCTACGCCGCCATCATCAGCGCTGACCGCCAGATCGCGGCCATCGCCCGCACCGACTGGAGCACCAGCGGCGGCGCGGCCATCTACAGCAACGTCATCCCGGGCAACGAGATCTCGGTGCCGCTGGCGGCCAAGGGCTACAGCGGTCAGACGACCTTGGCCAGCATCCAGAACACGGACACGGGCCAGCAGGCCACGGTGACGGTCGAGTTCTACAAGGCCGGCAACACCACCCCGCTGGTGACGACGCAGAAGAACATCGGCCCGGGCACCTCGGTGACCGTCGACCTGGGCAAGGACGCCGCCTTCTCGGCCGTGCCGGCGGGCACCCTGGGCGCGCTGGTCGTGAAGAGCGCCAGCATCCCCGTGGGCGTGCAGGCCTTCATGGACATCGAGAACATCACCAAGGCGGTCTACGCCTACGAGGGCGTCCCGTCCGAGCAGGCCGCGGCCACGCTGTACGCCCCGCTGTTCCGCAACGACTTCTACGGCACCAGCGGCATCTCGGTGGTCAACCCGGGCGACAGCCCGGTGCAGGTCACGGTGACCTACGTGGCTTCGGCCGGCATCGCCGGCCTGGGCTGCTCGGGCCAGACGGTGCACGGCGGCAAGGCCTTCACCATCGACGCCAAGAGCTCCGCGGTCTTCTATCAGGGCAACATCGCCGCGCTGCCGACGGGTGACAGCGGTCTGAACAAGAAGTGCGTCGGCGCGGCCAAGATCGAGGCCACGGGCGGCAACATCCTGGCCATCGTCAACGACGCCGACCTCGGCAAGACGGCCAACAGCCCCGGCGGCGGCACCTCGGCGGCCTACAACGCCTTCTCCGGCGCTGCCGGCGCCAAGAAGGTGGCCCTCCCGCTCTTCCGCAACAAGCACACCAACCTGGACCTGTCGACGGGCATCCAGGCGATGAACATCGGCGACGCTCCGGCGAACGTGTCCATCGAGTTCAAGAACTCCACCGGCCAGCTGATCAACGTCTCCGGCACCAGCCAGACCGTGGCCCCGCTGGCCTCGGGCAACTGGTTCCCGCCGCTGATCGCCGGCATGCCCGGCAACACCTACGGCTCCGCCTCGATCACCAGCGACCAGCCGGTCGTGGTCATCGTCAACGACGCCTCCGGCAACGGCAAGGTGGACGCGGCCATCTACAGCGGCATCAAGGCCGACTGAGCGGCGCTCCGGCGTCTCCTCCCGATCCAGACCGTACCTACAGCAGGCCCCGCCCCTTACCGGGCGGGGCCTGCTGCGTGTTGCCGCATGCGGCGGCAACCTGGCCCCCCCTGACGTGCGGTCCGGCGACCGCTTGACCCTGCCTCGGCCGCGGGGCTACCATCGCCGGCCGCAAGGTTCCGAGCGGGTCAGCGAACACAGGAGAATGAGGATGACAATGCTTCGATCATCGATCGGCAAGGCCGCCATGGCGGGTCTGGCCATGGGCTGGCTGGGTCTGGCGGCCTGCGCCACGCCGGCGCCGGATGCGGCGACGGGCGCCGAGGCGGAGCCGGCGGGCGAGACCGGCGCCGCGCAGACGACGGATGCCGCCGCGGAGACTGCCGCGGCCGATGCCGGCGTCGTGGTGACGGACACCCTGCGGCCCGGGATGGGCGCGCAGGCGGGGGGCGGCATGCATCGGCGCATGCAGGACCAGATGCACCGGTCGATGCTCGACGAGGCCATCGCCCAGGACCTGATCACCGACGAGGACGCGGCGCTGTTCCTGAAGGTGCACGAGGCCATCGATCCCTATCGCCCGGCCGAGGGCATGGGCGAGGGCATGGGCTTGACCGACGACGCGCGCAAGGCCATGCAGCGCGGCTTCGTGGCCCAGGCCGTCACCGCCGGCACCGTGACGCAGGCCGACGCCGATCGCTTCACCGCGATCCATGACCTCCTGATCGAGAAGGGCATCATGGCCCGCTTCGAGGGCGGCGAGGGTGACGCGCCCGCCGAGGCCGACGAGGCCGGCGACGACGCCGCGGCGACCGCTACGCCGGGCGGCTGATCGCCCCGGTTTCCGCGCGCCTGGGCAGGAGCCGGGCCGGGCGGTCCCCGCGGGGGCTATCCGGCCGGCTCCGCGCCCCCGTCCTTGCGCCCGACCGCCGCGATCACGGACCCGCGCCCCGGACGGGTGAGGGCCCAGAAGAGCGGTTCCACCACGAGGCGCAGGCCCGGCAGGCTCAGCAGGCGGATGACCGGTCCCCGCAGGCGGGGCCGGCGCGCGGCCAGCCAGTTCTCCAGGCTGATCAGCCAGGTGAAGTAGGCCGGCATGAAGCAGACCCAGTCCAGCAGCCGGAAGCCCGCCGCCTCCATGAGGCCGCCCAGGCTGGCGCGGTCGAAGACGTAGAGGTGGCGCGGCGGGTCCCAGCCCGCCCAGTGGCGGCCGAAGAGCGGCCGCTCCGGGCTGTCCCAGTTGGGCACGTGGACCAGCAGCAGGCCGCCGGGCTTCAGCAGGCGCGCCGCCAGGGCCAGGGTGGACGAGGGCGAGTAGACATGCTCCAACACGTCCCAGAAGGTGACCACGTCGAAGCTGCCGTCGGCGAGCGGCGCGTCCTCCAGCATGCCGGTGAACACCGCCAGCCCGAAGCGCCGGCGGGCGTAGTCCGCCGCGCCCTCCGACAGCTCCACCCCCTCGGCCTGCCAACCGTGCTCTGCCATCTCGTGCAGGAAGAGCCCCGTGCTGCAGCCCACGTCCAGGACGCGGCCCGCTGCGGGGCCGCGGTGCGGGTCCGTCGGGCCATGGGGGGCGACGCGGCGATAGCGCTCGATCAGGCGGCGGCGGTCGGCCAGCTTGCGGCGGCGCATCAGGCGCATCAGCGCCCAGGGCTCGTCCTCGATGGCCCGGCGATAGGGCTGGTAGTCGGGCGGGTAGAAGGCGCCGATGGCGGCCGGTGTCGGCCGCGGCGCCTGGTAGACCAGGCCGCAGGCGTCGCAGCGCAGGAAGGCCACCTGCGCCGGCACCGGCGGGCCCCAGGATCCCGGCGCCAGGAGGGTGCGTGTGTCGCGGCCGCCGCAGCGGTCGCAGGCGGGCCGCTCCAGGTCGAGCGCCATGGACGGCGCGGCGGCCGGTGCGCCTGGCTCAGGCATCGCCCGCTCCCTGCCGTCCCTGGGCCAGGTGTCGCTCCAGGCGACGCAGGCCCAGGCTCAGGAGCACCGTCAGCACCAGGTAGACCAGGGCCACCAGGTTCCAGACCTCCAGGGCCTTGAAGGTCTTGGCCACATGCTGCCGTGCTTCCTGAACGATGTCCGGCACGGCCAGGATGGAGATCAGGGCCGAGTCCTTGAGCATGGCCACGAAGTCGTTGCCCAGGGGCGGCATGGCCACGCGCAGGGCCTGGGGCAGGACCACCAGCCGCAGCACCTGCGCCCGGCCCAGGCCCAGGGAGGCGGCGGCCTCCCATTGGCCGCGCGCCACCGCCTCGATGCCCGCGCGCACGATCTCCGCCACGTAGGCCCCGTAGCCGATGGCCAGGCCCAGGATGCCGCGCAGCTCCATGCTGGCGCAGTCGGCCGGGCGGCGGCAGGCGGCGGCCAGCCGCGGGCCCCAACCGTAGAGGTCGTGGCCCGCGGCGGCGAGCTCCCGCAATTGCGCCACCAGCAGGCCGATGAGCGTGGGCACCATGGCGTAGCCGATCCAGAGGATCAACACCAGGAGCGGCACGCCGCGGATGACCTCCACGTACAGGGTGGCCAGCTCCCGCAGCCAGCGGCGCGGCGAGACCCGGGCCAGGCCCACCGCGGTGCCGATGACCAGGGCGAGGGCGAAGCTGACGAGCGTCACCCGCACCGTCACCGCCAGACCGCGCATCAGGACGCGGAGGGTGGCCTGCGTCCCCGGATCGCCGGACTGCGTGACCAGCCACCAGCCGGCGGCCGCCAGGAGCAGCAGCAGCCACCAGGGCAGGGCGGCGAGGCGCCGGTGCGAAGCGGAGCCGCTGGCGGACGGGGTCATGCCCGGGCCGGGTTGCGGGACGGTCCTATTCCGTCAGCCACTTGCCGACGATGGTTGCCAGCTGGCCGCTCTCCTTGAGCTGCGCGATGGCGGCGTCGAACGCCGCCAGGACCTCCGGGCTCGTGTCTGGGACAAGGATGCCGTAGTCCTCCTGGGTGAAGGGCTCGCCGGCGATTCGGAGCCGCGGCTCCGTGCTGTCGCCGGCGGCCTTCGCCGCGGGGACACTGTCCAGGACCACCGCGTCGATGTCGCCGTTGCGCAGGGCCTGGATGGCCAGCGGCACCGTCTCGAAGCGGCGCATGTTGTCCTCCGGCACCTTGGCCGTCTCCGTGGCCGCCGTGTCGCCCGTCGTGCCCGTCTGCACCCCTACCACGGCGGCGGACAGCGCCTCCACGCCGGCGATGTCGGCGTTGTCGTCGCGCACCAGGATGACCT
>JBGAUA010000127.1:0-10303 GCA_044228875.1 Anaerolineae bacterium
GTTCAGCAAGGGCTCCGCCGGGTCGGCGCCGCGCTGCCCGCCGATGAGGCGGCATGGCCCCTCGTCAGACGGCGCCAGCACCTCGACGTCGACTGGCGGGATGGCCGCCGCGCCCACGCGGCCTTCGGAATCGACCCATACCGCCTCCCAGGCGTCGGTGAGCGGCCAGCGGCCCACTGCCCGCGCCCACACCGGCGATGTCAGGTCCAAGGAGCCGACCAGCGGCTGCGGCACCGTCTGCATGCCGGAGCCTCGCTGGTGCAGGTAGATTGGGTCGTCCACGCCGTTCGGAGCGCTGTCGAAGAAGGCACCTTGCAGGTCGTGGCGCAGGGTCACCCGGCGCAGGCTGGGCTGACCCAGGCGGCCGGCCAGTTCCAGGAGGGTGGCCTCGAGCTCTGCTGCCCGAGGCGTATGCCGCAGCCAGGCCGGGCCGCTGGCGATCGCTGACAGGCGGGGATTGCAGACCTGTGGTCCGGAAAGGCAGGCGACGAAGGTGGACACCTCCTCCAGCTGCAGCCAGGCGCCCGCCCTGGCCCAGGGGTCGTCGGCGCCGGGCCGCGGGAAGGAGCCCTGTCCATCGGTGAGGAGGATGGTCACCGGCAGGGCCTTCTCGCGGCGGCCCTCGAGCACCTGGCGGGCCAGGTCGAGGGCCTTGCCCAGGCCGGTCTCTCCCGCGGGCCGCGCCGCCGCCACCGCCGCCAGAAGGGTCGCACGGTCCTGACCCAAGGATGCGACAAGCCGCGCGTCGGTCTGCATGTCGATGAGCGCCACGCGGTGCAGGTTCAGGTCGACCGTCGTAAGAAAGCCCTGCAAGCCCAGGTTCAACTCCCGCGTCCGGTTGCCCGACGCCATCGACGCCGAACGATCGACCACCAGGACCACGTCGGCCGCCTGTGGGCCGCCAGGACATTCGGCCTGCAGGCGCAGGACCAGGTCGAATCCGTCGTCGAGGCGCACTTGATCGGGGGCATTGACCCCCGCACGAAGCCGACAGGCGCTGGGCAAGGCCGCGAGGGTCTCGGTATCGACGAAGCGCTCGACAGCGATGGTCTCGACAAGGCTCTCGCCGCTGGTCGTGATACCCTCCATCACGACATGGGTCAACGCCGCCACGGCTGCGCCACGCTCCAGCGGGCGCAGCCGCCAGACCAGTGACGCCTCATCGCGTTGGTCCTTGAAGTCCCAGGCGATGTAGGGCCATGCCCGCTGTCCGTAGCGCCAGCCCATGGTCGACGAAGGCGGCCGGGCGCTCTGGAAGACATAGGCTGAGGCCGGCCCGTAGACGGCCGTCAGCCGAAACGTCGCCAGGGCCGGCAGGGCCGCCCGGCGCAACCGTGCCATGAGGTCCACCACCAGCGGCGCGACGCCGGCGACAACGGCGTTCTCGGCCCAGGGCAGGTTCGGACAGGCCGAACCCAGGCAATAACGCAGCAGCTCGATGGCGTCCTCGTCGGCGGCCTTGGCTTCGATGTCGATGGTCTGGTCCCGCCCCGCGGGGGCCGACGCGTCAGCGATGACCACGATGTGGCGGCGCCCGACCAGCTTGGGAAGGTCGGGTTCGGCCGGCAGATAGACGGCGCGCGCCGCGTTCAGAAGAACGTGGAGCGGCTGGGACGGGCCGCCGCCGCCGCCGAAGGCCAGCAGCGCCGCGCGCACCTTGGCGCGATCCGTCGTCGGCGCCAGCTCCATGATCTGGCCGTCAGGTGTCAGGCCGTCGCCGCTCACCACACCGATGCCGCCGAAATCGGCGGGAAGACCGTCCACCATGTCGGCGAGCGCCAGGCCGAGCTGCCGATCGGCCGCGGCGTCGCCCGTGGGCTGCAGCACCAACTCGAGGTGGCGCCGCTCGGGCGTACCGGCGCAGCCGGGCGCGAGGTTCACCGACAGACCGAGGGTCTCACCCAAAGGCAGCGCGGCGCGATCGGCGGCGGCGGACACCGACGGCCGACAGACCGCCAGCGTCGCGGCGCGGGTCGACCAGGGTCCGGGCAACAGCAGCAGACCCGCCGCCGAGACCAGGCACGCCAAGAGGCGACGGAATGACCCTCTCCGGGCGTCAAGCTCCGGGGCGATGACAACGGCCATCCGGCACCTCCGAGATCCACATGGGCACAACCAGCCCGAGAATCGAGCCCTGCACGCAGTATAACACGGCGCCGCCGGGCCATTGGACCGGTTGGGACGCATCTCGTGGAACCGGCCGTCAGACCCAGCCCTCCATGGCCTCCGTGCTGATGTCCAGGGCCACATCGAGTACGGGCGCGCTGTGGGTGAGCCAGCCGGCGGAAATCAGGTCGACCCCGGTGGCGGCCACCGCGGCCACCGTCTCCGGGCGGATGCCGCCTGACGCCTCCGTCAGGGCGCGGCCCTTCGCCAGAGCTGCCGCGGCGCGCATCGTGTCCGCGTCCATGTTGTCCAGCAGCAGGACGTCCACCCCCAAGGCCAAGGCCTCCTCCACCTGGGCCAGGGTCTCCACCTCGAGCTCGATGCGCACCAGATGGCCGGCGTAGGCCCGCGCGCGGGCGACGGCCGGGCCAACGCCGCCGGCCACGTGGCGGTGGTTGTCCTTGATCAGGATGGCGTCGTCCAGGCCGAAGCGGTGGTTGGCGGCCCCGCCCGCGCGCACGGCGTACTTCTCCAATACCCGCAGCAAGGGAGTGGTCTTGCGCGTGCAGACCACCTTTGCCCCGAAGGGCGCCGCCGCCGCCGCCATGTCCCGCGCCGCCGTGGCGATGCCGCACATCCGTCCCAGGAAGTTGAGTCCCACCCGTTCGGCGCTCAGCATGCTGCGGGCCGGGCCTTGGACGAGCGCCAGCACCGTCCCGGCGGCGGCGTCGCGCCCGTCCTGATGCCGCGGCCGGACCTCCAGGCGCCCGTCGAGCAGGCGAAAGGCGGCGGCGAACACGTCCAGGCCCGCGATGCGACCTTCGCGGCGCGCCACCAGCCGCGCCGTCGCGGCCAGATCGTCAGGGATGATGGCATCGCTGGTCAGGTCGCCCGCCCGGCCCAGGTCTTCGCGCAGCGCGGCGCGGACAAGGTCTTCGTACAGGAGCGGCTGCAAAGGGGCCAAGGTCATGGGGCCGTTCATCGCCACCACCCCTCGGGTCGCCAGTAGGGCCCGCTCACCCGCTCCACCGCGGCCAGCAGGGCCTCCACCTCGAGGTCCACGTCATCCGAGCCGCTCTCCAAATGGATGTCCTGGCGCTCCAGACGGACGCGGATGCGCCGCGCCTGCGCCGGATCGGTGGCCGGGAAGTCCGCCCGATGATGCGCGCCGCGGCTCTCCCGTCGCGCCAGGGCGCAGGCGGCCACCATCTGCCCCAGGCAGACGAGGTTGCGCAGCTCGCCGGCACGGCGGGACGGTGCCAGGGACGCGGCCGACCGCTCCCAGGCGACGGCCGCCGCGAGCAAGGCACGCAGCCCGGTCGCGTCGCGCACCAGCCCCGCGTGGTCCCACATCGCCCGCCGGACCTCCAGCCGCAGCGCATCGGCCGCCGCCGGAGGCGGAGCCGGCGCCGGCAGTTCGGGCGCCGGCAGTTCGGACGCGGGGAGCTCGCGCGACGGCGCGAGGTCCCGCGCCATGTCCTCGGCGCTGCGGGCGCCGAAGACCAGCGCCTCCAGGAGCGAGTTGGACGCCAGGCGGTTCGCGCCGTGGGCCCCGCTGCAGGCCGCCTCGCCACAAGCCCACAAACCCGGCAGGCTGCTGCGCCCCCAGCTGTCCACGTCGATACCACCCATGAAGTAATGGGCGGCCGGGGCGACCGGGATGGGCTGTCGGCGGGGGTCGATGCCGGCGGCCAGGCAGGCGGCGAAGACCGTCGGGAAGCGTCGTGGGAAGGCCTCGCCCACGCTGGCGCGGGCATCGAGGAAGACGTGGTGACCGGCCGACTGGCGGCGCCAGATGCTCCGGGCGACGACATCGCGCGGGGCCAGCTCCGCCATGGCATGCGCGTCGACCATGAAGCGAAGCCCGGTCTCGTCGACCAGGATGGCGCCCTCGCCGCGGAGCGCTTCGGTGACCAGAGGCATGCGCTCCGGCGCATCGGCGCCGTCGGCGGTGGTCGCCAAGGCCGTCGGATGGAACTGCACGAACTCCATGTCCGCCAGGACGGCCCCGGCGCGGGCGGCCATGGCGATGCCGTCGCCGGTGACCTCGGACGGATTGGTCGTATGGGCGAAGAGCTGCCCGCAGCCGCCGGTGGCGATGGCCACGCGCGGTGCCTGCAGCAGCAGCCAGTCGTCGGCGCCATCGGCATCGGCCCGCAGGGCGAGCAGACCCGCCACACGGCCGTCGCGCAGCAGCAGGTCCCAGGCGAAGGCATGCTCCAACACGGTGATGCCGTCATGGGCATGGACGGCGGCGATCAAGGCCCGCACCACCTCGGCGCCGGTGGCGTCGCCATGGGTATGGAGGATGCGCCGGCGACCGTGCGCGGCCTCACGTCCCAACGCCAGCTCGCCGGCAGCGTCGCGGTCGAAGCCCGCGCCCAGCTGGATGAGCCGCCGGATGGCGGCCGGACCTTCCTCGGTCAGGATGTCCACCACCCGCGGGTCGCAAAGGCCCGCTCCGGCGGCCAGGGTGTCGCGGGCGTGCAGATCCGGCGCGTCGTCCGGTCCCATGGCCGCGGCGATGCCGCCCTGCGCCCATTGGCTCGATCCGCCGCCCAGGGCTGTCTTCGTCACGAGAAGCACCCGGCAGCCCAGGGCCGCCAGGCCCAGGGCCGTCGAGAGACCCGCCACTCCGGTGCCGACGACGATGGCGTCCGAAGCGAGGCGTGCGCAAGGGTCGTCGGCCCCCGGCCCAGGAGCGCCGCCTTCCGGCGTTCGGCGCTGGCGTGACGTCATGCGCTCAGCCCTTGGCCCCGCGGCCGACGGCCAGCATCCGCTCGACGGAACGTCGCGCCCGATCAGCGACCGCCGGGTCCACCAGCACCTCGTGGGTCATCGTCTGCAAGCTGCGCAGGATCTTGGGTAGGGAGATGCGCTGCATGTGCGGGCAGAGGTTGCAGGGCCGCACGAACTCCGTTTGCGGGTTGCTGATGGCCACGTTGTCGCTCATGGAGCATTCGGTGATGAGCACCACGCGCGACGGCCGACCCTCTTCCACGAACTTGATCATGCCGCTGGTGGAGCCAACGTAGTCCGCCTCGGCCAGCACCTCAGGAGGGCATTCGGGGTGTGCCAGGATCTGGATGCCCGGATGGCCGGCGCGCAGGTCCCGCAGCTCCCGCGGGGTGAACAGTTCGTGCACCATGCAGTGACCCTTCCAGAGGATGATCTCCACCTTGGTCTGGCTGGCCACCCACTGCCCCAGGTACTCGTCAGGCAAGAAGATCACCCGGTCCACGCCCAGCGATTCCACCACCTCGACGGCGTTGGCGCTGGTGCAGCAGATGTCGCTCTCCGCCTTCACGTCGGCCGAGGTGTTCACATAGGTGACCACGGGAACGCCCGGGTAGCGTTCCCGCAGGAGGCGCACGTCGGCCCCGGTGATCGACTCGGCCAGCGAGCAGCCCGCCAGCGGGTCCGGGATCAGCACCGTCTTGCCCATGTTGATGATCTTGGCCGTCTCGGCCATGAAGTGCACGCCGCACATGACGATGGTCTGGGCATCGGTGTCGGCGGCCATGCGCGCGAGCGCCAGCGAGTCGCCCCTAAGGTCGGCGACCCCGTGGAAGACGGCGGGGGGCATGTAGTTATGGGCCAGGATGACGGCGCCCAGCTCCCGCTTGAGGCGATTGATGGCCGCGATGGTCGGCGCGATGGTCGGCCATTCGACCGCGGGCACGAAGGAGCGCAGCGTTTCGTAGATGGGAGCGGTGTCCCGCGCGACAGCATCCGTATAGCTCAGGTCGAGTTCCGTAAATGCGCTCGCGGCGACGGGCTTGGACATCGAGGGGCTCCTGGGGGACCATCGGTCGGCGATCGGTTCCGCGGCCTTATTCTCGCTTTGAGAATAATCACAAGGCCGAAAGAAAGGCCCGGAGGCCGTAGGGGTGGAAGCGGATGCGATTGGGCCTTGGGCGCCAGGCCGTCCGACGGGTTGCCGGCGCGGCGCTGGAGCCCGCTGATTATCGGCCGCCGGTCCACCATGGACAACTTTGGCCCTGGCCCTCGCTCAAGCCCCCCCGGAGCGCGGTCGCCGCGAGAGACCCAGTCCGGGCGCACGCCGCTCTTTGAGCACTTCGCGGCGGAAGCGGTAGCGGCGGGCTGGTCGGCCGCCGGTCGTGGCCAGCTGGCCGGTGTCCTCCACCAGGCCGCTGCCGTCGACGAGACGGCGGAAGTTCGCGGCGTGTAGGCCTTGGCCGGTCAGGGACTCGACCACACGCTGCAGCTCGCTGAGGGTGAACGCCGGCGGCAGCAGCTCGAAGACCACCGGGCGATAGCGCAGCTTGCCGCGCAGGCGTCCGAGGGCGGTGGCCAGGATACGGCGGTGGTCATGCAGCATGGGCCGGCCCAGGGCGAAGAGGCTCTGCGCCGCGAGGCGCTCGAGTGGCGCGCCGCCCGCCACCTCCGCGGCGGGGCCGCGCGGGAGCTCGGGCGGGAGCAGGCGCCCGGCCTCCAAGCGCAACCAGGGCGCATAGCGCAAGGCGACGCCACCCGCGCGGCGGAGCGCGGCATCCAAGTGGGCCTCGGCCAACAGGCCGCATTCGTACAGCAGCTCATAGCGATCAAGTACCCGATCCGCGTCCCAGGCGGACTTGCCGAGGCCGAAGGCAATCTCCATCCGTTCGCGGCGCGCCGCGCGTGCAGCCGCGTCCGGGGCGCTGCGAACCCACGCGTTCAGGAAGGGGACGATCAGTGCGGCGACCTCCGGCGGGCGACCGCCGCGCCAGTCCTCCCAGGGCAGGACCTGGTAGACGTCGCGCCAATGGGCTCCTGAGCGCCCCAGCGGCTGCTCGGCGTCGACGATGGCCAGGTAGGCCACCGCGACGGCCCGCGCCCCGCCCATCTCGCGTGGATCGCGGAACTGGTCACCGAAGGTGTAGAGCTGCTCGATCCAGTCCAGCTCCAGGCCCGTCTGACGGCGAACCCAGCCGAGCAGGCCGCGCTCGAGCGTGGCATCGTGCACAGGATCCAGGGGGCCGAAGGGCAAGGCGTCGAACCTCGTCACGTCCGGCGCAGCGGCCAAGACCGCCGCCGCAGACGCCGCCTCGCCTGGACCTGGTGGCGCGTCGATGACCAGGACCTGCGGCGCGGCGCGGCGCACCGTGAAGAGCACGGCGCTGAGGCTGACCTCCACCGGCGCGGTCGGAGCGGGTCGCGAAAGGGCCATGGACGCCTGATGATAGCGTGGCGACGCCTGTCGGCGGTCGGCGGCGGGAACTCGCGCGCGCGTCGCTGGACGCCTAGCATTAAGATGATGGTGGCGAGCGTATCCCCCCGCTTGGAGCCCGCGTCTCAACTTGCAGATGGTGAAATCGGAGTTCAACCCTTGACGGAATCCCTGTTGCGCGAGCGTGCCGTGGCGCTCGATCCAGCGGCTTTGGCCGAGATCTATGATCGCTACTCAGGCAAGATCTACAGCTACGTCTACCACCGCGTCGGCGATGGGAGGGTGGCCGAGGATCTGGTGGGCGACGTCTTCGTGCGCATGCTGGAGGCCGTCCGTGGCGACAGGGCCTGGTCTACCAGCCTCCAAGGCTGGCTCTACCGCATCGCGCACAACCTGATCGTGGACCAGTATCGCCGCAGCGGCAACCGAGAGAGTATCGAGCTGGACGAGACCTGGATGGCTGCCGAGGATGCCTCGCATAGCTTCGAGAATGTCTTCGCTTCCAGGCAACTCCAGCAGGGAATGCGCGTGCTCACCGAAGAACAGCAGCAGGTGGTGGTGCTCCGGTTCGTCGAGGGTCTCAGCAACGCCGAGGTGGCCGAGATCCTGGACAAGACCGAGGGGGCCATCAAGGCCTTGCAGCACCGGGCGCTCTCCGCATTGCGGCGTGTGGTCCCGAATCCGGTCGAGGCATAGACACCCATGTGGCCAACAGGCAACCGTTGATGAACGACCCGCTCCCCGCCCAGAACGCATGGACAGCGATCGAGATGCTCGACCGCTGCCTGGCGCGCATGCGGCGAGGCCTGCCCCTGGAGCTGGCCGGTTCCGACGCCCCGGAACAGGCCGGCGAGCTTGCGCCCCTGCTGGCCTTGGCGCAGCGCTTGAGCCGCTGGGGCGCGCAGCCGATTCCAGCACCGCCCGCCGATCTGCTCCCGGGCCGTGCGCGCTTCCTGGCCGCCGGGGCTGCGATGGCGAAGGCCGAAGCCGTTGCGGCGAACGCGGTGGCCATGGACGACCCGACGCCGGATCGGCTCGACGCCGCTGTCGCCCAGCTGACCGCGGGCCGCTCGACGGAGGAGGCCTTGGCCCACCTCAACGGCGACCGTGAAGCCCTGCGGCCCCTGGTCCGGCTGGTCGGTCAGCTGCGCTCCGCGAGCCGCGCGGTCCCGGCCGCTCCCGATGGCTTGTCGCGAGGCCGACTGGCCTTTCTGGAACATGGCGCCGCGCTGCGCGAGGCGGAGGCCGCGGCTCGGGTACCCCAAGCGGCTTGGCTGTCATCCCTGGACGTGGCGCTGGACCGCCAGGCACGGGGGCTCAGGCCGACCACCGGACTGGATGAGG
Source organism: Anaerolineae bacterium (assembly GCA_044228875.1). Lineage (GTDB taxonomy): Bacteria > Chloroflexota > Anaerolineae > Epilineales > Epilineaceae > Epilinea. Next base: position 8,621 of record JBGAUA010000127.1, read on the forward strand.
CGTTGTCCGCGGAACTGCTGCCGCTCATCGCGTTCGCCGGCGCATTGCAGCTAAGGAGCGCGCCGGTTCCGCCGCCGCCCGGCGGCCTGGCGGCGGGCCGGACACGCTTCCTGCGGCAGGCCGAAGCGCTCCGTGGCCTGGAACGCCGTGACGCGGTCCCGGCCGCGCGCGCCTCCGGCGGCGGCCCGTCCTGGTGGAGCGGATGGCTTGGCGGGTCGCTGCGCCTGGCGGCCTCCGCCGCGGCCGCCCTGTCGCTCTTCTTCGGCGGGACGCGAGCCCTGGAGACCTCGGCCAGGCAATCCCTGCCCGGAGATCTCCTGTATCCCGTCAAGCGCGCCAACGAAGGCCTGGACCGAATGCTGGTGGCCTTCGACCAAGGAGAGCTGCGGCGCCTTCGCGTGGAGCAGGCCGGCCGTCGTGCCCAGGAGGTCGCCCAGCTGGCGGCCGAGGGTCGTGACAGCGAGCGTTGGCTGACGGGCGCGTTCCTCGGTATGGATACCGTCGACGACGCCGGGGCACCGCGGGGCCTCCTCCGCCTTCGCGTGCCTGCCGAAGGCGAACCCGCCACGGTGCTGACGGTGGCCTGGGACGAGCGGTCGCGCTTCGACCTGGGAGCGGGCGGGGAGGTGGCGGACCTCGCCGTCGGCCAGCGTCTGCGTCTGCGTCTACGCACCGGAGTCGACGATGACCTGCCCTTCCTCCTGAGCCTCGCAGCGGACGGCTCCTCCCCCCAGGCGCCTCCCGCCCAGCCGCCGGCCACCGCCAGCCCCGCGCCCAGCGCGACGCCGCGGGCCATCACCGCCACGCCCGCGCGGCCGATGTCCAGCAGGACGCCGGCTGCCACCGCGCCACGCCCGGCCAGCGGAACGCCACCGGCGGTCACCGCGACCGCGGCCAGCGACCCCTTGGCCACGGCGCCGGCTGCCGCGGCGACCGCCGACCGCGGCGTAGGCCGCCTCGAGGGCATGGTGGCGGCCAAGCCGGACCCAGCTGCCTTGTGGACCCTGCGCGAGTTCAACGGCGATGCCGCGGTGGCAGTCGATGTCTCCGCCGTCGATCCGACCATGCGCGACAGCATCGCCGTGGGCGACGCGGTCCGCATCAGCTACCGCAAGGGGAGCTCGCCACGACTCGCCGTCAAGATCGTCCTGCTACAGGCACAGGCCTGCCCCATTCAGAGCGCCGTAGGCACCGTGCGGTCCTTCGACGGCGACCTGCTGGTCCTAGAGGACGGACGGAGCTTCCGGATAGGCCGGGCGACCCGCGGGGTCGACGTGCTGCGGCCGGGCTTGGAGCTGACCCTCGCCTATCGCGATTGCGGCAACGGAGCGCAGGTGGAGTCGATCGAGACCACCGCGAGCAGTGCCTTCGTCGGCACCGGCCTCGTCTCCGGCCTGGCGCCCTTTGACGATGGGGTGATGTTCGACCTGCTGACGGACGACGGACCGCGGCGGGTGAGGGCGGATGGACGCACCCAAGTCGTGGGCCGCGGTCTGGACCGGGCCGGCGCCTTGGGCGACGGAATGTTGGTGAGGGTGGTCGGGCAGGAGGACATGTCCGGCACGGTCTTCGCCGCCAGGGTCGAGGTCCTCGCGGTTGCGCCGCTACCCGCCGCCACCGCGACGCCGGAGCCGACGGCGACGATGACCGCATCCCCACCGCCAACGGCGACGTCGGCGGTGG
>JBGAUA010000128.1:0-10161 GCA_044228875.1 Anaerolineae bacterium
GAAAGCCAGGCGGTTGAGCCGCAGAATGACCGGACCGCGGACGCCGCCGGTCTCGAGCACCGACAACACAGGACCCGCGCCGAAGCCTACCGAGCGGGTGGCCGGATCCACGTCGCCGCCGTCGGCCGTGCCTCCCGCAGCCAGCCAGCGGTTGAAGACCGCGGGGTCGGTGAAGGTCACCTTGCCGCGAGCGCCGGAGCGGATGTCGGGCGAGCGCAAGGAAACCGTCACGTAGCCATGTCCACGGTTGCGGCTGCCCGTACGGATGGTGCCGCCTTCGGTGGTGCCTCCGCTGCTCGGTTCACCCACCACCTGCACGTTGCGCTGGCAGAGATTGTTGTCGAAAGGCACCCAGCCTTCGGATACCACGGGATCGGCGTCGGCCGTGATGCGCGTGAGGAAGCAGGTGTGACCCGCGCCTACCGCTCGCCACGGGATGCTGACCACCGTGCTGGCCCCGGCGGCCAGACTGGGGATGGTGGCCTCACCGACCATGGGCATCCAGTCGTCCGGCCAACGCATGCTCGTGCCGCCCACCGCGTCGAAGACGCGCACCACCACGTTGCGGGCTGCGGCCGTGCCGCGGTTGCGAACGCGAACCTGGACGTAGTTCGTCTGCCCGGCCAGCGGCACCTGGTCCGTCGCGCCGCGGTCGTCCGCCCGGCGGATCCAGATGTCCGGGCTGTCCCACCAGGAAGCGCCGCCGGCCGTGGACGGCAGATCGCCGCCGTCGGCGGGATTGTCGCGGCACATGGCGTCCGGGTGGCCGGTGGCCGCGGGCAGCACCGTCACCTGCGGGATGGGCAGGGTGAAGCCGGCCGGCCGGCCGTTGCTGTCGGTGTAGGTGACCACCGCCGCGTCGTTGGTCGGCCAGGTGCCCGCCTGCGAGGTCATGCGCACCCGATAGGTCAGACGGATCGCCTCCAGACCAAGCCGAGGCAGGCGCCAGGTGAGGGTCCGACCGTCGCCACTGACTTCGGGCAGGACCGGGCCGCTGAAGGAGCCGGGAATCAGGGTGACGTAGCCGCTGAGACGGTCGACGACCGTCACGTTGGTGGCCGGGCCGCCGGAGATCAGCGACGAGATCTGGCGGTAGATACCGGCGAGGTCGGCGCTGTCGGGCGCGGCGAAGTAGTCCGCCGCGCTGCTGGCGACCGACTTCAGCAGGGCTTCATCGATCTCCTTGCCCAGGCCGATGGTGAAGATGCGGGTGCCGGCGGCCTTGGCCGCCGCCGCCGCCGGCAGCGGATCGCCGCCGGCCGTCGGGCGGCCGTCGGACAGCAGTACGATCACCGGCTGGTTGGCCGCCCTGTGCCTCGGTCCGGCAAGCTCTGCCTGCGCCCGCAGCAGGGCGTCCTCCATGTTCGTGTCACCCGCCGAGCTCAGGCGTTCAATCGCCGCGCGTGGCCCGCCGGCGGAAAGACTCAGCACCTGGTCCACCGCCGCCGCGTCGGCAAAGCTGATGACCGCGGTCTGGTCCACGCCCGGCTCCATGAGGTCGATGAAGTCCTTGGCCGCGGCTTGGGCGTCGGCCAGGGGCTTGCCTTCCATCGAGCCTGAGCGGTCGACGACCAGCGCCACGTCCGCCGGCGCGCGCGACGCTGCGCAGCCGTCGCCCGCACCACGGAGGGTGATGGCCACCGTCACTTCGCCCTGCGGCGGCACCGTGTTGGGCGCCGCCGTCTTGTCGCCGCTGACCGTGCAAGGCGGCGACGGCGCGCAGACATTGAAGACCACGCCATCCAGCAGGACCCCAACCTCCCATCCGGGCGTCACCTTGTAGAATCGCAGCACAAGGACCACTGTCTGCCCGCGCAGGCGATCCAGCTGCGCCGGACTCAGGTTGTAGGTGGGCGAATCGATGGGGCAGTAGACGGGGAGCATCGTGTCGAACTCCCACATCCGCATGAGCTCCTGGCGCATGTCCGCGCTGTAGAGCGAGACGCGGAAGAAGTTGCCCGCGGTGATCGGCGGCGGATTGACTGCCGCCGCGTAGCGCGCCACGTTCTCCACGTAGAAGCTGGCCGCCGTCGCGTCGGCGGGGACCTCCAGGTACTGGAACAGCCATTCGTCGCCGATCTGGGCCGGTTCGGCCCGGAAGTGGGCGGAGAAGGCACCGGCCAAGGGTGAGTCGGCGCTGACGATCTCCCTGCCGAACCGGGAGTACTCGCCCCAACTGCGGTTGTAGCGCTCGAAGTCGTGGTTGCGAACGTGGTTGCGGCCGGTGCCCGGCGGGCAGCTGATGGTCACGTCTGGTCGTACGGGCGGGCAGGGATACACCGTGGCGGTGGCCGTCGGTGTCGGCGACGGCCATCGGGTCGTGGTCGGCGTCGGGGTGGGCGGCGCGCAGGTCGTCGGCACGTGGATGACCACGCCCTGCTCTGCATACACCGCGCCGTCGCCCACCGCCTTGACCGCGAAGCGATAGGTGCCGGGGACGGTGCCATAGGGCACGGTGAAGCGGGCGTTGAAGCTCAGGTTCAGCCCTCCGGGAGGCACCTCCAGATCGGTGAAGGCGGGGGGCGTGCTGCTGAGCCAAGCCTGGTACTCGGGTGGGTAGGCCACCAGTTCCAGGCGCGAGATCCGGCGGCTGGCGCCGCTGACGAGATCCTGGATGGCCGCGGGCAGCCCGCTGGCGGCTGCGAGAGACAGGGCGTCGCCGCCGGCCCCGTTCCAGCGCGCCCATTGGCGCCAGTACTGGGTCATGTTGGCCTGGTTGGTGCTGCCACCGCCGCTCACCACGAACAGGAGGGTGGCGCGACTGGCGGAGAAGGCGCCCAGGACGGTCTGCAGATCCAGGTCGTCGATGGTTCCCGGCGATCCGTCACGCCCCGGATCGCGCCTGCAGCTAGGCGTGGAGCCGCACCAGGATCCACCGGGGTTGACCGGCTGCACGGACAGCCCGGCGTTGAGGTCGTCATCGTGAGGCACATCGTCGCCGAACATGACCACGAAACGCCGCGCGTCGGGGCGCCAACCGACGGAGGCGTCGGCTACCGCCTCGTGCAGGGTGCGGCTGTAGGCCTCGGGCGCGTCGCCACCCTGGTTGGCGCTGGTGGCCGCGATGGCCGCCGATACCGCGGAGCGATCACCGGTGACCGACTGTCGCAGACGATAGGGCCAGTCACCGCTCTCCCCGAAGGGCTCGAGCGGGTAGTCGCGGAAGTCCACCACCGCGAACTGGATATCGGGGATGAGGCCGGCCAGGTCGGCCATGATCGCCACGGCATTGCTCTTGGCCGAGGCCAGGACCGGACCCATGCTGCCCGTGGTGTCGAAAGCGAACAGCACATCCGCGCGGCCTGGAGCCGCCGGAACGTGCACCGGCTTGACCTCGGTGGCCGAATCGCCCGGGCATAGCGTAGCCTCAAAGGTGGCCGTGGCCGTGGGCTTCCAGGTGGGTGTCGCCGTTACCGGGATGACGTCGGTCGCCGTGCCGCAGGTGGGGTCGACGCGCAGGTTGGTGGTGCGACGGTCCTGCAGGCAGTCCGGATCGGCGGCATCGTAGACCGACACCACCAACTGGTAGTCACCGGGGAACAAGTCCGCCGGGATGGACAACGGAATCACGCGCGATCCGGGCGCCGCGAAGCTGGCCTCGGCGGTGGACCAGATGACATCGCCGCTCCAGAGCGCGGCTTCCACCCGCACCGCCTGACTCGCGACGGTACTGCCGACATCGACGAAGACCCCGGCGCTGCTCCCCGGAGCGTAGCAGCTGCGATCGGTGGTCAGGTTGCGGACGGTGGCGGTCTTGGCGCAGCCCTCGACCACGCTGAGGTTGACATTGTCCACCTTGGCGCCCACCGGATAGGCCACCGACGCGTCACTGCGGAATCGAAAGGCGATGTAGGCGCGCGACGCGCCGATCAGATCCGTCAGCTTGTGGCTGGTGTCCACCCATCCCGTGGCGTCGGCCGTCGGATCCTCGATCCAGTTGCCGGCCCACCATTCGCCGGTGAAGTCTTCGCCATCCACGCTCCAGAGCGCGAAGAGCTCGTCGGCCTTCGTCGCGCATCCGGCGCCCTCGCATTCGGTGTCCACGTAGAAGCTGTAGGACAACTCGACCTCGGTGGTCGTTCGCAGGTCCAAGGGGCCGTAGACCATCCAAGCGTCGGCCTGGTGAGGATAGCTGCCGCCGCAGGGCAGGAGGCGGCCGTTGGACCCGGCCCCCACCGCCCAGGCGCTGCGCGGCGAATGATGCCCGGAGCAGCGGTTCGACCAGTAGTACTCTCCGGTCGCGGCGGGGTTGTCGTCGAACAGGCGCCAAGCCGTGCCAGAGGGCCATGTGGCGGACTCGAAGGCCTCGGAGAGGATGGACATGCCGGTCTGATCGACCGGCAGCGCAGGAACGGACGGATCGAGTCGAAGCGACGGTCGGATGCCGGTGACGGCCATGTGGCCGGCGCGCTGCCGGCCGACATCCGCGCGCGCCACCGCGTCATCGATCCGGATTGCGGCCAATCCCATCACGAGCGCGAGCAGGGCCAGAAAGGGGATGGCGGCAACCCTTGACGAAACGCGACGAACCATGTGCATACCCTCCATAGAAAGCCAGCGCCCGCCGGCGGACACCCGCGCGCGATGAGGCGATGGGGATGAGTCTAGTCCACAGTCCATGATACCGCCTCGGACCTTGGGTGGATAGGCGCATGGCCATCGGACCGCCTCGCCGGCCGGGCGTCCGTATAATCGCCGCGCCCACCCTTTCCGACAGCGCCGGCCCCACGGAGGCATCCCGCAATGATCGAGCCCATCAACCCACCAGGCCTGGCCGCGCCGGTCGGCTTCAGCCATGGCTTTGTCAGTAGCGGCGGCCGCGTCTTGTGGCTGGCCGGACAGAACGGCATGGATGCCGCCGGACGCATCGTCGAGCCTGGCGACATCGTGGCGCAGACTGACCTGGCCCTGGCCAACATCCTCGACGTAGTTCGCCAGGCCGGCGGCGTGCCGGAGAACATTGTGAAGCTGCACCTCTATGTCAGCGACCTGGAGGCCTACCGCGCGTCGCGCCGCGCCCTGGGCGCGGTCTGGAGGCGCCACTTCGGCCGCCACTACCCGGCAATGATGCTGCTGGGCGTCACCGGCTTCTTCGAGGCCGATGCCTTGATCGAGGTCGACGGGTACGCGGTGCTGCCGTGAACTTCCTCGCCACCGAGCAGCAGGCGCACTGGCGTGACCTGGCCACCCGCTTCGCCCGCGACGAAGTGCTGCCGCGCGCCCGCCAGGCGGACGCCGAGCGGACCTTTCCGCTGGACCTGGTCGCGCGGATGGGGCAGCTGGGGCTGTTGGCCGGACCGATCTCACCCCAATGGGGCGGCTCCGGCATGGACCATGTCAGCTTTGCCATGGTCTACGAAGCGCTCGGCTACGCCGATGCCGCAGTGCGCGGATTCCTTTCGGTGCACGGTGGCCTCGTTGCCCAATGCATCGCCGAGCACGGCAGCGAGGACCAGAAGACGCGGTGGTTGCCCCGGCTCGCGAACGGCGACGCCATCGGCTGCTATTGCCTGACCGAGCCCGGAGCAGGTTCGGACGCCGCCGCCATCGCCACCGAGGCGCGCCGCGACGGCGACGCCTACCTGCTCTCCGGTGAAAAGGTCTGGATCACGAACGGCGGCATCGCGCATCTCGCCCTGGTCTTTGCCCGCGACCCGGACATCGCTGCGCCGGCTGACCGCCTGCACCGCCAGATCTGCGCCTTCCTGGTGCCCGCCGACAGCGCCGGGTTCGACCGCGAACCGATGGGCGATCTCGAGCTCGGTCATCGCGCGGCCGACCACGCCCGCATCCATCTCCGCGGTGTACGCCTGCCGCGACAAGCGCTGCTGGGGCAGCCCGGCGCCGGATTCAGGGTGGCCATGTCGGCCCTGGACCACGGCCGGATGGGCGTGGCCGCGGGCGCGGTCGGGCTCGGACAGGCCTGCCTGGACGCCGCCCTGGACTTCGCCGTCGAACGACAGGCCTTTGGTCGATCCATCAGCGAGTTCCAGATGATCCAGTCCGCCCTGGCCGACATGAGCGCGGACCTTGACGCCGCTCGGTTGCTCGTGCTCCGTGCGGCCTGGACCAAGGACCGCGGCCTGCCTTCCACACGCGAGACCTCCACGGCCAAGCTCTTCGCCACCGAGGCCGCGCTGCGCGCCGCCGATCAGGCGGTGCTGATCCACGGCGGTCGCGGCTACGCCAACGGCTTCCCCGTGGAACGCCATTGGCGCGATGCCAAGGGCCTGCAGATCTACGAGGGGACCAGCCACATCCAGCGGATCGTGGTGGCACGCGAAGCGCTGCGGCATCGCGTGGCCACTCGCCGGGCTGAGGCCGGAGATGACAAGGCCGGCGCTTTGAGGTAAAAGAAGCCTCGCACCGACGTCCACTGGCCTGGAGGTTCCCATGCGCGCCGCAGACCTGCCGCTGATGTACAACGCCGTCGACATCCTGGAGCGCAACCTGCCCGACCGGGCGGACAAGACCGCCCTGCTCTCGGACAACCGCAGCCTGACCTTCGGCCAGGTGTCCGCTGAGGTCAACCAGGTCGGCCGTGCCCTGCAGGCACTGGACGTCCGACCCGGCGATGCCGTGGCGCTCCTGGCCCTGGACAGCGCGGAATGGGTCTGCGCCTACTTCGGAATCATCAAGATCGGCGCGGTGGCGGCCAGTCTCAACACCCTGCTCACCCCCGCCGAGTACGCGTACATGCTGCGCGATTCACGGGCGCGGGTGGCCATCGTGGGCCACCCGCTGCTCGAGCGCATCCAGGCCGTGCGCCAGGAACTGCCTGACCTGCGCCACGTGATCGTCATCGGCGGCGAGAGCGACGACGCCGGAGGCGTGGTGAGCTACGCCTACTGGACCGCGATGCAGCCGACCGAACTGGAGGCGGTGGAGACGCACCGCGAGGATCCCTGCTGCCTCAACTACTCCAGCGGTACCACGGGCGAACCCAAGGGCATCGTCCACGCCCACCAGGATCTGCCGCTCACGGCGCAGCTCTGGGGCGTCAACGTACTTGGCCTGCGCGAGGACGACCGCACCTTCGCCGTGGCAAAGCTCTTCTTCACCTTCGGCACCGGCGGCAACCTGATCTTCCCGTGGTACGTCGGCGCCAGCATCGTGCTCTACCCCGGGCCGCCACGCGATGCCGGGCAGATCCTCGGTCACATCTCGCGCCATCGGCCGACCATCTTCTACAACGCGCCGACCGGCTATGGCATGATGCTCGCCATGCCGGATCTCTCGGAAGCGCACGATCTCTCCAGCCTTCGCCTCTGCGTCTCCGCCGGCGAGTCCCTGCCCGCGCCGATCTGGCACGGCTGGAAGGAGCGCACCGGCCTGGACATCATCGATGGCATCGGCTCGACCGAGAACTACCACATCTTCCTGTCCAACCGCCCGGGCGATATCCGGCCCGGGTCCAGCGGCCGACCCTTCGCCGGCTACGACCTGCGCATCGTCGACGAGGCCGGGAAGGACGTCCCACCCGGCGACGTCGGCACCCTGCTAGTCCGTGGCGAGACTGCGGCCCTCGCCTACCTGCACCAGGCCGAGCGCAGCCGGCAAACCTTCCTGGGAGAGTGGCTGAACACCGGCGACAAGTACCGTGTCGAAGCAGACGGCACCTACTGGCATTGCGGCCGCTCCGACGACATGCTGAAGGTCGGCGGCATCTGGGTGTCGCCGGTCGAGGTGGAGAGCGCTCTGCTCAGCCACGAGCTGGTCGTGGAATGCGCCGTCATCGGCGAGGAGGACGATCGCGGTCTTATCAAGCCCAAGGCCTTCGTCGTCCTGGCCGCGGGCCACGAGCCCGGCGATGTGATGACGGCGCTGCTCCTGGAGCATTGCCGCGAGACCATGGCCGAGTACAAGCGCCCGCGCTGGCTGGCGTATGTACCCGAACTGCCGAAGACCGCCACCGGCAAGATCCAGCGTTACCGCCTGCGCCGACCCTGACCGGCGCAACTGCGCCATTTTCGGAGACCGCCATGCCCGGACCTCTGCTACTCCGCTTTCTGCCTTCGCGCCTTCCAGTGGCGGACGGGCTCAGCCAGCGCGGCTACCGCGCGTACGTCACTGAGGTCGGACGCGACCGCTTCGACGGGCGGGTGGACTACGAAGTCCGTTATGCTCCCCTCGGCCTCGACCGGGTCCAGGTCTTCCGCGGCCAGTGGGAGGTCCGCGGAGGGCTCCTCGACGTGCCCGCCGCCAGCCCCGTGAGGCCGGGTCTCTACCACACGCGGATCAGGTCCGCGGGCTCGAATGGTCCCTTCGGTCCTTGGGAGCTGCTGATGGCCGACGAGCTGCCGCTGCTGCGACCCTTGCCCGGCAGCGGCCGGCGCATCGCGATGGCACCGCCCGGCTCGTGGATGGTCTTCGAGAACCGCGGGCCGGGCGGCGCCTTCCTGGGCTACACCCGCATCGACGTCGAGACCGATCCGGGTCTCCTTGGCCTGACCTGGCGCTTCACCAAGTCGGCGCGCGGCGCCTTCTGGGCGCCGGGCGAGGACGCCGCCCTGCGCTGGTTCCTGCGTGAACAGGACAGCCCGCTGGGCCGTTGGCTGCGTGCCAGCGGCGGGCTGACCCTCCGCAGCCCTTGGGCGGAGCTCGGCGCCAGCCAGATCAACGTCGGTTACGACGGCAGCAGTCCGAGGGGCGGCGTGGCCCGCGGCCTGCTCGGCGGCTTCGGCACACATGCCTATGCTTCGCGCCTGGACGTCTACGAACAGGCCGAGGACGCGTGGCTTTTCTACGCCTTGCTGCCCGCGGAGAGCGAGGTGCCGTCCGGTCTCGGCAGCCAGCCGATGCCCTTGGTCGACCTGGTCGCCGGCCGCTTGAGCGGCCTGCCGGAGCTGATCGACCTATGGCACATGGCGGCGTTGGCCCCGACGCGAAGCGACGCAGCGTTGCGCATGCGCTACGGCGAGGCCGGCATCCGCTTGGGGGAGAGCGGCGTCAACCGCCTGTGGAGCGTCATCGAAGACTGGGAGTGGCGGCCCGACGGGCTCATCAGCCGCATCGCCCAATGGCAGGACCAGCCGCCGCAGGGCTGGCGCGGCGACTATCCGGACCTGCAGCCGTCCCGGCTGCGCACCGAGCTGACCTTGGTGGCCTCCGGCATGCCCGACGCGCGGCCGCTGAGCGTCCAGCTCTGGGACGTGAAGACCGCCAAGGCGGACAGCGTCCTGGATCTCCAGGTCGGCGAGCCCTACCAGCTGCTGGTCCGCGACGCGGACGGCCGGCCCTACCACGGCTTCCTCGAGATGCAGCTCCTGGCCCTGCGCCAGGGTGACCAGTGGCAGACCTTCAACCCGCCGCAGTCGGGCATGTGGCGGGATATCAGCGGCCGACCCATCTACGTCAGCGATGGGCACGTGACCGTCGGTTCGCCGGCCCACGGCAATCCACGCGACTGGGGCGTGCAATTGGTGACCCGGCCCTATCTGGTCAACAGCAGCGTCAACGCCCTGCAGCCGGCCCGCGGCGAGACCCTGATCCCCAACCGCTCCCAGGCCGCCTGGTCCAACCCCATCACCTTGACGGTCGGCGCTACGACGGTGTGACGCCGCGGCGGACGATGGCGTCGGTCATCCGCGCCACGCGCGACATGGCCTTGACGTCGTGCACGCGCAGCACATCGGCGCCGCGCGCGATCGCGACGGCCACCGTGGCCGCCGTGCCTTCCAAGCGGTCCTCCGGCGGCAGGCCGAGCGTCAGGCCGATGAAGCTCTTGCGCGAACTGCCTACCAGCAGCGGGAACCCCAGGTCTCGCAGCTCGCCCAGCCGGTCCAGCAGCTCCAGGTTCTGCTTCGGTGTCTTGCCGAAACCCAGGCCAGGATCGAGCAGGATGCGGTTTTCGGCGATACCCGCCCGGCGGGCCAGGTCCAGCGACAGCCGCAGCTCCCGCCGCACGTCGCCCAGCAGGTCGTCGTAGACCACGCCCTGGTAGAAGGTGCCCATCCGTTCACCCAGGGCGACCGAGTTCGGCGTCGAGCGGTTGTGCATGAGGACGATCGGGGCGCCGGCGGTGGCCACGACGGCCGCCAGATCGTCGTCCGCGCGCAGGCCCCAGACGTCGTTGATCCAGTCGGCGCCTTCCGCGAGCGCGGCCCGCGCCACCTCGGTCTTGCTCGTATCCACCGAGATCGGGCAGGCATGCGCGCGCCG
>JBGAUA010000129.1:0-10121 GCA_044228875.1 Anaerolineae bacterium
TGAACCTGCTTCTTGTCGGCATGGCCGACGCCGACCACGGTCTTCTTGACGAGATTGGCGGCGTACTCCGCGACATCGAGCCCGGCGAGCGCCGGAACGACCAATGCGATGCCGCGGGCCTGGCCGCACGGGCCGGGTCGGAGCGGCGGCCGCTGCTGCTCTTGCCTTGGCGGCAGTGGGACACCGAGGGCGTCGCCGCTCTGGATCCGCGGATGGCCGAGACGCTCCTGGCAGGCCTGCTGAGCGAGCCGGCCGGAGTGCCGCGCATGCAGGGCCTCTTCCACCTGCCTTCGTCGAGCGGCGACGGCGGCTGCGTCGAGGTCCTGCTGCACCGCTTCGGCGGCAGCATGGCCTGGCCAGGGTCCGCGACCGCTCCGCCGCCGGCGACGGAGGATGTCGGCGGCCTTGACGCGGCCGGGCCGGTCCAGGAGGCTGGGTCCTGGCGCTTCTGCCGAGGCCTGCAGGAGCCTGACTGGACATGGGAGTCCTGGCGCAGTGGGCCCTACCATGGCTTGCTGGATGGCGTCGCCGAACGGTATCCCGGAGTCCTCTACTGGTTGTTGCGCCCTTGAGGTCCGCCCCGAACCAAACACGTTCTGAATCCGCGTCCGGCGGGCTCAGGCGCGGAGTTCTAGCGCCGCTCTAGCGCCCCGCGCCGCGGCCCCGGTCCCGTGCCGCCGTACAATTCTGAGGTCGCCCTCTCATTCGCCCGCGGAGCGGAGGGGGCGCAAGGGCCACCTTCGGCCGGCAGACGGGAGCGATCACGGTGCAAGTCAAGGACTACTACCAGATCCTGGGTGTGGCGCGCGACGCGGACGAGAAGACGATCAAGAGCGCCTACCGCAAGCTGGCGCGCAAGCACCATCCGGATGTGAACCCCGGGGATGCCGCCGCGGAGTCGCGTTTCAAGGACATCACCGAGGCGCACGAGGTGCTCAGCGATCCTGCGAAGCGGCAGAAGTACGACCGCTTCGGCAAGGCCTGGAAGCAGGCCGAGCGTGCCGGCCAGGATGGCGGCTTCGACTGGGGCGCTTGGGCGCCCGCCGGCGGCCAGGGTTTCGATCCGGCCACCGCCGAGTTTCAGGATCTCTACGGGCGTGGCGGGGTGAGCGACCTCTTCGAGGCGCTCTTCGGTGGGCGTGGTCGACCCGGTGGCGGGCGGCCGGGGACCCCTCGTCCGGGGCGCGGACGAGACTTGGAGCAGGCGGTGACCGTCAGCCTGGAGGAGGCCTTCCAAGGTGGCAGTCGACTGCTCTCCAAGGATGGCCGCCGCGTAGAGGTGAAGATTCCCGCCGGGGTGAAGTCCGGCGCCAGGATCCGCCTGCGCGGCGAAGGGCTACCGGGGCCGGCCGGCGGCGCCCCGGGCGACTTGTTCCTGGTCGTGGAGGTGCAGGCGCATCCACGCTTCGAGCGGCAGGGGGATGATCTGCACCTGCGGCTGGCGCTACCGCTGACGCTTCTGGTCCTGGGTGGTGACGCGCCGGTGCCCACCATGGATGGGGCCCTGACCCTGACCATTCCGCCCGAGACGCAGAACGGACGGCGCTTCAGGTTGCGCGGCAAGGGGATGCCGCAACTGGGCGGCGCGGCTCGTGGGGACCTCTACGTCACTGTTGAGGCGCAGCTGCCGGCGGGCCTGACCGATGCCGAGCGCGAACTGTTCGTCAGGCTCAGGGAGCTGGGTCGCTGAGGATCGGGGCGCCGGGCGCTGGAGACGCGGTCGAGCGCCCTACGGCTTTCGCTCAGAACTGGTCCGGGGCGGCGTTTGCATCGCGGATGGTGGCCAGCAGTCGCTCCGCGGGCAGCCAGTCGATCACTGAGCGGGCGTAATGGGCCAGACGGACGTGTCCGCCGCGGTCGATAACGAAGCTGCCGGGCATGAGGGCGGCCGCCTGCCGATCGGCTGCCGGCGCCACGCCATGGCGTGGGATGGCCTGTGCATAGGCGGCCCAGGTAGCGGGGCCGACGAGTTCTCCCAGGCTGCCGGATCGCACGCTGTAGGCCTGGCGGGCGGCCTGATCGGGGTCGGCGAGGAGCGGGAACGGCAAGGGTTGGCGCTCCAGGAAGGCCGCGGCCTGGGCCGGCGAACCCACGCCGACGACGGCCAGAGCGCCACCGGCTGTCTGGATCGCCGGCCACTCCTCTTGCATGTGAACCACATGCGCGCGGCAGAGGGGTCAGCCATAATGGCGGATGAAGACGAGGGCCAGCGGCGCATTCTCCCACAGCGACGACAGCCGCAGCAGGCGGCCACCGGCGTCGGGAAGCGCCAGGTCCGGAGCGAGATCGCCGACATGCAGACCGTCTTGACCGGTGTTCATGACCGTCGATTGTAGCGTCGCCGGCGAGAGGCGGCGGCCGGATCCGGTGCCGGTTGCGTTCCGGGCAGGCGTCAGGTGCCGTCCGGCCCCAAGGTCTCCATTGTCCAGCCGTCGGGGTAGGTCTTGCGCCGCGGCAGTTGGGTGCGCAGCAAGGGTCGACGACGCGGAGGAAGGCGGCGCAGGGCGCGGGCGCGCAGCCGGATGCCGGCCTCCACGATGGCGCGCCAGGACGGTGAGACCGGCGGAAAGCCGCAGGCGGCGAGCAGACGGTCATCCATCAGGGCATGGACGAAGGGCCTGCCCAGAAATCGCAGAGGGCCAGGCAGAAGCCAGCCGACGAACATCTCGCGCACCGGTTGCGCCACCCGATGGTTGGATGGGGCGTAGTGGAAATGCTCGGCTTCGTAGGCTTGGTTGAAGGCCTCCAAGGCTGCGAGGTCCTGCGGCACATCCGGGATGTTCATCCTTCGGGCCACCTCGCGCCAGAACACGAACTGGGCCTGTTTCTCCACCGGATCCATGGGTCGCCAGCCGAAGCGGTCCATCCAGCGGATGGGTTCCAGGACGAAGGTCGACAGCACGTAACGCAGGTCCTCGGCGGCGATCTGGAATCGTCCGTGCTGCTGGTTCATGCGTCGGATGGCCGCAAGGCCCTTTTCGCTATCGTAACCGCTGGCGTAGATCTCAGAGATGATGAGGTCCGTGTCGTCGTAGCGTTTTTGTGGCCGCTCTGTGAACTCGCCTGTCTCGGCCAACAGGCCGGAGATTCGCGCTGAAGCGAAGGTGCGGAAGAGCGCGAACTCAAGCGCGCGGGTCATATCGAACGGGAACTCGAAACAGCTGTCCAGGTAACAGATGCGCTGGTTGTCCTGCTCCGGATCCAAGCGCCGGATCTCGTCGCGAATGGCGTTTCGGCCCATGTCTCTGCGCCTCCTTCGGCCCCTGGCGGTGGCTGTCAGCGGGTCCCGGCTTCGCGAGCCGGAACGGATTCGACGAAGAGCCAGATGGCTCGCAGCTCCTGGTCGCTCATCCGGGCATAGCTCTTCCAGGGCATCTCGTCCGCCAGCGTCCGGCCATCCGGGTTCCTGCCGCTGCGGATGGTCTCCCGGAAGTCCTGGAACTCCCAGCCGCCCACCTCGCCGGATGGCGTGAGGTTGGCGGACTGGGGGAAGTCCGGCGGAGCGCCAGGGATCTGCCCGCCGGACAGGCCGGGGCCGTGGCAGCCCGTGCAGCCGGCGATCTGGGCCAGGTATCTGCCGTAGGCCTTGCTGACCTCGGGCTTCATGGCCACGATCCGCGGCGTGTCCAGATCGATGCGGTCCACGGCGAAGACATCCAGCTGACCCAGGGCGGCAAGCAGGCGGCCCAAGGGCCGCAGGACGAAGGGCGGCGGCGCGTTGTCCACCGGCGGCAGGCTGCGAATGTAGGCGATGAGCGCGCCCAGATCCTCGTCCGAAAGCGAACTGTAGTCGTCGGACGGCATCACCTTCAGCGCGCTTCCGTCCGGCGCGACGCCGTAGCGGATGGCCCGGACCAGGTCCCTGTCCTCCAGCACCCGACCCTGCCCGCCTTCGCCGGTCGTCAGGTTGGGGGCGACGATCCGGCCCAAGGCTGGATCGTCGACGATGACGCTGCCGGCGAAGTCCGGGCCATGGCAGTCGACGCAGACGGAGACCGTGGATGCCAGGTACTTGCCGCGGGCGATGCTGTCGTCGTCGTCGGGAACGGTCACCTCGTCCGCGGGCACGTCGTAGACGCGCGCCAGCCGACGTTCGCTGAGCGCGTAGACGGTCAGGGCGGCCAGGGTCAGGACGATGACCAGCCCGCCCCCGATGCGCAGGGTCCAGTGCCTCACGGAAGCCTCCTCAATGCAATCAACAAACGCAGGCTTGCAGTTCTGCCAATGGCCAGAATAACCCAGATCGGCCCAGCGTGCCAAGAGGGCGCAGTGACCCTGGCGACCACGCATGGTCCGCGCCTGTCGGATACCGGCAGGGCGTGCCACCGGTGCTGGCGGCGTGCGCCTGCGCCGACCGTGACTTCGTCCATTCGCTCCCCGATCCCTGTTCTGGTATCGTGCGAGGGTGGCCCTGGCGCATCGATGGGGCCAAAGCAGGACCCCGCGTTCCTTGCCGCGGGTCCGTCCGCGCCGGATCTCTACCAACGGTAACCGCCATGACCGCCCTCCTCATCGCCGTCGTTCCGGTTCTGGCCAGCGTGGCCGTATTCCTCGCGGCCGCCCGGCCTCTGGGTTCGGACGACCTGCCAATGCCCAATGGCCGAGGGCGCTGGCATGTCCTCCTGCTGCACCTCTTCCACCTGCGATACCAGCTGCTGATCAGTATCGTGTTGTTGGGCCTGCCCGCCTGGGGGAGCCTCGCGGCGTCGGCCGTCGGCAACTGGATGGTGATCGAAGTGGCCGATGTCTTCCTGATGGTCTGCGTCGCCGAACTGGCGGCCGCCGCGGGGGTCTATGCCTGGTGGCTGGCGCTGCTGGGCCTGCCGGAGCGCCAGGGCCTGCCCGTACTGGTCATGGCGCCCTCCGCCAGGCGCCTGCTGTCTGCTCTGGGTCGCCCCTTGCCGCGGCCCCCACGCTTCCTGGAGCGTTCCGTGGACCGGTTGGCGTTCGGCGCGGCCACGGCGGCCGGCCTGTACTACGGCCTGGCGGCCACGCTGGCGCAGGCTGACGCGCGCGCGTCGCGTCTGCTCATCGCGTTGATCGCCGTCGGCATCGCCCTGGTCTTCTGGTGGGTCGTCTTCTGGACGGCACCGCACCTGCGGGCGCTCATCGTCGGTCTGGCCGCCCAGTTGGACGAGGGCTTCCCGAAGGGCAAAGGGCTTCGGCATTGGCTGCGGCGCGTCCTGGGGCCGGGCTTCGGGTTGGAGGCGGGCGAGGCGGCATCCGAACCCGGGCTCGCAGGCGCCGGATCCCAGCGCCCGCCGCGCGCCCTGGACCACGGTTGGATGTTCGCGCGGGTCCTCGTGGGCATCCTCATGTATATCGCGCTGTACTTCAGCTTCGCGCCGGACAGCGCCGCGGTGCTGGACGGCTGCCGGCGTGTCGCCGCATCGGGCTGGACGGTCTGCTTCCCGGCCGTGGCTTACGTGCTCCTTCTGGGTACCGTCCTGGGCTTGACGCTCTGCTTCCTTGCCTTCCTGTTCGACTATGTGCGCGCGCCCGTGGTCCTGAGTCTGGCGTTACTCGTGTTCTTCAGCTTCCGCTGGTCGAACATCGACCACCACTACCCGGTCATCGCCCGGCCCGAAGCCGCCAGCAGTCTTCAAGGGCTGCCGCTGTCTACCGTGCTCAAGGCCCGCGCCTCGGCTTCGCCGGTGAAGGGCGCCGGCGAACGACTGGTGGTGGTGGCCACTGCCGGAGGCGGCATCGTGGCGGCCGGCTGGACCACCACCGTCCTGGGCGGCCTGGACGAGGTCACGCAGGGTGTCTTCAGCGACCGACTGGCGGCAGTCAGCTCCGTTTCCGGCGGCAGCTTCGGCACCGCGCTCTTCATCGACGACCAGTTGCGGCGGCCGCCGGAAGCCGGCGGTTGGCGGGAACGGCGCGAGCGGATCTTCGACTGGGCCACCGCCAACAGCCTGCGACCCGCCTTCTGGGGGATGGTCTTTCCGGACATCCTGCGCCTGGTCAGACCCGGCTTCGCCGTCCTGGAGTGGATCGACGGGCCCCAGGTGCGCATCCAGGATCGCTCCTGGGCCATGGAAGAGAGCTGGCGACGGCGCGTCGGCCGCGATCGGCCGACCGATTGGGCACCACCCAGTATGGCCGAAGTCGGTCGTGCGGCCGCCGAAGGGCGGGTAGCGGCGCCCATCATCAACGCCATGCTGGTGGAGAACGGGGTGCCCTACGCCTTGACGCCCCTGGACCTGCCGGGCTCTCTGCGCGCGGTGCGGCCCGACGCGCCCTGCCCCTTCATCAGCTTCGCGTCCGCCCTGCCGGAGCGAGACCTGAGCATCCTCACCGCCGCGCGCCTGTCCGCCACCTTTCCCTACGTCACGCCGATGTCCCGTCCCGTGGACCTGGCCTCGCCGTTGGGCAGCGGCGACCTTCCGGCACCTCCGCATACCGCGGACAGCTGCGGGCGGCAGGCCGCCCAGGCCCATGTGGGCGACGGCGGCTACTTCGACAACTTCGGCGTGGCCGCCCTCAGCGCCTGGATGAACGACGCCTTCACCGGCGGTACCCTGTCGCCCCAGATGCGGATCCTCTGGCTCAACGTGTACTGGGAAGAGCCGGAGCCCACCGACTTCGCGCCGCTCTCTGGCGCCCACGTGGCGTCGCAAGGGCCCTTCAAGGGCCTGGTCAATGCGCGCGGCTCCACCCAGCGCAGCCGCAACCGGGCGGCCTTGGCGGCGCTCGCCGATGCATGGAACCGCCCCGCCTGCGCCGATTGTCCCACGGTGGAGCGTCTCCAGGTGCGAGACCTGGTGCTCAGCGAAACCCTGCCGCTCAACTGGCAGCTCGGGCAGCGCGACAAGGACCTCATCCGCGGCCATTGGGCCGACATCGTTGCCGCGGCCGCTGAGGCCGATGGACCGCGGTTGACCCACTGCCCCAACGCCGACGAGGCCTGGGACACGGATACCGGGCCCGAAGGGCAGTTGCTGAGCCCCGGTATCCACGAGTTGCCGGACGTGGGTCCGGACCTCCTGGCCACCCGCGAGCGCGTGCTTCGGCAGAATGTCGCGGCGCTGCGGGCCGTACACAGCTTCCTCTGCCTGCCGGACGACGATGGAGGGGGCGGCACCAGGCCTTGAACGGCGGGCTCTGGCGGCCCGCCCTCAATCCAGTTCGGTGATGCGCGCCTGCCCCGACGTGGCTTCGCGCAGGGCGTCGGCCAGTTCGGCGGCGCGGTCGGCGGCGGTCCGCAGCTCCACGGTGACCCCCGCGCCGAAGTCCTCGGCGAGCACTTCCGCGCCGTGATGGTCTAGCAGGCGCCGCACAGGCTCGTAGGCGCTGTAGGTCATCAGCACGGAAAGGCGGCGCTTCTCCTCCTGCCAGCGCCGCGGCAGCCCCTCGAGCACGGCCTGAGCAGCCTGCGTGTAGGCGCGCACCAGGCCGCCCGTGCCCAGCTTCGTGCCGCCGAAATAGCGCACCGTGACCAGGCAGATGTCGCCCAGGCCCGAGCCGGCGAGCACGGCCATGGTGGGTCGGCCGGCGGTACCCGGCGGTTCGCCGTCGTCGCTCATGCCTTCGGTCAGGCTGGCACCATGACCCACCCGGAAGGCATGCACATGGTGGCTGGCGGCGGGGTGGGCGGCGCGCAGGCCCTGCAGGAGGGCGCGGGCGGTAGCCACGTCCGGCGCCAGGTCGACCACCGCCAGGAAACGCGAGCGTAGCACGACGGTCTCCACCTGCTGGCGGGTGGCGGGGATGGGGTAGCGCGCGGTCATGGCGCCAATGATGATACGGCGCATTCACGACGCCAACGCGGCGCCCGTCGCCGTGCCGGGCCTCAGGGTCATGGTATGATCTGGCCGCCAGCCGAAACGGCCGCGACTTGACCCGTCACGCGGAGCCCGGCTAGGATTGGCGCCGCACATCTGTTCGTGTCGCTCGGCGCCCCGGCGCCCTGCGATTCCGACGTCCCTCAGGCCATCATGCTCCTGGATCTAGACATCCGCGACCTGGCCATCATCGATCACCTGTCCCTGGGCCTGGGACCCGGCTTCAACGTCATCACCGGTGAGACCGGGGCCGGCAAGTCCATCGTCATCGACGCCGTGGGCCTGCTGCTGGGGCAGCGGGCCGACGCCACGGTGGTCCGCGCCGGGGCCGGCCGTGCCGTGGTGTCGGGTACCTTCGATCCGGCGGCGGCGCGCGATCGCGTCGAGGCGATCCTGGCCACCTATGGGGTGGAGCTGGAGCCGGGCGAGGTTCTGATCCTGGGCCGCGAGGTCCACGCCGCCGGCCGCTCGCTGGCCAGGGTCAACGGCCGGCCGGTGCCGGTCAAGGCCTTGGCGGACATCGGCTGGCTGCTCGTGGACATCCATGGCCAGTCGGATGCCGCCAGCCTGATGCGCGAAGCGGAACACCTGGGGCTGCTGGACCGCTACGCCCGGCTCGACGGCTGGCGAGGCGCCTTGGCGGCCGAGGTGGCGGCCTGGCGCGAGGTGGAGCGCGAACTGGCGGCATTGGTCGAGGACGAAGCCGCCTTGAAGCGACGCGCGGAGCAGCTGGCCTTCGCCGTCGAGGAGATCGCGGCCGCCAGTCTGCGCGCCGGGGAGGAGGCGGAACTGCTCGGCGAGCGCGTGCGACAGGCCAACGGCGCCCGTCTGGCCCAGCTTGCCCAACAGGCCTATGCCGCCCTCCGCGGCGGCCTGGGCGGCGAGACGGACGGCGCGGAGCGGGGCGGGCTGGACCTGGTCGAATTGACCGAGGCTTCCGTCGGCGACCTGGCCCGGATCGACGGCGAGGCGGCGGGGATGGCCGAGCGGGCCGTCGCCGTGGCCGAGGGCTTGCGGGAGCTGGTCGCCGACCTTCGTGCCTACCAGGAGCAGATGGACTTCAGTCCCCGGCGCCTTGAGGACGTGGAAGAACGTCTGGCCCTGATCGCCGCCCTGAAGCGCAAGTACAACGCCGCCGACATTCCCTCGCTCCTGACGCATGCCGAGCGGGCGACCGCCGATCTCGACGCCATCCAGAACGCCGATGAGCGCGCCGAAGGGCTGCGCCTGGAGCGCGAGCGGTTGCAGCGGGTCATCGGCGGCCTCGCCGGCCAGCTCTCGACGGCCCGCCAGGCGGCCGCGGAACGCCTGTCTCGGGCGGTGGAGGGGGAGATGGGCGCCCTGAACCTCAACGGGGGCCGCTTTGCGGTGGGCTTCAGCCGGCGGGAAGACCCGGCGGGCGTGGCGGTGGATGCCCCCGGCTTCGCGTCGGATGGGCGCTACGGCTGCGATGAGACCGGCGTGGACAGGGTGGCCTTCCAGGTCTCGCTCAACCCGGGCGAGCCGCTGCGGCCCCTGGCCAAGGTGGCTTCGGGCGGCGAGGCGGCGCGCCTGATGTTGGCGCTCAAAGGCATCCTGAGCGCCGCGGACCAGGTGCCGACGCTCATCTTCGACGAGATCGACGCCGGCATCGGCGGGCGCGTCGGCGGTGTGGTGGGCGAGAAGCTGTGGGGCCTGACCCGCGGCGGGTCCTCGGTCAGCGGGTCCCAATCAGGCACCGACGCGTCCCCGCCGGCGCCGGAGGCCATCGAGCACCAGGTCATCTGCGTGACCCATCTGCCGCAGGTGGCGGCCTATGGCGACAGCCATTTCCGCGTGGCCAAGTCGGTCGAGCAGGGCCGCACCCGCACCGTGGTCGTCGCGCTGGATTCCGGCGGCCAGGTGGAGGAACTGGCCCAGATGCTCGGAGCGACGACCAGCATCGTGCGCGAGAATGCCCTGCAGCTCTTGCAGCAGGCGCAGCAGTGGAAGGCGGGGCAGGCCTAGTACCTCTGGGCGCAAGGTGTCGCGCTGCTCGCGCTTGGCCGGATCAGGCCGGTATGTCGCCGATCAGCACACGCGCCAGGTCCAGCGCCGCCAGGGTCGCACGCCGCGGCGCATGCGCCGGCGTGGCGACTCCCGGCCGCGCGTCGGGCTCCGGGAATCTGGACCCAGGCCAGGATCGTCCGGCTGACGGGGTCCGGCAGCAGCGACGCCGCAATGACCGCCTCGACGCCGAGCTCCAGCCCCAGGGCCGCGCCGGCCGCCGCCAGGGCGTCGGCGTCCAGCCCAGCCGGCAGCGAGCGCGCCTGGACCACGGTGCTCGCAGCGCCGGGAGCGCCGGTGAGCTCGCCG
>JBGAUA010000012.1:0-41187 GCA_044228875.1 Anaerolineae bacterium
CGCGAGTGTCTCGCCGACAAGACCTCTTCCCACCGCTACGTCGACGGAAGTCGCCTGGTTGCTACTGCCGTCGCTGCGAACGGGGCGATGATCGCCCCCATTCTCTGAAGGGAGAACGTGCGCTGTCGGATAGTCGCGTACGCAGTTAGCCCAATCCGTCCAGAAAGGCGGCGAAGCGATGCATGTCCGTCGCCACGTCGTCGTAGCAAGCGGACAGTTCCATCGCCAGATGGCGGACACGATCCGGATCGAGGCTGTAGCTGTAAACGTAGCGAACGACTTGCCGGAAGCCGCGGTAGGCGTCCAAGCAGCGGCGTGTCTCTTCGGCGAGCACGGCCGGGCGGACGCCCTCGATACCACCGGACAGCTGCAGCAGCAAGTCCCGGTGCCATTCCGGCCCACCCGGCACCCGCCCCGTCCACCTCGCGCGCGACGGCTTCCAGCACATGTTCCACGCCGGTATAGAAGGCATGAAGGTTCAAGGCCACGCCATCGAGGTAATCGATATCACCCCGCTCTGCAGACTTGGCCATCAAGACCAGAGCGCGGTTGACGCAGCGGCGCAGATCAAGCAATTCCTGGCGGATGCGCACCGCCAGGGCCGGAAACGCGGTCATAGGGCTACTCCTTCCCGCTCGATCGCCGCTCGTAACGGCAAGGGCGCCTCTTCCAGGCGCACCAGGTCCACGGAGATAGCGGCATCCAGGGCCTGCAATCGGCCAACGGCTACGAAAAAGCGGTCGGACGCCAGGTCGCTGACGGCCAGATCCACGTCACTGCGCAGGCTCGTCGGCCCACCGCGGGCCAGCGAGCCGAAGAGCAGCACAGTGCCGGCACTGAATTCCTGGCGCAACAGGTCCGCGGCGTACCGGGCCACCGCGAGCGCTCGCTCGCGATGCGCCTCCAAGTTCGCTTGGCGGGTCGTTTCGCGTTGCTGTGCGGTGGCTCGATAGCGCACGAGATCGGCGCTGGAAATCGCGGAGGACATGTTCATGACAAGCGCAACCGTAGGCGGACCGCTTCGCGGCGTCAAACTGTCCCCTGCCCTTGCCCCTTCGTCCTCCCTCCCCTACCATGGTCGCATGTTCCGCCTTGAGACCCACCCCCACCGGGCCCCATGGCCATCCTCAGCCTGAGCCAGGTTCGCCTCAGCTTCGGCGGCCACGCCCTTCTGGATGGGGTGAACCTGCAGATCGAGGCCGGCGAGCGCCTGGGGCTCCTGGGCCGTAACGGGGCGGGCAAGACCACCCTGCTCAGGTTGCTCCAGGGCACGCTCCAGGCCGACGATGGCGACATCGCCCTCCAGCCCGGGCTGCGGGTGTCCACCCTGCCGCAAGACGTCCCCCTGGGCCTGAGCGGTCCCGTGCGCGACTACCTGCGGCAATCGCCCGTGGCGTCCGGCAAGCTCCGGTCCGCAGCTCGGGGTCTGGAGGCTGCCACCGGGCCGTCCGCCCCTCGGAGTACAGAGGACACATGGGCCCTGGACGCGCGCATCGAGCAGGCGGCGCGCGACCTGCGCATGGACTTGGACGCCGACCTGGCCACCTTGTCGGCCGGGTCCAAGCGCCGCGTGCTGCTGGCGGCGGCCCTGGTGCAGGACCCCGACCTGCTGATCCTGGACGAGCCTACCAATCACCTGGACATCGACGCCATCCGCCACCTGGAGGACAGCCTGCTGCGGCGCCGCGGCGCGCTCATCTTCGTCACCCACGACCGCAGCTTCCTGCGTCGGCTGGCCACGCGCATCCTGGACCTGGATCGCGGCGTCCTGCGCAGCTACCGCCTGGGCTATGACGCCTACCTGGAGAAGCGCGAGGAGGAGCTGAAGGTCGAGGCCGAGCAGGCCGCGCTCTTCGACAAGAAGCTGGCACAGGAAGAGACCTGGTTGCGGCGCGGCATCAAGGCGCGGCGCACGCGCAACGAGGGCCGGGTGCGGGCGCTCAAGGACCTGCGTCTGGCCCGCGGTGCCCGGCGCGACGAGACGGGCCGGGTGAAGGCCCAGCTGCAGGAAGCCGAGCAGTCCGGGCGCATCGTCCTGCGCTACCAGGGCCTGGGTCATGGCTTCGAAGGCAAGCCCATCGTCCGCGGCCTGACCGGCACCATCCAGCGCGGTGACCGCATCGGCATCCTCGGCCCCAACGGTTGCGGCAAGACCACGCTCATCGGTCTCCTTCTCGGCGAGATCGCGCCGCAGGAAGGCACGGTGACAGCGGGCACCCGGCTCGAGATTGCCCACTTCCAGCAGCTGCACGACGTGCTGGACGCGTCGAAGTCGGTCTTCGACAACGTCGCCGACGGCCGCGAGACCGTAACCGTGGGCGGCAACGACCGCCATGTGGCCGGCTACCTGCGCGACTTCCTGTTCAGCGCCGAGCAGATTCACGGGCCCATCACCATGCTCTCGGGCGGCGAACGCCGGCGGCTGCAGCTGGCGCGCATCCTCGCCCGCCCCTGCAACCTGCTGGTGCTTGACGAGCCGACCAACGACCTGGACCTCGAGACCTTGGAGCTGCTGGAAGACCTGCTGCTGGACTTCCAGGGCACCCTGCTCGTCGTTTCCCATGACCGCGCCTTCCTGGACAACGTCGTCACCTCCACCCTGGCATGGGAAGGTGACGGCCATTGGGGCGAGTACGTGGGCGGATACACGGACTGGCTACGTCAGCGCGACGTCGCGGCAAGGGCGGCGACCTCGCCCGCGGTGCCTGCGCGCGGGTCTCGGCCGCTCGATGCATCCTCCGCGCGCGGCAGCGAGAAGCCCCGACGGATCGGCTTCAAGGAGCGTCAGGAACTGGAGTCCCTGCCGAACGCCATCGAGGCCTTGGAAGCCGACAAGCAGGCCCTCGTGGACCTCATGGCTTCGCCGGACTTCTACACCCGTCGTGGCGACGAGGTCGCGGCGACCACGGCGCGCCTGGCCGAAGCCGAGGCGACGCTGGCCGAGGCCTACGCGCGCTGGGTTGCGCTGGAGACCCTGGCGTCGGAAGGCGCCTGACCGGGGCGATCCCGCGGCGAGGCGTTGCCTGCGGGCTCTCAGGCGGTGAACACCACGTTCTCCGCGTCACCCTCATCCCCCAACTCGTCGAAGAGCAGGCTGAGCAGGCCGATGGGATAAGGGAAGAAGCGCCCTCGGCGCAAGACCCAGTAGGTGGACCAGCATGCTTCGGCGATCGCGCAGAACTCGGCCCGGCTCACTCCTGCGCGAAGCAAGCCGTAGGGCCACAACTCCGCCAGGACCGGCACGCCGCGGGCAAGGACGGACCGCGCGCCGCGGAAGACGTGGGCCTCGTGCCCCTGCGTGTCGATCCAGATCAAGGCGAGGTCGTCGGTGAATTGGGCGGGCAGGCCGGCCACGACATCGTCCAGCCGCCGCATCTCGACCTCGATGAGTCGACGCCCGGATTCCTGGTAGCGCTCGGAAAGCGAAGGAAGGGAGCCCAACCGAACGCGGTGGTCTCCGTAGTTGTCACCGCTGAGCTCGAAGTCCACCGTGCCGTCGCTGTCCGACAGGGCGCAGGGCACGCAGACCACCCGGTCGGACAGGTCGTTCTGGGCGACGTTGCGCCGCAACAGCGCGACATTGCCGGGTTCGGGCTCGATGGCGACCGCCCGCCGCATCCAGCCGTGGCGGAGCAGCCCGATCGAGATCACCCCCATGTTGGCGCCGATGTCGAGCACCGTCCCACCGGGAACGGGGCGGCCGAGCTCGCGCAGCAGCGCGATGACCTTCTGCGAGAGATCCAGTTCGAAAGCGCGTTGGCAGTACAGCTTGCGGCCGATGATCTGGTCGGCGCAGTAGACGGTCAGCCGGCCCTGCGGCGTGGTCACGGTAACCGTGCGACGGGTTCGCCCATGCAGGCGCCACAGCAGGCTGCGCGTTTCCAGAACGGCGTTGCGCCGGACCTTCTCCACCCAACGCGGCGGCCTCATGGCCATCGCCTGACGCGGCTAGCGGCCCGCCATCGGGCAGGGGACCACGGCCTTCGGAGAGGGGCCGGCGAGCGGTCCGGCGCCGGACGCACGGCAAGTTGGGGGCGTCCCTCAAAGCCCTTCGCGTGATCGATTGACACGCCGGCAAGGATACGCAGACCAACCCATCTGGCAAGGCCCCCACGGACGAGTCGGTCACCGGTGGCAATCCGGATGCTCCCGCCCTGATCTGGGGTATCATCCCGCCAACCCCAGCCGGCAGAGGAGAACATGATGACCACCCGCCCCCTGGTCGACGATGCTCGCGAGATCCGCGGCTGGTCCATGTACGACTGGGCCAACAGCGCCTTCAGCACCACCGTGGCCACCGTCTTCCTGGGGCCCTACGTCGCCGGACTCGCCCGTGCGGCCGCCACCGCCTCCGGCAGCGCCACGGTCTCCTTCCTGGGCGTCCCCGTGGCGCCCGACTCCTTCATGCCCTACTGCATCTCCGTCTCGGTCTTCCTGCAGGTGCTCTTCCTACCCGTCCTGGGAGCCATCGCCGACTACTCCCACCTGCGCAAGCAGATGATGCGGGCCTTCGCCAGCATGGGCGCCCTGGCGACCACCGCCATGTTCTTCGTGGCCGACGACCTGTGGTGGCTGGGCGGCCTGCTCTTCGTGCTGGCCAATCTCGCCTTCGGCGCCGCCCTGGTCTTCTACAACGCCTACCTGCCCGAGATCGCCAGCCCGGAGCGGCAGGATCGCATCTCGGCCTTCGGCTGGGCCATGGGCTACCTGGGCGGCGGCCTGCTCCTGCTCGGCAACCTGGTCTTCTTCCAGCTGCGCGAACGCCTGGGCCTGTCGACCAGCCTGGCGATACGGATCAATCTGGCAACGGCCGGGCTGTGGTGGCTCGGCTGGTCCCAGTGGACCTGGCGCACCCTGCGCCCGCGCGGCGCCTCAAGGGCCCTCCCTCCCGGACAAGGGTACCTGGGGGTAGGCTTCCGCCAGCTGCGCGAGACCCTGCGTGAAGCGCACCGCTTTCCGCATACCCTGCGCTTCCTCCTGGCCTATCTGGTCTACAACGACGGCATCCAGACCATGATCGCCGTGGCCGCCATCTTCGCCACGGCGCCCCTCGCGCAGGGCGGGTTGGCGATCGGTCAGGGCACGCTCATCCAGATCATCCTGATGATTCAGTTCGTCGCCTTCTTCGGCGCCTTGTTCTGGGGCCGCTTGGCCGGCTGGATCGGCGCCAAGAACGCGCTGCTCGTCAGCCTGGCCATCTGGTCGGCGGTGGTCATATACGCCTACCTGGGGCTCCAGGGCGAGGGTCGCGTGCGCGAGTTCTGGATTCTGGGCGCCTGCATCGCCCTGGTGCTGGGCGGCAGCCAGGCCATCAGCCGCAGCCTCTTCGCCCGGATGATCCCGCCGGGCAAGGAGGCGGAGTTCTTCTCCATCTACGAGATCTCGGAGCGCGGCACCTCCTGGATCGGGCCGCTGCTGTTCGGACTGGTCAACCAGACCATGGGCAGCCTACGGCCGGCCCTCCTGGCCCTCATCTTCTTCTTCGTCACCGGATCCGTGCTCCTGGCCTTCTTCGTCGATGTGCCCCGCGCCATCGCCGAGAGCCGTGCCGCGACTGTCTAGGACTGGCGACGCGGGCCAATCGGGGTCCGATCCGTGCCGGCGCGTGTGCTCCAGCAGCGTCAGGCCGCCCAGAAGCAACCAGCCCATGTAGCTGTCCTTGAACCCCATGAAGCCGATGTTGTAGACGAAGGGCAGGAACCAATCGCCCAGCATGCCTGCCGCCGCCATGCCCAGGAGGCCTCCGAGACAGGCGACGCCGTAGGCCCTTCCAAAGCCCGGCGCTTCGGCGTCGGCCACCCTCAGGGCCTGGCGCAGGAGGGCGGCAAAGAGCCAGAGCAGGATGACGACGCCCACCAGACCCATCTGCCCCAGGATGTCCAGGTAGTTGTTGTGCATGTTGACCGTAGGGTCGTAGCTGTAGTGGAAGTAGCCGGTTCGAGGATCCAGGTAGCTGATGGCGCCGAAGACGCCCTTCCAGTAATGCCAGTAGCTGGCGGGACCTAGGCCCAGGATCCAGTTTCCATCCAGCAGCTGAACCAGACCGCGCCAGGCGATTCCGCGGGTATCCAAGCTGTAGCGCTCCTCACCGGAGATGTCGATGGCCTTGTAGATGGCCATGAGCACGGCGAGCGAGGCGAAAACATAGGGGCCGATGATGCCCCAACGCCAGCGGGCATTGAGCCAGAAGACAAGGACAGTCGCCAATGCCAGGGTGGCTGGAAGCCAGCCGCTGGCCCAGGCCTGGTACTCCCAGGCTACCGACTGGCTGATCAGCAGCGGCCCCAGAAGCACGGCCGGCGCGACGGCCGCGACCGCCAGGCGCCGCTCTTTCGACAGACCCACGTGGAAGAGCGCCATGCTCACGGACAACGCCACGGCCCAAATGCGCCAGATCGGGCCGTCCCAGTTGACGAGACGGCTGACGATAGACAGGCCAGGGACGAACCAGGCGGTGAACCTGAGCGCGATCAGGGCGAAGAAGGCGCGGAGGATCCAGCGCAGTTCGTCGCGGCCATGGCGGCTGTTGCCCAGCAGCCAATAGGCCGCCGCCGACAGCCCGAAAACACTCAACTGGCCCAGCTGCACGAACAGGAAGTTCTGCTTGACCACCACCCAGGGGTTCCAGAGCGCCGCGCTGGCCACCAGACTCAGCAGGCCCGACGCGATCAGCGCCATCCACGGAGCGTTGGCCTCGGCTCGGAGCAGGGAGATGCGGCCGTCCAGCACCATACGCAACAAGAACAGGCTGCCGAGCAGGCTTAGACCAACGATGGCCGAGCTGATCCCTGAGCTGGTGCCGGTCCTGATCTCCAGGGGCACGACGCCGCTCATCAACACCATGCCCGGCAAGGCAAGGCGAGGATGGCGCAGCAACAGCCACAGGCCGACCAGCCCTAGGACGAGCCCCGCCAGGCGCACGGAAGCGTGGCTCCCGGCGTAGGTGGACATCGCCAGAACCGCCAGCGTCCCCAGCCGCTCTCGCGCCAGACGGGTATGCGCCCATTGCGGTGGCGACAACCGACGCCAAGGGCTGGTCAACGATCGGCGAAGCGGGAAGCCGCCGACATTCAAGTTCATCGGCTATCGGCCATGGCTTGACTGCCTGACACGTCTGCGGACGCCTCCGGCGAGCCAGGGGGCTTCCTCGGGGCCCCGCGGCGACGGGGCGACCATAGCGCTGGCCCCGGCCCCAATCCGCGGAAGTAACGGTTGAAGGTGCATTCTAGGGAAGCACGGTGAATGCGCCAATCTGGCCCGCCGAATCGCCTGCCTGCGCGTGGCCGGCGATGTCCGGCGCCGCGGCGGTGCTTCGGCGCCACCCATCACCTCTCCATCACATGCCCCTTTCCTCCGATCGCTCGTCCGCTGCCTCCCAGAGGGCGGCGTAGCGTCCGTCGGCATGTCGCATCTCGGCATGGGTGCCGGATTCGACGATGCGGCCCCGATCGAGAACGTAGACCAGGTCGGCGTGCCGCGCGGTGCTGAGGCGGTGGGTGATCAACAGCACCGTACGATCTTGGGCGAGAGCGCGGAAGCGCGCCATCCATGCCGCCTCAGCCCATGGATCCATGGCGCTGGTCGGCTCGTCGAGCACGAGCAACGGCGCGCGTCGGTAGCAGGCACGCGCCAGAGCGACGCGCTGCCATTCTCCCACACTCAAGTCGACGCCATGGTCGAAGGACACGCCAAGCGGTGTTGCGTAGCCCTCGGGCAGCCGCGCGATGAGCGCGTCCGCGCCGGCGGCCTCGGCCGCGGCCCGCACGGCGGCGTCCTGCAGCGCAGCCCTGGCGTCGCCGAACGCGATGGCCTCGGCCGCCGTGGCGTGAAAGTGGATCGGGGTCTGGAACAGCACCGATACATGACGCCGGAGTTCCGCGACGGGCAGGCTGCGAATGTCCTCCCCATCGATGGTGACGCGGCCGACCTGAGGGTCGTAGAATCGGAGGAGCAGCTTGATCAAGGTGCTCTTGCCGGCGCCGTTGGCGCCGAGGATCACGGTGATGCGGCCTCCGGGCAGCAGCAGGTTGAAGTCCGAGAAGACCGGTCGTCCCGTGTTCGGGTAGGCAAAGGTCACGCCTTCGAAGCGCACGCTGGGAGCCTGGACCGACCGCGCGCCCGCGACCTCGTGCCGGCCGGCGTCCGGGATCGCGCCGCGAGCCGTGTCCGTCGTCGTGGTCGGCGCATGCGCCGACCCGATCGCGGCAGAGAGCGCGTCCGCGACCGAAGGCTTGAGCGCCAGGAACTCGAAGAGGTCGCCCAGGAAGAGGCTGTTGCTCAGGATCTGGCCGATGTTCTCCAAGAGGCCTCTGGCAAGGCCCTGGCCTTGGTTGAAGGCGGCATACAGCAGGGCCAGGTCGCCGAGCGACGCCTGACCTTCGAGCGCTCGCCACAGCATCCAGGCCAGCGTCGCGCCGACAACGCCAAACGCCGCTCCGCCGGCAAGGAACTCGGACCAGGCCTGCTCCCGGGCCAGCGCCAGCCGTTCGATCCGCAGTCGGCTCCGCAAAGCCTCGAATCGACCACGGAAGGTGGCCCCGAGGTCGAAGAGCCGGGTTTCCGCGGCAGTCTCCCGGCTGGTGAGCAGCCACTCGTAGTACCAGGTCCGCCGTTCGTCCTCGGTGGTCTTCCGGCGCCAGGCATGGGCGCGGACCGTCGAACGAAGGACCACGATGCCCGCCGGGACGGTGCTGGCAATGAGGATCAAGGGGAGCCAAATGGAATAGCCGGCGAGCACATTGGCCATGGCGACCAGCGTGATCCCGTTCTGCAGGACGGTGCCGGTGCTCTCCAGGAGCGCGAGGGGCCTGGTGCCGGCTTCACGCCGGGCGCGGTGCAGGTGGTCGAAGTTCTCGGGCAGGTCGTAGAAGGCCATGTCGACGGACATCGACTGGCGGTGCATGAGCGCGCTGACATGGTCCCGCACCGCCTCGGCCTGGGCGGCGCGGAGGTAGCCCGCCGCGCTCCGTAGGGCCTCGCCCAGGGCCATCAGCGCGGCCATGGCCGCCACCAGTACGGCGGTCGAGCGGATGGCCGCGGGATCGGAGCCCAAGGCGGCCGCGAGTTGATCGACCATCGGCCGCGTGAGCAGCACGATCAGGGCTGGCAGCACGCCCTGGACGGTCAGCAGCAGCCCCCAAGCCGTGGTAAGCCGGGGCGCGGCGCGCCAGACCAGCGCCAGGCCGCGCGGCAGCTCCGGCAGCCGCCGGAAAGCCTGACCCAAACGCTCGGTGAAGGTCCCCATGTCATCGCGCCAAGGAGCCGGAGGCGACGCGGCGGCGGAGCACCGTGGCGCGACAAGCAGAGGCGATCGCGACACGGTGGCGGCGATCCATCCCGTCGCCGCGGGGAGGCCAGAGCAAGGTCATGGCCTGATCAATGCCCTATCGGGATGAGATCCGCCCCGCGATCGTAGGCGTCGACGCCCTCTACCCGCTTCAAGGTGTTCACCACCCAATAGGTCAAGGGCGTGGCCAGGGCCTCATAGGCCACCTTGAAGACCCATTGGGAGAGGATGGCCGTCCGCAGGCCGGCACCGTCGAAGACACCGGCGAAGGCCAGGGTGATGAAGATCGCCGAATCCGCCCCCTGGCCGACGACTGTCGAGCCGATGGTCCGCAACCAGAGCCACCGACCGGCCGTACGCACCTTGAGCCGCGACAGCACGATGGCGTTGAGGAACTCCCCTACCAGGTAGGCCGCGAACGAGGCCGCCAGGATGCGCGGCGCCCAGCCCAGGACGGCGGCGAAGGCTCCCTGGGCCGCCTGCGGCGAAGGAAACCCGCTCAGCGCCCAGAAGGGGGCGGCCGGCAGGCGCAGGGCCACGGCCACGGCAAGCACCGCCACGAGGTTGCAGAAGAAGCCGGTCCAGATGGCCTGCCGCGCACGGGCGAAGCCGTAGACCTCGGTCAGCACGTCGCCGATGATGTAGGAAAGGGGGAAGATGATCACGGCCGCGTCCAGGGACAGGCCGGCCAGGATCACGAGCTTGACGGCGATGAAGTTGGAGACCACGAGCGCGGTCACGAAGAGGGCCAGGACCATGGGGTAGAAGCGCGGGGTCGGTGTCATGGGGTCAGCCCCGTACCGCGGCCTTGGCCGCCGCCGTCTTGAGGTGCTCGGCCGTCACGGTGATGCCGATGCCGCCGCGCACGTGAAACCGCCCGGTCACCTTCAACCAATGCGGGTCGATCGCCGCGGTCAGATCGTCCACCATCTGGTTGACCACGTGCTCGTGAAAGGCGCCTTCATCACGGAAGGACCAGAAGTACAGCTTGAGTGACTTGGACTCCACCACGGCCTTGTCCGGCACATACAGCACCTCGATGGTGGCGAAGTCCGGCTGGCCGGTCTGCGGGCAGAGGCAGGTGAACTCGTGGGTTTCCAGAGCCACCGTGTAGTAGCGGTCAGGCGCGCGATTGGGAAATGCCTCCAGCGCCCTGTTGGGCCCGGCCTCGCGACCCAACTGGGTCAAGGTAGCCAGATCCGCCTGCTGTGTGGCCATGCCATCTCCTCTATAGGGTTGTGGCGGGACGGGTGCACCGCATGGATGCCTGCCCGGCGTCCGCCGCAGTTTTGGATCACGGCTCGCAAGCCGTGCGCCGGGTGTTCTGCCACCGGCGAAGGCGGGATTATAGCCGGGGAGCCCTGAGTGGTCCCTCGCCACGATCGGCCGTGGCTCACATACCGGCGTGGTCCGCCGTCAGGAAGCGATAGCGCTGGCAACCGCCCCGGCCACCGCGGCATTGTTCACCAACAGGGCCCTGTTGGCCACCAGGGTCCGGCCTCCGGACAGGGCGGTCAGTCGCGCAAGCACCCAAGGCGTCACCGCCGGTCCGGAAGCGCCGGCCGCCGCGGCCTCGGCCGTGGCCGTCGCCACCCAAGCCTCCACCTCGTCGGCACCGACAGCCGCCGCCGGCGGGACCGGGACGGCCAGCAGCATGCCCCCCGGCAACCCCAGCCTCCGCGCCAGACGCCAGGCCCGCGCTGCCCCCGCCGGTCCATCAACCCGGCTGGTCACGGGCAGGTCCGTCGACACCACGTAGAACGCCGGGAATCGATCGGTGCCGTATCCCAGCACCGGCACGCCCAGGGTCTCCAACATCTCCAAGGTAGCCGGCAGGTCCAGCAGACTCTTGGCCCCGCTGGCAACCACCAGCACCGGCGACTGAGACAGCGCCGGCAGATCGGTGGAGACATCCCGCGTGCCGCCGCGGTGAACGCCGCCGATGCCCCCGGTGGCGAACACCGCGATTCCGGCGCGCGCTGCGGCCCAGCAGGTGGCGCTGACCGTCGTGCCGCCATCGGCCTCCGCCAGCGCCGCCAGAGCCAGGTCCCGTCGGCCGAGCTTTCGCGGCGCGGGGGCGTTGGCCAGCACGACCAGCCGGGTGTCGTCCAGTCCAACCACCAGCCGGCCGGCGAGCATGCCCACCACCGCCGGCACGGCACCGGCGCGACGGACAGCGTCGGCCATGGCCAGCACGGTCTCCAGGCCGAGGGGATGCGGTAAGCCATGGGTCAGCACCGCCGTCTCCAGGGCCACCACCGGTCGACCAGCGGCGAGCGCGGCCCTGATCTCCGGGGCGACGACAAAGGGGTCGATGTCATTGTCGGTCATCTTGCCTGGCTCCTGAAGGACTGCCGTCTGTCAGCCGCCCGCCGACGCCGGTAGCGCCGTTTCGCGCTCGGCGACAGCGCGCCGGGCGATCCAACCGAAGAGGAGAATGGAGACCAAGACAAGCGCCAGACCACCGTAGGCTACCCCTACCAGCGGCAGAACCTGGAGGAGGGCGTAGGCCGCCAGCGGCCCGGCGATGCCGCGCAGACCGGTGAGGAAGGTGTGGACGGCCATGTAGTCCGCCGTCCGCTCCGGCGGCGCGAAGTCCGTCACCCACAATCCCCAGACCACCTGCTCGCCCCCCTGGCCAAGACCCAGAGCCACCGCGCCGGCCAACTGGGCCCACCACCAGGGGGTGAAGAAGAGGGCGAGGCTGAGTACGAAGCAGCCGTTGAGGCTGACCCGGAGCCCGTAGAAGCCGAAGCGGTCGAATAGCCGTCCCCAGACGAGGGCTGCCAGCAGCGCCACAGCATGCGGGACCACCGTCACCAGCAGCAGCACCTCCTGCGCGCCATAGCCGAAGTCGATGCCGCCGGCGCCGAGCAGGTACTCCGTGCGCAGCGGCATGGTGGCGAGATTCCCGAAGCCCAGCAAGGACCAGCCCAGGTTGATCAGCCCGAAACGCGGCTCCCGCCATAGCAGGCTCAGCACCCCGAGCGACGGCCCGGGCACACTGCCGATCGGCGTCGTCGGCAGGCGCCAGGCCGCTGCCGCCGAGCCGATCATGGCCAGGGCAATGATCAGCAGCACCGGTCGAAAGCCGTCCACGGTCCGCCCCAGCAATGCGACCCAGGCCAATGCCGCGAGAACGCCCCCCAGGCCGGCCATGCTGGTCACCCACGCATAGCGCCGGCCGCGACCACCGGACGGCACACGGGCCTGCCAGATGGCGGTGATCAAGGGCGTCGCCGCCGAAGACAGCGGGATCCCGATCAGGACACCCGCCAGGTAGGCGCCTGCGCGCTGGCTGAGCGCCGCGACCAGCAGTCCCGCCGCGGAGCCGAGGGCGGCCAGCGCCAACGCACGCTCGGCAGGCAGGCGGCTGCGGGCCGCCAACTGCAGGGCCCAGGGAGAGAGCAGCAGTCCGATGAAGAAGGCCCCGGCCACGAGGGCGCGCGCGAATGGCGAGGCCTGGAAGTGGTCGCGGGCCACCAGAAAGAGCAGTCCCCCGCCCTGGGCGGCCACGAAACTGGGTCGCAGGAGCACGGCCCGCACGGTCTCGACGCGCAGGGTGCGCATGAGCCGGCGGTCGGCGAGGTCGGCGGTGGGCTTGGGTTGCACGAAGGGAAGTATAGGGCGTGGACAAGGCTCTGCCGGGAGCAGGGCGCGGATGCCGCGGGAGGAACTGCCCGGTGACGGCGCAGCGCTCTGGCCCCCACGGATCCGGCATTTGCCATCCCCCGGCGCCGGACGCATGATCGTTCACTCGGAGCAACGATGCGGTCCAAGGCCCATGAGGCAGTCCGTTATCGTTCGCGCCCTCTCTGTTGACAGCCGCTCGAGGATTCCGCGCATGACCATCAGCCTGCTCCGCCAACGTTCCCGATCCATCTGTCGCCTCGACCGGATGGCCTCCTCCACCGCGATCGGCCTTGCGACGGCCGTGGCCCTGCTCGCCTGGATTCCTACCGCTCCGGCGAAGAGCCAGGACGAGCCGCCGCCCCTGGCCTCCGGCGTCGTCGGCTATCAGCTCAGCGCGAGCTGGAACGAACAGCAATGGCAGGCGCGCGCCGGGCACTTCGGCGAGACCGGGGACATCAGCGCCCTGCCGGACGGGCGCCTGATCGTCCTGGATCGCCGCCTGAACGCGCTGCATGAGCTGGACGCCGAGGGCCTCGCCCTGGACCTGTGGCAGAACCCCGATCACAAGGCCGATCCGGAGAGCCCATGGCGCTGGCAGCGCTTGGATGCCGGCGCCGACGGCCGCCTGCACGTGCTCAGCAGGTCGGAGACGGGGGGGAGCGACGGCGAACCAAGGATCGTCCGCTGGCAACTGGACCACCTGGACGGCAGCGGCCGCCGCATCGGCGCCATCGACCTGGGTTCCGTGAGCCCGGAGCGCTATGTAGACGTGGCGACGCGAGCCGATGGCCGGCTCTACCTGGTGCGGACCAACGGCAACGTCGCCAGCCGCGGCGACATCAGCTACGGCATCGATGTGTTCGGCGCCACCGGTGAGAAGCAGGAGACATTGATCCCGTCGCAGTTCACGATTCCCCTCACCTTGGACATCGCCTCTGACGGCAGCCTCTACGTGGTCGATCAGTTTCCGCATACCGGCCAGCCGCCCGTGCCAGGCAAGGTGGACGGGGTGGCGGTGTTCGGGCCGGATCACGCCTACCGACACACCATCCGCTTCTCCGGCGCCTCCGACGTCACCGTGGGCGCGGGAGGCGCGGTCTACGTCAGCCGCAACAACGAGCTGTATCAGGTTGCCCCCGGCGAACCGCGCCTGCTCTTCAGCGGCCCGACGATCCAGAAGAATCCCTACTCCCTCACGCCTCTTGGCCGCCCGGAGATGTTCAGTGTGTCGCTGCGTCCGGATGGCCGCCTGGTCGCCAGCCTGAGCCATTGCTCGTTCCAGGGCCTGGTGGCGCTGTCGGCTGGAAACACCGATGCCCCGGCGCGGCTGAACGGCGAATTGGACGCGCCCGAACTTCGCGGCCCCATCCACCCCTGGCGCATCGCCGCTTCAGGCGAGCGGTCGGCAGTCCTGCAAGCGCGCTTCGAACCGGCTCCGCCGGACTTGGCCGGCAGCCTGGGCGCGCCTTACCTCCAGCAACGCTACACCACCGACGCCCAGACCATCTTGACCTACCTGGGCGATCGGCTGATCGGCCAGACCGGAGCCTGCGGCGTCTGGAACCAACCCTGGGGCGTCAAGGACCTCGCCTTGGACGGCGAGGATCTGTGGTCCATCGATGCCCAGGCCTTGCGCCTGCGCCAGGGCGTGGGCGTGGAGCCCGAGCGCGTCTTCGCCCTCAGCCTCCTGGATGACCCCCTGGCGATTCCGCAGCTGGCCGCCATCAGCGCCCAGGGCGGACGGGCGGCCATCCTGGACCAGGGCTCAGCGGCGGTCATCCTCGTCGATCGCGATCTGACGCGCATCGGGCAGCCCCTGAGCGTGCCCGGACCAATGGCCACCGACATCGCGCTGTTCGGCCGGCGCGTCGCACTCGCTCAGGGTCGTCAGGTGCTGTTGCTCGACCTGGATGACCCGTCCGGAGCGCCTTCCTATCGCCTCGCTGCCCCCGGTCCGGTGGCGGCGGTGGCCTACGGTCCTTCGGGCGAACTGGTCGTCTTGACGGCGGATGGCTGGTTGGCAAGCTACGGCGCCTCACCCGACGGCATCGAGGGCCTCGTGGATGGCCCGATCGGTCCCGAAGCCCTTTGGCGCGTTCCTGACGACCGCGCCCAGCCACGAGACCTGGCGGTCGACGGGCGGGGCCGGGTGCTGGTGACCTGGGCGGACAACGCCCCGTACGGAGCGCCGTCTGGTGGTGTCGACAGTGGCGGCTCGCTGCTGATCAAGGCCGCCGGCGTGTGGGTGTTCCAGCCGAAGCACGTTGCCGGGCTGACCATGTCGCCTCCCGGCTCCCAGACTTCCGGCTGCGTCCTGGCCGGACGGAAGCAGCTTCAACCCTCAGCGCTGCGTTCCGGCGAGACGGTCACGGTCACGCTGGGCATCGAGGGCCGCTGCCCGGCGGCGCGGCAGCCCCTGGACCTGGTGCTGGTCGTGGACGTCGCCAAGAGCATGGCCAACGACTATGGGCTGGACCGCGCCCGCGCGGCCCTCTTCGAACTGCTCCCGCGGTTGTCGGCTCACGATGTTCGGGTGGCCCTGGTTGCGGCGGGCGCCGACGGCAGCGTCATCCAGCATCTCTTGCCCTCTGGACCAGACCTCGGCCGGCTGCTGGCCGAGTTGTCGCCGGCAGGCGATCGCCGTCTGGCCCTCGGGTTGGAGCTGGCCCAGAGCGCCTTGGCTCGCGGCGCCCTCGCGGGCAGGCGACAAGTGGTGCTGGTCCTGACCGATGGGGCCGCGCCCGCCGCTGTCGACGACGTGGCCCCGGCCGTCGCGGCGCTGGGCGCCAAGGGGGTGGCGGTCCGGGTCTGGCTTCATCCCAGCCGCTTCGTCAGCGCCTCCGAGTTGCAGGCGATGGAGGCCGGCTTCGGGAAGGAGACAGCGGTTGCGGTAGAAGGCCCGGAGAGTGCCGCCGCCCTGGCGGACTGGCTCACCGCGGCCAAGCCCTTCCTCGGCAACCTGGCCGCGGCGCTGGAGATCGTCGACAGCATTGGCCCAGGCATGACGCTGATCGACGGTAGCATCCAGCCGGCGGCCAGCGTGGACCCAGCCACCGGTGGCCTGCGCTGGAGCCTGAAGGCTCAGGCTCAGGATCGCGACATCCAACTGCGCTACCTGATCCGCGCCGATCGAATCGGCAGCCGAGTTCCCGTGGACAACCTGGCCGCGACGGCCGCCTACACCGATGGACTGGGGATCGCCGGCGGGTTCCGCCTCCCCCGGCCGATGCTGCGCGTGCGCGGCGCGGGGGAGGCGGTACTGCCGTGGCTGGGACGCCATCCCTGACGGGATGCTGCCCAGCAACCTGGATCTCGGCCCCTTGGTTCAGCGGGTCGCCGCGAAGCGCTCCGCTACCGTGCCCCAGTTGACCACGTTCCAGAAGGCGTCAAGGTACGCATTCCGGCGGTTCTGGTAATGCAGGTAGTAGGCGTGCTCCCAGACGTCGCAGCCCAGCAGCGGCGTGTGCCCGTGCATGAGCGGATTGTCCTGGTTGGGCGTGCTCTCTACCACCAGTTCACCCTCGCCGTTGACGCTCAGCCAGGACCAACCACTGCCGAAGCGGGTCATGCCTGCTTTGTGGAAGGCGGCCTTGAAAGCATCGAAGCTGCCGAAGGCCGCATCGATGGCCGCGCCCAATGCACCGGTCGGCGCGCCGCCGCAGTCGGGGCCCATCAGGGTCCAGAAGAGCGAATGGTTGAAATGGCCGCCGCCATTGTTGCGCACGGCTGCGGCCTTGTCATGCGGCACGTCCTCCAGGCGGGTCATGAGCTCCTCCAGCCCAACGCCGGCCAGGGCCGTGCCTTCCAGCGCGGCGTTGACGTTGTTGACATAGGCCTGGTGGTGCATGCCGTGATGGATCTCCATCGTCCGCGCGTCGATGTGCGGCTCCAGGGCGTCGAAGGCGTAGGGCAGCGCAGGCAGGGTGTACATGGTGGAGCTCCTTTGGCTGGTTGAGGCAGGATGGAGAGTGCTGGCGCCGCGATCGGCGCTCAGACCGAGGCCTTGACCGCGGCGACGATCGGCTCCAATTCCGGAACCTCGCCGATCGCGTTCTTCTGAACGAAGCTGACGCGTCCTTCGGGATCGATGACGAAGATCCAGCGCTGGTGAAAGCCCTTCTCCTCGCTGTAGGCGCCGTAGTCGCGGCCCACGGCGCCCTTGGGGTGGAAGTCCGCGAGCAGCGGGTAGCTGATGCCCAGCTGCCGGGCAAAGGCCGCATGCGCGTGCCGATGGTCCACGGACACGCCCAACACCTGCGCGTCCAAGGTCTCCAGGCGGCTCAGCACCTCAACCAGACAGGCGTGCTCCTCAGAGCATACACCGCTGAAATCCATCGGATAGAAGACCAGCACCACCGGCTGGCCTCGGTAATCGCTCAGCCGATGCGGCTTGCCGTCCTGCGCAAGCAGTTCGAAGTCGGGGGCACGGTCGTTGATGATCGGCTCGGACATCGTCAGGTAGCTCCATGCCGGGCTGGAAGCCGGTGGTTC
This sequence comes from Anaerolineae bacterium, assembly GCA_044228875.1. Classification (GTDB taxonomy): domain Bacteria; phylum Chloroflexota; class Anaerolineae; order Epilineales; family Epilineaceae; genus Epilinea. The sequence goes on from JBGAUA010000012.1 coordinate 17,411, forward strand.
TGCGCGGGTCGGGCGCGGGCTGGGACCGGGTTAGATTCTATGGAGCCGCCGGAGCGCCTGCCAAACCGCGGCCGGCCATCAGGCCGGGTCGCCGAAATGCTCGATGCGCGCCTTGTCATCGATGAAGGCCCGCTGCCATAGCTCGAGGATCACCAGAGACATCACCTGCTTGAGCAGAAGGAACTCCCCGCCCGCCATCCGCCCGACCAGCCCCGTCACCGCCTGCGGGTCAAAGAGGCCTCTTTCGGCCACGCGCTGGGGATCGAGGGTGTCGGCGATCATCTCCCGCAGCACAGGATGCTGGTAGTAGACGTCCATGGGCAGGTAGAAAGGGATCTTCGGACGATGGGCCACTTCGGCCGGGAGGAGCCGCGCGGCCAATCGGCGCTCGATGATCTTGTCGCGCTTCAAGCCGGCCTTGAGCCGCGGCGGCATGCGGAAGGCGAGCTCGATCAGCCGATGGTCCAAGAAGGGCAACCGGATCTCCAGGCCGTGGGCCATCGTGTTCTTGTCCTGGCGGATGATGGCCCAGTCCTGCAGCCAGTCGTCGTACTGCAGCTTCAGCAGGCGGTCAAGAAAGAGGCCGCCTTCATCGCGCGGCGGTGACATCCATCCATCGGTCGCCAGCCGACGCATCGGCGGTGCGTAGACGGCGGCGCGCGCATCCCGGTTCCACAGGGTGCGCAGGGCGATGGCATTGGCCGCGAGACTCCGGCCTTCGTAGCCGGCCAGGAAGTCGGCCACCCGCGCGCGACCCTCGCGGCCCAGGGCGGCGGGGAACATCGAGAAGCGGTCCAGGAGTCCGAGTGGCGCGTGGCGTACCAATGGCGCCAACCCGCCCCCGAGGCTGCCGGACGGCAGCAGGCGCCGCAGGCGCTCCACCGCCGGGATCACCTTGTGGAAGCCGTAACCGGCGAACATCTCGTCGGCGCCCTCACCACCGAGCACCACCTTGAAGTCCCGCCCGGCGGACTGGGCCAGCTTGTAGAAGGCCAGGATGAGGGCGTCGCCGACGGGGCGGTCCATGTGCCAGACCACCTGCGGCAGCAAGCTGAAATCCTCGGCCGCGCAGCGCACCTCGTGATGACTCGTGCCCAGCAAGGCGGCCGTGCGCGCCGCGTGCGCCGTCTCGTCCATCGCCGATCCAAAGCCGATGGAGAAGGTGTGCACCCGGTCCGAGTGGCGCCGCATGGCGGCGACGATCAGGCTGGAGTCCACCCCGGCGCTCAGGTAGGCGGCTACGGGCACGTCGCTGCGCATGGTCAGGCGAATCGCGTCCAGGAAGAGGTGCTGGAGTTCCTCTAGCCACTGCACGTCGGAACGCCGCTCGCCGGCGCCGGGCTCCGTCAGGCGAATGTCCCAGTAGCGCCGAACCGTCACGGCTCCATCAGGATCGCGATGCAGCCAATGGGCTGCCGGAAGGGTCTGGATGCCCGCGAACATGGTGCGCGGCTCAGGAACATAGCGCAGGGTCAGGTAGGGATCGACGGCCGCCGGATCAATGCGCGCCGGAATGTGACGGCTGGCCAGCAGCGCCTTGGCTTCGGAGGCGAAGGCCAAGGTCGGAAGCGCACCGTCACCCGAGGTCCACCAGTAGAGCGGCTTCTGGCCGCAACGGTCGCGGGCCAGCCACAGGTCACCGCTGCGAAGGTTGTAGATGGCGAAGGCGAACATGCCGTTGAGGCGCTGCAGGCAATCGATGCCCCATTCGGCGAAGGCCTCCACCAGCACCTCGGTGTCGCTGCGGGTGCGAAAGACATGACCCTTGCGGATCAGCTCCTCGCGCAGTTCCAGGTAGTTGTAGATCTCGCCGTTGTAGCAGATCACCCACTCGCCGCTACCACTGCTGATGGGTTGGTCGCCGGTCTCGAGATCGATGATGGCCAGGCGGCGCATGCCCATGGCCAGGCGGTCATCGACGAAGCGGCCACTGCCATCGGGCCCTCGATGCACCAGGAGGGCGTCCATGCGCGCCAGAAGCCCGGGCTCCTGGAAGCCCGCGAAGCCGTAGATGCCGCACATGGCGCGTCTCCTCAGGGATCCAGGACCAGGATGCCCATGGTGGTCGGATCGTCCCATCGGCGGCCGGCGCTGGACGAGACCATGGACTCCTGCGCGGGGTCAGGCGCATCATCGTCGGACACGCTTACGGTCAGACCCAGCGACAATCCCTGCGCCGGTTCGAGCCCCAAGAGCATCCACGGAAGCGCCACTTCCACGGCGTAGCCGCTCGGTCGAGCCGCCGCGGCCAAGGGCAGGACCAATGCCCCGCGCCGTTCCTGGGGGCGCCAGACCCAGGCTTCGGGAGCCGTGCCGCCGGCCGTCAGCATACCGGGCGACAGGCCGATATGCCAGTCGTCAGCGTCGAAGACGCGGCGATCCCAGTCGCCCGGCAGGTCGGCGTCCACCTGCAGCTCCAGGCTGTCGCCCAGGTAGAGCTCGGCACCGCGCGAGGTCTGGGTGAAGCGATCATCGCGGACCGCCACGGCCAGATAGAGCGCCCGATCGTCGTAGGCGCCCCATGCCGTGGCTGACAGGTCCGCCGCTCCCTGCCAGGCCTCGGCCCCGAAGACCAGGGCGGTCACCGCCAAGGGCGCGGCATCGATGAGCGGCGCCTGCCAGTCATCCAGGTTGCCATCCAGCGTCGGCGGCGCCGACAAGGGCCGGACGCGCCATACCGGTGCGCCGGGCCGCGTCCGCAAGGTGCCGCCGTCGGCCGTGACATCAGCGGCGGTGGAGACAGCCTCCAAGGTGGCGGTGACCGGCTCGGTGGAGGCCGGCGGCATCGCGCTGGCGGACGGCTCGACCCGATCGGCCGCGCCGAACCTTTCGGCCGCCGCCCGCCACAGTGCCCAGCCGGCTCCGCCGACCGCAGCCAGGAAGGCCAGGGAGATCAGCGGAGGCAGCAGGCGTCGCAACAACGGCCGCCAGTTGCCGCCGGCAACCGAATCGGCCACGTTGAGATCCCGCACTGGGGCGCCGCAACCGGGACAGTACCAGGTGGCACCTCGGATGCGCGCTCCGCAGCGTTCACAGCGCATGGGCTGGACTGTCTTCGGGTTCCCGCGTCAGCCGATGGCGGGTCAGAGGCCCGGGCGGGTCATGGCCGCCGGGTCGAGGAGCCGATCCAGGTCCGCCGCGCTGAGGTCGGTCATCTCCACGGCCACATCCTTGAGCCGCCGGCCCTGCGAATAGGCGGTCTTGGCGATCTTCGCCGCCAGGTCGTAGCCGATGACCGGGTTGAGGGCCGTCACCAGGATGGGGTTGCGCTCGACGAATTCGGCGATGTGCTCGGCATTGACCGTCAGGCCGGCGACAGCCTTGTCGGCCAGCACCCGCGCCGCGCCGGAGAGAAAGGCAACGGATTCCAGGAGGTTGCGGGCGATGACGGGAAGGGTGACCGACAGCTGGAAGTTGGCCGTCTGGGCCGCCACGGTCACGGCGGTGTCGTTGCCGATGACCTGGGCGCAGACCATGATCACCGCTTCAGGGATGACCGGGTTGATCTTGCCGGGCATGATGCTGGAGCCGGGCTGCAAGGCGGGCAGGGTGACTTCCCCGAAGCCGGCCAATGGGCCGGAGTTCATCCAGCGCAGGTCGCCGGCCACCTTGAGCAGGCTGACGGCGGCGGCCTTTACGAGGCCGCTGACGGCCACGGCGGTGTCGGAGCTGGCCTGGGCCATGAAATGGTCGTCGGCCTCGTGAAAGGGATGACCGGTCAACGCCGCCAACCGCGCGGCGACGGCCTTGCCGTAGCCGGCGCGGGTGTTGATACCCGTGCCAACCGCGGTGCCTCCCAGGGCCAGGCCGGCCAGCTCGTCCAGGGATCCCGCGATGCGGGCGCGCGCAGCCTCTACCTGGGCGGCCCAGCCCCCGAACTCCTGCCCGATGGTGAGCGGCATGGCGTCCATCAGGTGCGTCCGGCCGGTCTTGACCACGTCGGCGTCACGCCGGGCCCGCTCACGAATGGTGGCCGCCAGGTGGTCCAACGCGGGAAGCAGCTCTTCGGCGATGGCCAGATACGCCGCCACATGCACCGCGGTAGGGATCACGTCGTTGGAGCTCTGGCCCATATTGACGTGGTCGTTAGCATGCACAGGGCTCTTGACGCTCTGCGGCTCGCCCAGGATGAGGTTGGCTCGGCTGGCGATGACCTCGTTGGCGTTCATGTTGGTGGAGGTGCCCGAGCCGGTCTGGAAGATGTCGATGGGGAACTGCGCGTCGTGCGCCCCGTCGATCACCTCCCGAGCGGCCAGGGCGATGGCCTCGGCCAATCCCTCGTCGAGATCGCCCAACTCGCGGTTCACCCCGGCGCAGGCCAGCTTCACCAGGCCCAGGGCGCGGACGAAGCGGCGATCGAAGGTGAGACCCGAAATGGGGAAGTTCTCTACTGCCCGCTGGGTCTGCGCGGCCCAGAGGGCATGGGCGGGAACCTGGATCTCGCCGAGGGAATCCAGTTCGATGCGGGTAGCGGTGCTCATGGACATCACGATCTCCCTGATCGGCCCCACAGGGCCTCGGATGACGCCGGCCGCGGGGCCGGCGAACTGGACTGCGAGCGGCAGCGTGCGCGTGACGCGCCTGGTGCCGACGGGAGAGGATAGTCGGGGTGAAGCGAGAGGGGAAACTCGGTCGGACGGCCCTCGTTCACTGAACCACCGCTCGATCGTCGTCATCGTCGATCTTTGCCTGCAAGAAGATGGAAGCGCCGGGACGCGGCGCGTTGAGCGGCTCGTGAACCGCACGGAAGCTGGACTCCAGCGCCGCGGTGTCAAGGGCGTTCCAGAACCATTCCAGCATCCGGTTGCGCAGCGTCTCCAACTCCAGCAGGATCGCGTCGGACCGCTCCGCTGTGATGGGCTCGCCGCCCCCGATCGGCGCGGTGCACTCGTCGATCAGCCGATAGAGGGTTCGGGCGCCGGTGTCGATCAGGTTGACACCGGCAGGGCCGATGATATGGAAGTGATCCCCGCAGGCCTGAAAGTGACGATCCACCGCCGCCTTCGCGCGCTTCTGAAGCTCGCGGTAGCGACGCAGGCTGTCCGCGTCGCGCTGTCGCGATCGGCGGAGCAAGGGCTCGCGGGCCAGGTCGCGAGCCACATACAGCAATCCGGCCATTCCCGGGACAATCTCGTCATAGGCCCGGATCTCACGATCATAGAGCTGGGTGGCGCGCGCCTGAACGATGCGGATGCGCTCCAGGCTGTTGAGCCGACCCTGATAGAAGATGCTGATCGCCTGACCGATGAGACCGCCGGCGATCGTCGCTCCCGCAACGATGAGGGCAATGCTTCCCTCGTCGCTCATGTGCCCTCCAGGTGGTTCGATGATGGACGCATGGACGGGACGGCCAGACGCGCCCCAGCCGAGTCTATGCCCTTGCTCAACGCCTGTCCAGGCCCATTCCACGTGTTGCCTGTCACACCAGGTCAGTACGCGATCCACGCGCGCCACTCCGGTTGACCCGCCCCGACCCCCCGCTATACTCCGCCCGACCCCTGTCCGCCCCGCCCTGAGGAGGCATCCGATGCCGCCGGTTCTCGACGTCACACGCTCCAGGCGACCATTTCCCATCCATGCCCTCACCGCTCGGATACGGACGGTGTCCGTCGTTGGTTCCATGCTGCTCGGCCTGCTTGCCGCTTTGGCGCCGCAGCGTCCTGTCGCCGCCCAGGTCGGTCGGCTCGACCTCCTCGGGCAGTACGGCGGCGCGGTGATGGCCGTAGCCGCCGACCGCGGCATGGTGCTGGTGGGCATGGGGCCGCGCGTCCTGATCATGACCGGCTGCGATCCCCTCTACCTGGAGGAACTCGGCCGCAGCGAGGTACTGCCGGGCCTCGTGCAGGACATCCTCATCGACGGCAACCATGCCTGGGTGGCGGTCAGCCAGGCGGGCGTCCTGGAACTGGACCTCGCCGATCCCGCCCGACCGGCGGTGCTGAGGCGTATCGCGCTTCCCGGCGTATCGGCCAAGGTGATCCGGCAGGCCAACCTGCTGTACGTCGTGGGCGGCGCGGCCGGCATGTCGATCGTCGATCTCGCCGCCGACGGCGGCGCCCGCGTGGTCGGCCATTTCGCCGAGATCGTCACCGATCTATCCGTCAGCAACGGCCATGCCTACACCGTCAACCGCAATCTGGTGGCCGTGGACATCAGCGATCCCAGCAACCCACGCGGCAAGCGGCTGCTCGAGGACTGGGCTGATGCCGTGGTGTCCGAGGGCCCCATCGTCTATGCCTCGGCCTCGGTGAGCATCGGCGGCATCGAACGCGCCAGCTCGCTGCACATCCATGATCACGGCAATATCCGTCGCCCGGTGATGGTGGCCAGCCTGCCCATCGGCGACCAGGGCATCACCATGAACCTGGTGGGCAAGCGGCTCTACCACCAAGGCATGCGGCAGCTGACCGTCATCGATGTGACCAGCCCCGCCCAGCCCCGCATCATCGCGCAGATTCCCACCGTGGACACCGTCTGGAAGCTGGCCATCAGTCAGCCCTGGGCCTGGATGGCCAGCGGCACCTTCGGCTTTCAGGTCGCCGACCTGACGCGAGGCGGCGTGCGCACCACACTGCCCACCATCGCCAACGCCCGCCGCGTCGTCACCGAGGCGGAGATCGCCGTGGTAGAGGAAGGAACGACCCTGGGCGGCCCCACCGGCCACCTCGAGGTCCTCGACGTCTCGGCGCCTGCCTGGCCGCGCTTCCTGGCGCGCATCGAGCAGACCGTCGACAAGAGCGGCATCATGCTGCGCGGCGGCTTCCTGTACCTCGGCGTTCCCGGCGAGACCTTGAAGGTCTTCGACCTGCGCGACCGGCGGCGCCCGGTGGAGGTGGCGTCGCTCAAGATGCCCAACGACCCCGTGGGCGGCCGGAAAGCCCCCATCTGGCGCATGGCGGTGGAGGGCGAGCTGTTGTACGTGGCCAACGACGAGTGGGTGCGCGTCTTCGACATCACGAACCCCGCCAGCCCCACTGAGGTCTCGCGCATCCGGTCCAACGGCGGCGCGACGGACATCGCCGTGGCTGACAAGCGGGCCTATGTCCTGGGGCCCTCCACCGGCGTCTTCACCGGGCGCCCCAGCCTGCAGATCTTCGACTTCCTCAAGCTGGACGAGCCCCTGTCCTTTGGGACCGTCGGCACTCTCGGCTTCCGCGAAGGCATCCACGTGCGCGGCACCCGGGTCTACGCCGGCGGCTTGCAGCTCTTCGAGGTGACCAACCCCGACCAGCCGGTGGAGGTCTCGCGACTGGAACTTCCGGGGCGCAATGGCGACAGCGAACTGCTCTCCGGCGCCGAACGGCTGCTCCTGGCGCGCAGCGACAATGCCGGCGGCGGAGAGATCGTCGACGTGGACGCCGGCAACCCACAGGCCCTGCGCGCCGCCGCCCGCCAGACCCTGACCGACGAAGGGCGGGACGTGGCGGTGAACGGCGGACTCGCCATCGTGGCAGCGGAGACCTCCGGCATCGTCATGTTCCAGATCGGTCCGGACCTGCCCCGTCCGCCCACGGCCACGCCCCCGCCGACGCCCCATCCACCACTGCCCTTCGCTGTGCACCTGCCGGTGCTGGGACGGGGCGGGATCAGCAAGTGCCCGTGACGGTCATTCGGCCGGACCCGCCCCCAACGCGGCCTGAGCCGCCGCCACCCGCGCCACGGGAAGGCGCCGCGGCGAGCAGCTGACGTAGTCCAGGCCCACGCCGTGGGCAAAGACGATGCTCGCCGGATCGCCACCGTGCTCGCCGCAGATCCCCACCTTCAGGTCCGGCCGCGTGGCGCGGCCGCGGGTGGTGCCGATGTCCAGCAACTGGCCGACGCCGTCGATGTCCAGCGTCTGGAAGGGGTCCTGCTGCAGGATGCCCTGGTCGATGTAGAGCTGCAGGAAGCCGCCGGCGTCATCCCGTGACAACCCCATCGTCGTCTGGGTCAGGTCGTTGGTGCCGAAACTGAAGAACTCGGCGTGGCGGGCGATGGCGTCGGCGCAGAGGGCGGCGCGCGGCAGTTCGATCATCGTTCCGACCAGGTAGGGCACGCGCAGCCCCTGTTCGGCGAACACCCGTTCCGCTTCGGCGTCGACCACCTCCCGCTGGCGCCTGAGCTCCTCCGGATGGCCGACCAAGGGGATCATGATCTCGGGCTGAACCGCCACACCCTCCCTCCGCAGTTCGCAGGCAGCCTCCAGGATGGCGCGGGCCTGCATGGCGGTGATCTCCGGATAGATGATTCCCAGTCGACAGCCGCGCAGGCCCAGCATGGGGTTGGACTCGGCCAGTTCGGCGATGCGCCGGCTCAAGTCCTCCGCGCGCATTCCCAGGCTGGGCGCCAGGGCGGCAATGGCCTGCTCGTCATGGGGCAGGAACTCGTGCAAGGGCGGGTCCAGGGTGCGGATGGTCACGGGGCGGCCGGCCATCGCACGGAAGATGCCGACGAAGTCCGATCGCTGCATGGCCAGGACCGGCGCCAAGGACGAGCGACGGCCCTCGGCATCAGGCGCCACGATCATCCGCCGCATGGCGTCCACGCGGTCCGCCTGAAAGAACATGTGCTCCGTGCGGGTGAGGCCGATGCCCTCGGCCCCCAGAGCGACCGCCTCAAGGCTCTGCTCCGGTGTGTCCGCGTTCGCCCGCACGCCCAGGCGCCGATGGACATCGGCCCAGCCGAGCACCCGTTGGTAGCGCTCGGCGATGCTGCCGGGTTCAGGGCGTCGTTGACCGCTGATGAGGGTCTCGACCACCTCGGAGGGGCGCGGTGACATCTCGCCCACGAAGACCCGTCCGGTGGCCCCGTCCAGGCTCAGCCAGTCGCCTTCGGCCAGTCGCCGGCCTCCGGCGGTCAGACATCCCGCCTGATAATCGACGGCGAGTGCCGCGCAGCCGACAACACAAGGCTTGCCGCGCTGGCGCGCCACCAGGGCGGCATGGCTGGTCATGCCGCCGCGACTGGTGAGGATGCCGCGCGCCACCTCCATGCCCCCGACGTCCTCCGGAGACGTCTCCATGCGCACGAGGATGACCGGCTCGCCCCGCGCCGCCCAGGCCTTGGCGTCGTCGGCGTGGAAGACGACGCGTCCCGTGGCCGCACCGGGCCCGGCGGGCAGTCCGACAGCCAGGAGCCGGCCCTCGCCCTCGGCCACGCGCAGTTCGCCAACGTCGAATACTGGGGCGAGAAGGTGCTCCATGGCTTCGGCCTCGATGCGCATGAGCGCCGCCTTGTCGTCGATGAGACCCTCTTCCACCATGTCGGTGGCGATCCGGATGGCCGCCAGGCCCGTGCGCTTGCCGGCGCGGGTCTGCAGCATCCACAGCTTGCCCCGCTCGACGGTGAACTCGAGGTCCTGCATGTCCAGGAAGTGGCGCTCCAAGCGCGCGGCCAGGTCAACGAACTGCCCGTAGGTGTCCGGCATCGTCTCTTCCAGGGAGATCCCCGGTCGCTCGACCATCCGGCTGATGGGCTGCGGCGTACGGATGCCCGCCACCACATCCTCGCCTTGGGCGTTGGGCAGGAACTCGCCGAACAGGCATCGTTCGCCGGTGGCCGGGTCACGGGTGAAGGCCACGCCGGTGGCGCAGTCGGCGCCCAGGTTGCCGAAGACCATCGCTTGCACGTTGACCGCGGTGCCCCAATCCGCCGGGATGTGATACATGCGGCGGTACGCCAGTGCCCGCGGGTTGTTCCAGCTGCGGAAGACCGCGCCGATGGCGCCCCACAATTGCGCTCGCGGATCCTCGGGAAAGTCGGTACCCGTGCGCCGGCGCACCAGCTCAAGGTAGGCGCCACAAAGCGCTTCCAGGTCGCCGGCCTCCAGTTCGGTGTCCAGGCTGACGCCGCGACGGGCTTTGGCTTCGTCGAGCAGCTGGTCGAAGGGATCGTGCTCACGCTTGGAGGCGGCCTTCAGGTCCAGCACCACGCCTGAGTACATGGCGATGAATCGCCGGTAGGCATCGAAGGCGAAGCGGCGACTGCCGGAGGATTGCGTCAGGCCCTCCACCGTAGCGCTGTTCAGCCCGAGGTTCAGGACCGTGTCCATCATGCCGGGCATGGAAGCCCGAGCGCCTGAGCGAACGGAGAAGAGCAGCGGGTCTGCCACGTCGCCGAAGCGCCGGCCTACCTGGGCCTCCACTGCCGCGATGGCGGCTTCGACAAGCGCTTCGAGCTCAGCGGGATATCGACCGCCATGGCTCTCGAAATGGCCGCAGACAGCGGTGCTGATGGTGAAGCCCGGAGGCACGGGCAGGCCAAGCAGGGCCATTTCGGCGAGACCTGCGCCCTTGCCCCCCAGCAGTGCCTTGTCGGCTCCGGTGCCCTCAGCCGTCCCACCACCGAATCGGAAGACCAAACGCTGATCCATGTGCTTGCCCTCGCATTGCGGCCCCGGCCGGACGCCGGTTTCCGCAGGCGCACGGGAGCATATCGGCGAGGGAGAAGCTGGTCAAGGATGACCCAAAGGGCACGACTCCGCGGCGATTACCGTCCGCCGAAGGCGCCCGGCCCGTGAGAACCGGGCGCCTTCGGCGTCATCATGTATTCCAACGACAGCGCCATCCAAGGCATTGGGGACTGGTCGCGTCCCGATCCACGCAGGCGGCCGAGTGGGACAGTCGCCGGCCACTTCCGAGGCCGGGCGCCATGTATTCCGTCTGGCGCTGCGATCTATAACGTCGCCGGCAGGCATGTTTGGACATCTCGACGGCGGCGGAGTGCAGCAGCCATCCGGACGGACTGCGTAGAGTCAGGGATCCAGGCGGGGCAGCCACAATCGCGCGGACGACGATGGCGTCGGTGTGGCGGTCGGAATCCGGCTGGTCTCGGTCAGCGTGACGGTCAACGTCGGCTGAGGCTGGGCTCCCGGAGTCTCCGTCGGAGGCAGCCAGTCCCCCGCCTCGGCGGGAATGAGCCAGGCGCCATCGATCACCATCCGCGGCCGCTGACCACCTCCGTACCAGGCAACAGCTACGTGGTCGCCGCCCCCGTCCTCGTGCTGCTCGGCCTCCAGGTAGACCAGCTGGCCGGCCCGGAGCCGCTGCGGGGCGGAGGCCTGGCCCCTCTGCTGGTCCCAGGCCTCCTCCGCCGTCCAGCCGGAGACGGCGGCGATGGAGGCTGCGGTCGCCGGGTCGGCCCCCGCCCTGAGCACCGAGTCATCGTCCGAAGCGATCCAGAAGCGGTAGGCGCCGTCGCGCGGCACCACCAGCCAGGCACTGACGCGCCGGGTGTAGTCGTTGCCCACGGAGCCGGCCTTGAAGGCGGACAGGCGGCCCTGGTAGGCGGGGGCGCCCGTCGCCTTCCGGCCCGACCAGCGCTGTTCGGTTACGCCGGGCTGGTCGCCGATGAGGATCCAGAGGAGGCCGGGGTCGCCGCCGCCGTTGAATCCCGTCCGCAGCGGGTGCAGACCGCGGGCGGGCAGCCGGGCCGGATCGTCGAGGATGAGGTGACGGTCCTGAGCGATGGAGAAGGCCTTGCTGAGCGCATCATCGCTGGTGATGACCAGTTTGTCGAGAACGTCGTCGACGGCATCGGTGATCGTTGCGACCCTGCCCAGGTCGCTGCCGGCAGCCATGGACCGGTCGGCGACGTACAAGCGGCTCTCCACCCGCTTGGCTTCTTCGACGTTCTCCACCTGCACCGTGACCTGCACCGCCTTGGCCGTCCAGGGCACAGCGTTGTCGTGCACCGTCACCGTCAGCTCGTAGCGATCCTTCCGCTCGAAGTCCAGGTCCACCGCCCGCAGCTGGCCGCTCACGCGGTCCAGGCTGAAGGCGCGGTCCTCGTTGCCGGCCGTGATCTCGTAGAGGAAGATCGTGCCCGGATCGGGGTCCTCGGCGCTGAAGGTGGTGAGGGGCCGGGCGGGATCCGCGTCCTCGCGCACCGTCAAGGTGCCCGGATCGCTGAGATCCGTCACGGGCCGGCTGCCGGTCCACTGCGGCCGACCCTTGACCTTGGCCAGCACCGACGCCGTGATCCCGAACTCGCCCTTGCCCAGGCCGTAGCGGGCGAAGTAGGGCCCCAGGTCCTGGCCGCTCTCCAGGCTGAAGGCCAGGAAGAAGCGGTTGCGCTTGAAGTTGGGGTCCGCGCTGTCCAGGGCCGCCAGATCGGGGTCCGAGCCGGGCCGGTCGACGCTCCGGAAGATGCGCCCCAGGGCCCGCCCGTAGAGCTCCCAGCCGAAGGCCTCGGCCAGGTTGAAGTAGAAGTCGTAGGCCATGGCCGAGCCGCAGGCCTTGTCCCAGGTCTGCTCGGCAGCCGGCAGGGCGTCGAAGGCCGTCCGGGCCGCCAGGCGGCTGTCGGCGTCCTGGGTGCCGTGGATGTCGTTGTCGTTGGGGAAGCGCTGGTGGATGAGGTTCATCAGGATGCCCGGCACCAGATTGACGTCCACTTCGGCATGGGTGGCGATGGTGTAGGCGCCGTCGAAGTCGTCCTGGTAGCTGTGGCCCAGCTCGTGGTAGTAGCCCCAGTCACCCTGGCGGACCACGTCGTCCACCAGCACCGCACTATCGCCGTACTCCATCATGAAGGGGTATCCGGCATGCCCGTAGCCCACGGAGATCTGCGCGTCGGTGATCGCCGCCTCGCCGCGCCGGCGCCCCTGGGCGTAGCCCATGAAAAGGTCGGCGGTCTCCAGGGCCGTCTGCCAGTGCCGGGCCACCACGGCGGCATCGGCCACGCCCTGCAGCGCCCGCCGCGAGACGTAGACGCTCATCAGCGGGCTCTCGATGTAGCCCCAGGCCCCCGGCAGCTGCTTCAGACGCGCCCAGTCGGCCGGATCGTCCTCGCCGAGGCTGAAGTGGGGCGCCTCGACCGCGCCGTCAATGTTGACCATGATGCGCCCCAGGGACGCGCCCGGCGGCACGATGATGCTGACCAGGCCGCCGAAGGGATTGGCCGTTACGGTCCGCGGCGCGCTCAGCGGATCGCGGCGCATGATGTCCGGGAATCGCCGCCAGGCACCGTGGTGCCAGTTGGCGTCCACGTGGATGCCGATCTCCACCGCGAGCCCTTGGCCCGCGGCAGTCGAGGGGATGGTGACGATCACCGGGCGGCCCGGCAGGGCATAGAGCCCGGTGTTGACCCGCTTGCCCGCGCCGCCGTAGTTCAGCAGGTGGTCGTCCGGCGCGGTCGCGTCCACCTGCACCAGCCCCTCTACCGGCTCACCATCCGCCGGCAGCCCGGGCCAGTCGGCGGCGGACGGGTGCGCGGGGCGCTCCTCGGGCGGTGCCGCCTGCCAGCGGTTGAACTGGTAGCGGGCCAGCATGGCCTCCACGGGCTTGTCGGCGCGGCTCAGGGGCGTGGAGGGACCGACCTGGATGAAGCCGTAAGCATCCGACAGGAGGACCAGCCGCTCGTTCAACCCGCTCAGGTCCGGCCGCACACCCAGCACCTGCAGGATGGTCTCGGCGCAGATCCGCTTGTCCTCCAAGCCAAGCGTCCGCCGCCCGGCATGGTCGTCGATGAGGGCCTCGATGGCCAGCAGCGCGCTGCGGTAGGGCGAAGGCGTCTCGGCGAGCGCGCGCAACGGACCGCAGGTGGCGTACTCCCCGGTGAAGGCCAGGCCATAGGGGTCCAGCCATTCCTGCGCCAGGCGGAAGTTCTGGGCCGACAGGGCCCAGGGCGTCGCGGTCAGGGCCAGGCCGCCGCCCTGCTGGGTGAATTGGTGGACAGCCTGGCTGCCGCCGGCGGAGAAGCCGACGTGCATGTTCAGGAAGAGCAGATCCACGCCCTTCAGCGCGTCCGAGTCGGCGGTGTCCGGACGGAAGTCCCTTACCGTGAAACCCGCGCGCAGCAGGGCCGCCTTGGCCGGATGTCCCGGCGAGAACGCCAGCACCGGCCGCGGCTTGCGCCCGGCCCAGACGGCGACGTTCTCCCAGAGCTGACCCTTGCCGTCATCCGTACCCTCCCAGGAGGTATGGGCCGCCGCCAAGGCGTGCCCACCCACCGCGCTGCGTCCGGCGGCCACGATGGCCCGCTGACCGTCGGCGTCCATCACCAGGGGGAAGCTCCCGGTGCCGAAGATCGCCACGGTGCCCGGCGTTCCGCCGCAGGCCATGACATCCAGGTTGGCGGTGAGCGCCTGGAAATCGGCGGGGATGGTGCTGCCGGGGGCCTGGGCGGCGATTCGGATGGTTGGTCCCGCCAACACCAGGGCGATAGCGCAAACCACCAACGGAGCGCCATATCGAGGGGCGTAGGATCGCGACATGCTGCGGTGCCTCTTGGTCGTCGAGCAAGCGTTGGAACAACGCGCCTAGGGGTTCGCTCCGGACTGTACCATCTTGATGGGCAGGGTGGCAATCAGGTCAAGGACCTTCGTCCCGGACGATCTATACTGGTGTTCATGCACGCGGGCGATCACCCAACGAGCCTAATGCGCCGACTTGCCGCCCTGGAGCGCCGCCTGGGCCGGCCCTTGCCCGGCGAAGCCGCGCACCAACGGCTGTCGATCTCCGAGCGCCCCATCTTGCCCTTGGCGGATGTGCTGCGGCGCCGCGAGCTGCGCATCGCGGCCGTGCTGGTGGCCCTGTTCCCGGACGAGGTCGGACGGACCCGGGTGGTGCTCACCCGTCGCCGGGCGGAACTGCGCGACCACGCGGGACAAGTCTCCTTTCCCGGCGGTCGGATGGAAACAGGCGAGAGCCCGGAGGAGGCCGCGCTGCGTGAAGGTTGGGAAGAGCTGGCGCTGCAACCCGCAACCGTGCGCGTCCTCGGTCGGCTGAGCCCGTTGTGGATCCCACCCAGCGACTTCCTGATCTATCCTGTCGTCGGGGCCTTGGACGGCCGACCGCTCTGGACGGTTCAGGACAGCGAAGTGGCAGCGGTCATCGAGGCCCCGCTCGAGCACTTCCTGGATCGCGGAAACATCCACCGCGAGTGGTGGGACCTGCGCGGCGAACGTCGCCTCGTGCCCCATTATCGCGTGGACGAGCACCTGGTCTGGGGCGCCACGGCGATGGTGCTCGCGGAGTTGGCCGTACTCTGGGCGGAGGCCGAGCGGGACTGAAGCTGTTGGCCGCGTCCGGTACGCCCACCAGCCGGCACAGACTGCCCTCGACTGTCGTGCTACAATGCCCCAGGCATCCCCTGGTTCGGCCGCAAAGGCCGCTCCCGGTCGCCACGATATTCGCAGCTGTGGATTCGGAGCAGGCGAGGGAGGACAGGGCATGGATCTTGAAGTCAGGCCGACGCGCTACATCTTCGTGACCGGGGGCGTCGTCAGTTCCCTGGGCAAGGGCATCGCCGCCGCCGCACTGGGGCGGATTCTGAAGGCCCGGGGACTGAAAGTCTCCATTCAGAAGCTGGACCCCTACGTCAACGTCGACCCCGGCACCATGAGCCCCTTCGAGCATGGAGAGGTCTTCGTGCTGGAGCAGGGTGCCGAGACGGACCTGGACCTGGGCCATTACGAGCGCTTCATCGATGAGGACCTGCCGCCCTCGGCCAACGTCACGACCGGCAAGGTCTACCAGGAGGTCATCGCCCGCGAGCGGCGCGGGGACTACCTGGGCAAGACCGTGCAGATGATCCCGCATATCACCAACGAGATCAAGCGCCGAATTCAACTGGCGGCGCGCCAGAGCCAGGCGGAGATCCTGCTGGTCGAGATCGGCGGCACGGTGGGGGACATCGAGAGCCTGGTCTTCCTGGAGGCCATCCGCCAGATGCGCGTCGAGGTCGGCCGTGAGCGGGCCTTCTACGTCCACCTCACCCTGCTGCCCCATATCGGCGCGACCGGCGAGCTGAAGACCAAGCCGACCCAGCATTCGGTCAAGGAGCTGCGCTCCATCGGCATCCAACCCGACGCGATCATCATGCGCTCGGACTATCCAGTCACCGAGGATCTGCGCGCCAAGATCTCCTTGTTCACGGACGTGGCGGTGGATGCGGTGGTGCCGTTGGTGACCTCCGACACCATCTATGCCGTGCCCTTGGAGCTTGAGGCCGCCGGTCTCGGCAGTCTGATCCTCCGTCACTTCGGCCTCGAGGACCGACCACCGGACTTGAGCGCCTGGGAGGATCTGGTCGCCCGAATCCGGGAGCCCAAGCCCACGGTCAAGGTGGCCGTGGTGGGCAAGTATGTGGACCTGCACGACGCCTACAAGAGCGTGGCCGAGTCGTTGCACCATGCCGGCCTGCACCACGGGGTGGCCCTGGATCTCTTATGGGTCGACAGCGAGGATCTCGAGCGCGGGCGCGACTGGGACAAGATGGAGGCCGCCGACGGCATCGTGGTGCCTGGAGGATTCGGCCACCGCGGCATCGAGGGCAAGATCCAGTCGGCCCGCTTCGCCCGGGTGAACCACAAGCCCTACCTGGGTCTTTGCCTGGGTCTACAGATCATGGTCATCGAACTGGCGCGCCACGCCCTCGGCAGCGATGAGCCCAATTCGACCGAATTCGATCCGGGAACGCAGTTCCCCGTCATCGACCTGCTACCAGAGCAGGTGGATGTGACCGACATGGGTGGCACCATGCGCTTGGGTGCCTGGCCCTGTCGGCTGCTGCCGGGCACCCTGGCCCGCGCGGCCTACGGAACGGACCTCATCCATGAGCGTCACCGGCACCGCTTCGAAGTAAACCCATTGTTCCTTCCACGATTGACCGAGGCGGGATTTGTGGTGAGCGGCGTCTACACCGAACGCGACCTGGTAGACGTCGGCGAACTGCGCACCGACCTGCATCCCTTCATGGTCGGCAGCCAGTTCCATCCGGAGTTCAAGAGCCGGCCGCTGGCGCCACATCCACTGTTCCGCGACTTTGTCGGTGCGGTCAAGGCAGGTCTCGCCGCATCAGGCGCTGGTTGATCGGCGGAACTGCTATCGGTCTCAACAAGGCCCCCGGCGCGTTGCGCCGGGGGCCTTGTGTGTTGTTTCCTTCCGTCTTGGCCTGCGCCATCGCGATAGTTAATCTTAAGCTAACCTTTAGACAAAAGTGACCTCGCGCATGCTACACTCCCTGCCGCGCCCGACATGGCCTCAGGTCAAAGGACTGGGCAGCACCATTTGTTTATCGATTTGTTTGGCAGCGTGCACGTGTCGTGACGCAGCAGATCGGGCCGGCGCTCGACAACCCGCCAATGCGGGTCGCGGCGCCGGCCCGACGCGCTGTTGCCGCATCGACATCAATCAGGGTTTCGAGCCCAAGGGCAGGTAGATTCGCGGCCCGACAGATGCTTCCGGAGTCGGGGTCGGGGTCGGGGTCGGCGTGCCGGGCATCAGCGCTGACGCCAACGCCCAGGCGTCTTCAAGGTAGGCCGTTTCCCCTTCCGTGCTGTGCGCGCCGCCGTAGATCACCATTCTGGAGCCGGCCACAACCCAGGCCGCCGCATGGCCTGATCGGGCTTGCGGCTCGCCGCCGACCAGGTTGGTCACCCGATTCCAACTCGCCTGTAGCGTGTCGCGCCCAAGCGTCAGACGCCAGATGTCCCCCTGATCCTGCGGGATGTCTGCTACGGCGCGGTAGCCGCCATAGAGCCAGCCGGTGCCACGCTCCAGATCGAACACCAGGCTGGCGCCAAGGCGGCCCGAGGGTCCGCCGGCCACCGGGATGGCGGACCATCCATCACGCTCGCCGGCATGAGCCAGGTCGACGCGCCACATCTGCTCCTGGACGTCCCCCATGGCGTCGCCGCCGGAGAAGATCCAAAGCGCACCATCCGGGCCGATGGCGCTGGCGCTGAAAAGGAGCGGCGTCGTCCACCCTGCGTCGCCGAGCCGCGTCCAACCCGAACGCGCGGACGAGAGATCGAAGGACCAGACCTCACCCGAGAGCACGCCAGTCCCCCCTCGGTCACCGCCGATGAGGATCGCACGATCTCGAGCGGCGTCGTAGGCCAGGATCGGATACCACAAGGCGCCGGGTCCACCTTCTTGTGACGCCAATCGCCAGGCGCCGTCGGCCAGGTCCAGAAAGTAGCTGTTGCGCCCGTCCGCACAGTCGCAGGTCAGAAGGACGAGGTTCTCCGCCGCGTCGATGACGGCCGCCGCGCCCAACAGGCCGCGGTCGGTGAGGCGCGAGCGAGGTATGTCGCCGCTCTGGGGCAGCGCCGCCCATGGGGAGCCCGATCTGGCTGGTTCCAGGACCAGCGGCGTCGGTCCGGCGACGCCAGGGCTCGACTCGCCGCCCAGAGCCAACAGGCGTCCGTCGGGCAGAGGCAGGAGAATGTGTCCGGCAACGGGGCCGCCTTCCGGCAGACCCTGCCAGGCATAGGCTTCAGCGCCCGGTTGCTGTGCACGGCCGGCCGGCGGCGGGCCGCTCAGACAGAAGACAAGCGCCATGATGATAGAAAGGGCGGCGCGCGCGGCGCCGCCACGATGATGGGGGGTCATGTCACGGTACTCCCTGGGCTGTGGAGCGAAGAAGGCGGGCGCAGGCGCGCACGCCTCATCGCCGCAATCAGGCGATTGTATCGAACTTCGCCGGCGGCTATTCTAGTACAGTCGGCTGCCGGCAGGGCGCCCTCCCACCCGGCGACAGACAGCAATGCGACGCGCTCTCCGGCCCTCGAGGAACGCTTGGACATGTCCCCGACCCACCCAGCCTCACCGCGGCTCGCCTCGATCCTCGTCTGCACCATCCTGCTGCTCATGTCTGCGACCTTGGGGGCTTGCCGATTGCCGCAATCAGGCCCGCAACATCCCGCCGGCAGCGGTGCGAGGGTCATCGAGCCGGCCGCCGTCCTGCCGCCGCCGACAGACACAAGACCCCGGGCAAAGCCCAGCGCCACCCGTAACCCCTTGGCCCGACCTACCGCCACGGCCAGCCCGGCGCTCACGCTGACCATGGTCGCGAGCGGCTTCGAGCAGCCACTGCTGGTGCTGGAACCACGGGATGGCGGCGGTCGGCGCTTCGTCGTGGAAAAGGCCGGCGTCATCAAGACATCCGCCGTCGGCGGACCCGCGGCTTCATGGCGCACGTGGCTGGACCTTCGCGAGAGGGTGGGCAGCGAGGCCAGTGAGCAAGGGTTGTTGGGTCTGGCTCTGCATCCGCGCTTCGCGGCAAACGGCCGATTCTATGTCGACTACACGGACCGTGAAGGGGATACCGTGATCAGCGAGTTTCAGGTCAGGCCGGGGGCGATGGCGCCCATGGCGGACTCGGAACGCGTCCTCATGCGCATCCCTCAGCCGGCCGGCAACCACAACGGCGGCCATCTTGCCTTCGGCCCAGACGGTTACCTCTACATCGCCAGCGGCGACGGCGGCGGAGGAGGCAGCGAGCGAGCCCAGGCCCTGGACAACCGCTTGGGCAAGATCCTGCGCATCGACGTAGACCGCCGCGGCGCCGGCCTCGCCTACGGCATTCCACCGGACAATCCCTGGGCCGCTGTACCGGGTCCAGCGGCAGAGACCTGGTCACTTGGTCTCCGCAATCCATGGCGCTTCAGCTTCGACGCCGCCACCGGCGACCTCTACATCGGCGACGTCGGCGCGTCGAGCTGGGAGGAGATCAATCGCGAGCCGTGGTCCGAGACCGGTGGCCGCAACCACGGCTGGCCGCGCTACGAAGGCCGCGAGGCGAGGGATGAGGACGTGCCTCTGGCCCAACAGGCGCCGCGGGCTTCGCCACCCATTCTCGTCTATCCGCATGATGGCGGAAGCTGCGCTGTCACCGGAGGGCTGGTCTACCGCGGCCAGGCTCTGCCCTGGCTGCGCGGTACCTACGTCTTCGCCGACTACTGCTCGGGTCGGCTTTGGGCCGCCCTACCGAGCGCGGACCAGCGCGGAACCTGGTGGCCACAGCCTATCCTGGACAGCGGGCTGTCGGTGTCGCATATCGGCGAGGACGAGGATTTCGAACTGCTGCTCCTCGACTTGACCGGCGGAGGGGTCCATCGGCTGGTCCCGGCACCAACCCGTCAGCGTCCGGACGAGAGGACCGTTGGTTCGGCGCCGGACCAGCGGTCTACGGCAACGTCGGCGGCGTCCCAGTAGGGTCCGCCGGCGCCGGTTCGATCGGTAGCGGTTCCGGGCTGGCGCCGGGCGTCGACAGGGGTGGCGGCAGCGGTCCCGCGATCGCCGTCTCCGACGGCAGCGCCGACGGCGTTGACGTCGGCACGAGCGGAGTCGGTCGCGGAGAGATCCTCGGGCAGGCATCATTCCCCATCGGCGCCTCGACGCCGAGTCGGTAATGGTCGCTCAGGTCACCGCTCTGCTCACTGACCAGCAGCAGGTAGCGGCCGACGCCCAGATCCACCGTCAGACGGGAGAGGCCGCCGCAGCCGTCGTCATTCGCTGCCAGGATACGCTGGCAGGGCGTCGTCGAGTCGAAGCCTCCGGCCGGGTACAGCACCAGCAGGGTATCCAGGCCACCGGAACCCTCGCAGGTGTCAAAGGACCACAGACCCGGTTCGTTGACCGTCACCTGGTAAAGGTCGAAAGCCGTGGCCGACCGGAAGGGACCGCAGCCGGTACGGAACAGACCGGCCCGCGGCCCGAAGGCATGTAGCGCGCAGCTGACCAAGCCGGGCTGCAACGGCGCGCCTGTGGGCGAAGGCAAGGGTTCGGTGGCGTCCGGTTCCTCGGTCTCCGGCGGCGGGAGAGGCGTGGCCTCGGGCAACCGAGCAGCCGATGGCGACGGCGCGACGGTTGCCGTCGATCCCACGCCAATGGCGACGGTGGTGGGCGCCGCGATGTCCCGCGCAATCGCCTGAGGGGCGCCCCGCAACCCGACAGCAGCCGTCGCGCTCGACCACCCGCCCGCCGGTCCCTCCTGCGCCGCGGTCATCGGAGTGGACGCCATCGTGGGTGGCGCGGTCGACGACGGGGCCGTGCTTGGGCCGCTCTCCCGCATCGGCACAGCAGCAGATGGCCGACCGTTCCCTGCGGGGGGTCCGGCCAGCCGGACCCATCCCCACCAGGACAGCAGCAGGGCCAGTGCCACCAGGCCTAGCCAGGCCGCCGCCCGCATGCCGCCTGGGTGCGTCGGAACTGCGGACGGCGACCGCAAGAAAGACAGGTCGAAATCCGGGATGCTCGGCGGCCTGGGTGCCTGCGCACCGGACAGAACCGTCAGGGCGCCACGCGCCGCGTCCAGATCGGCCGCACAGCTGCTGCATCGGGCGGCATGGCCGGCCAGGAGCGCATCGCCATCAACATCGATCGACAGGGGGATGGAGCTGCCTTCGGTGAGTCTCGAGAGAAACTGGGCGCAAGAGATCTCGTCCGCATGACCTTGAACCACGGCCAAGCCAAGCCGCTCCAGTCGCCGGACGCAGACGACGCAGGTCGCCGGCGTCGCACCGTGCGGGCAGGACATGATCGATGCCCGTTCGAAACCGGGCGCATTGCGTTGCATCTTGGACTTCGGATCCCATTTCAAGGATGCCAAAGCTCACGCCTCCCTTTCATGCGCATGTGCTTGCCGCTGGTCCCGTTCATCCCAACCAGCGCGCAATCTGGGTCATGAACATCGGTTGAGCGCGCAGCCTGGCCAGCGCGCGGCATCGGATGACGTGGATGTTGCCCCGCGTGGTCCCCAGGTGCTCGGCCAGTTCGGCATCGTCCCAGCCCTCTAGATAACCCTTGATCAACACGGTCCGCGCAACGTCGTTGATGAGATCGCTTTCTTGAACCAAGGTCAGCAAGGCCACCAGCACCATTCTCCGCTCGGCCTCGGTCTCCGGCCGATCCGCAGTTGCCACCTGCTCGGCCAACGGCTCCCGGGCATTCTGCGGCGGCGCATCCAGGCTGACTTGCCGGCTGGCAGCGACGCGCTTTGACGGCTGAAGCCGAGCCCGCGGTTCCCGCCGGCGAAGGGCCTCGCGCAGCTTGTTGCTTGCGATGACCACCGCCCAACCGACAAAGCGCTCCGCCGCGTCGGGACCGCGGCCTTCCTGCAGCTGCCGCCATACGATCACCAAGGCTTCCTGGCTGCTCTCGGCCGCCAGATGCCACAGCTCGGGGCGATCGGCCACTTGCCTCCAGATCGCGGTGTAGAGGATGCCTCCCAGCTCCCGAAAGCCGGCCTCGCGCTCGCGTTCGCGCGTCGAAGCGCATCGCGCCATCAGCTGTGACGGGTCGATCGCCCCGCCCGGCCCGGGCTCGCGCCGGACAGGATCTTCCTCAGTCATCCGCCAGACGCTCCCGCCGCAGTTGGCGCAGTCGACCCATGCACGACCTCCGACGCTGGCCCGAAACTGGCCTGCCCTCCGTGACCGGGCTACCATCGAACGCGGTGACCGGCCCGTGTTCCCGTCGATTCCTGGTATCCATGATCCGTCCCCATCCTGACGTCGATCCGCGCTCATCGTCAGCCGACCCGACCGCGATCCCGCCGCCGCAGACCTCGTCTGCACCTGCGCAAGCGGGGCGGCGGACAACCGCGATGGGCATCGGGGAGGTAGCGGGATCACTACGTCAGCCCTGGTCCTCGCCCCAGCGGCGACGCGCCGGCTCCCATCTTAGCACGGGTCTGCGATCACCCTTGTCCTGGCTGGTCTATGCCCTCCTGGGCGCCATTCTGATCGCCCGGCTCCACGACCATTGGCGTGAGGCGCTCCTGGCCTTCGCCTGCACCGCGCTGCTGGCCGCCTTCTGGCTCCTCGCCACCAGCCGCCGACATCCGCCGCGCGATGACCAGACGCTCCTGGAGCAGATCGACCTGATGGCCGGGCTTGAGTTTGAATCCTGGATCGTCGACCAGTTGCGCGCCTCCGGCCTCGACGTGCGCAATGTCCGCGACAGCGGGGACTTCGGCGTCGACATCATCACGTGGCGGCACGGGCTGGCCATCGGCCTGCAGCCAAAGCGCTATCTGGGCAAGGTTGGCAACGACGCCATCCAACAGGTGCTGGCAGGTTGCGACTACCACGGCTGCCAACTGGCAGTGGTGCTGACCCAGTCCAGCTTCACCGCCCCAGCCCGTGAACAGGCGGAGAAGGGTCGTCATCCGGTGGTGCTCATCGAGCGGGCCCAGCTGCTGGATTTCGTCACGGTGCTCGACGTAGCCGCCGCCGATCCAGGCATCCGCCGGAGGATCCTGCACCGCCGCAGCCTGGCGGTATACGGCCTGGATCGGGCCGAAGGCTTCCACGAACGCACCGCTGACGTCGGCGAACGGCCTCCTCCGACCCCGGAGGACGGCTCAGGGCAGGAAGCGGCCGAACACCTGGTTGCCGAGCGGTATGCCGCGTACACTGAGGCGCAGCGCTGACGACGAGCGCTCAACCATCCCCCAACTGTCCAATTGACTGAGGACCGGGGCGTAGGCTTCGCGAGCGTCGACACCGTGCAAGCGCCGGAAGGATTCCCAGGAGAGGCCCTCGCGAATCAACCTGAGGCCCAGCATCATCGACTCGCCCATGGCCTGCGCGCCGACCACGGTCTCCGAGGCGTCCTCCACATCCTCCCCGACGCCCAGCCGGCGAATGTACTCAGGTACGCTCTTGAGGTTCCACCAGCGCCGCGCCTGATGGGCCTTGCCCTCAGAAGCCGGCCGGTGCAGGCAGCTGTGCGCGCCGGGGCCGAAGCCAAGGTAGTCCTCGTTGCGCCAGTAGCGAAGGTTGTGACGGCTGGCGCCCGGCGGGCTGGACCATTCGTCCAACATCACTTCCCGCGAAGGACGACGGGTCCAGTTGGAGATCTCGTAATGCAGGTAGCCGGCCACGGCAAGCCGCTCCTGGGCATCCAGGTAGTGGTCGGCCGCAATGTCGTCGTCGGGCGCGGCGACGCGACCGCTGGCGACCCATTGGGCCAACGGCGTCTCGGGCTCGACGATCAGGCTGTAGAGGCTGAGATGCTCCGGCTCCAGCGCCAGCGCGGCGTCGAGGCTCCGACGCCACGTGGTGCGCG
>JBGAUA010000130.1:0-10101 GCA_044228875.1 Anaerolineae bacterium
CGCATCGCCGCCGGTGCCGCCCCATGGGAGCCTTCATGCACGTCGCCATCCTGGGCGCCGGGATCGCCGGCCTCAGCGCCGCCACCTTCCTGCGCCGCCATCCGCAGATCAAGGTCTCGGTCATCGAGGCCGGAGGGCAGGTGGGCGGTCTGGCCCGCAGCCTGCACTGGCAGGGCTTCCACTGCGACCTGGCGCCCCATCGGCTCTATGCCGACCGGCGCGACGACGTGCGGGAGCTGCTCGAGCGCGTGCCGATGCACCAGCTTCGCCGCCGCAGCCGCATCCACATCAGGGGCAAGTGGATCCAGGATCCGGTCAACGCCGTGGAGGTGATGGCCCGCTTCTTCCCGCAGCCGGCCATCGACATCGGGTGGCAGTACCTGCGCCGGCGTCCGCAGCCGGAGGATTCCTTCGAGTCCCTGGTCCTGGCGAGCTTCGGCCGCGGGCTGAACGACTTCTTCTTCAAGCCGTATTCCGAGAAGCTCTTCGGCATCCCCGCCGATCGCATCTCCCCGGAATGGGGCCGGCGCAAGATCCGCGTCGGCGGCCTGCGCGACATGGTGCGGCGACGGTCCCGCCTCTACTTCAAGTCCTTCTACTACCCGCGGGAAGGCGGCTACGGAGCCATTCCCGATGCCCTGTACCGCGAATTGGCGCCTGGTACGGTGCGGCTGCGGACGGCGGTGACGGCGATTCGGCGGGACATGGCGACCGGGCGCTTCACCTGCACCTTGCGGCAGGAGGACGGGGTGGAGGCCGAGGAGACCTTCGACGCGGTGTTGTCTTCGCTGCCCCTGACCTGGATCCTGGACCAACTGGGGCTGAAGCTGGACATGGCCTTCCGGCCGGCCATGCTGACCTACCTGCTGGTGGACAAGCCCCAGGTGACCGCCAACCACTGGTTCTACATGGCCGACGCGCGACATGCCATCAACCGGGTGGCGGAGTTCAAGAACTTCGCCCCGCCGGAGCACCAACTGCCCGCCGACCGCAGCGTCCTCTGCTGCGAGGTCACGCGCCTGGAGGATTTCTCGGTCGAGCGGGTGGTGGACGAGCTGCGCCAGATCGGCATCCTGGACCCGCGCGAGGTGCGCGACGCCATGACCCACCGCATCGGCCAGGCCTATCCGGTCTACGACCTGGACTACGAGGCGAACTGGGCCCGCGCAGGGGCCTTCACGGCGACCATGCCCAACCTCTTCCTGTTGGGCCGCAACGCCCAGTTCGAGCACAAGGACGTCGACGAGATCTACGCCGACGCGCGAGAGATCGCCGCGCGCATCGTGGCCCTGGCGCCCGCGGCGGGGGTCTAGCACCAACGGCGCGGCGGGGGCTCCGGCTGCCTTGGGGCGCCCCTCCCAGCGGAGGGACGCCCCACCGGCCTCGATTCGACCGACGATGGCCCGTGCTTGCTTGAACAGCGCGAGGCGGCCCCGTCCGCGTCGTCAGGACGGGATCGCCTCGCGACCCGCTCAAGCCGGGCCACTGTCCTCCGCGGTGGCGCCACGTTGCGCGATGAGCTCGCGCAGCGCGCCGGCGCAGGCCACGGCATCGGCGCTCACCCCGCGGGTGAGCGAGCCGCGGAGGGCGCCCCAGGCCAGGGCGCGGGCGAGCGCCAGGTCGCCTTCGGCCCCGAGCCCGCCATCGGCAAACGGTGGCGTCGGCCGCCACAAGTCGGCGACCAGGTCCGCGCCGTGCCGGAGCGCCTCGCCCAACGCGACGTCGCGCCGGGGCCACGCCGCGGCCTGACGCAAGACCGCCGCCAGAGCCATGGGATCCGCCGGCGTGGGCAGTTGCCGCCAGGTGGCCAGGAGCTGCGCCGCCGGCGCGTCCAGCGCCAGCAGGGCCTTGGGCAGCTGCGCGCGCAGCAGCGCCAGCTGTCGCCGTTCCTCCGGCTCCAGAACCTCCAGGCGCGATAATGCGTACACCAGGGCCAGCACCGTCGGACGGGGACCCAGGCCCTGCCGTTGCCGCAGCTGCGGCCAGCAGCGCCAGGCGAGCTGCAGCAGGATCCGCGGGCGAGGCAGACCCTCCGCCGGCGCGGCCTCCGGCGGGAGCTGCCAGGCGTCCGAAGCGTCGGCCACCGTGTCGTCCCGTTCCAGGAGCCTCATGGCCGAGTCCCCTTGACGCCGCCGCCCATTGCCAGCACGATGAGCAGGCAGACCAGAAGCACCGGTACGCTCTGCAACACAAGCACCTCCCTGGCCGCTCGCGGGCGGGCGCCCGTTCCGGCGCCGTGGGGGGGCCGGCGAGATCCGGCGCCCTGTGGCAGAGCATAGGGGCGCGGCGGGGCCGTCAGCGGCCAAACCGGAGCAGAATCGGAGGAAGGGCCTTGGATCACGACCCCATCACCAGCGAACAGGTGCTGAAACTGCTCGGCGATCTGCGCGCCGGCCGGCGGGACCTGAGATCCCCCCTCCTGGCCATGGCGATCGTCAGCCGTGAATGCCGGCGCCAGCACCTGGCCGAGAGCCCGGATGCCCGCTGGGTGGCCCTCAGCGAGCTGCTCAGATTGCTGCTCCTGAACCGGTCGGCCGAGGTGCTGGACATCCCCCCGGTGAAGCTGCATGTGCTGGCCGAACAGGCCGGCGAGGAGCTGTTCGCCCTGCTGCGAAAGGCCCATCAGCATTCCGACCGCGACCCCATGCGCCTGGGCTGGCCTTACCTCTACCTGCGCTTCGTGGCCGCCTGCCGCCTGCAGCACAAGGAGCTGGAGCGGCGGGTGCGCGGCCCGGCGGTCTGCGCGGACAGCAATGCCTATTGGAACCATCTGAAGAACAAGCTGGCCGGGCCGGCGCTGGCCCTCCTGCTCAACCAGCTGGAAGGCGAGGAGCAGGCGCGGCTGGGGCCTCAACCAGCGCCCATCCGCAGCCTGCCGGCGCCGGACGCGGGTCTCGTCGGCCGCCGTCGCACCCGCCAGCGGGCCATGGATGCCTTGCGGGAGGGGCAGCTGGTCACCCTCACCGGCCCCGGTGGCATCGGCAAGACCAGCCTGGCCCTGCAGGTGGCCTGGGATCTGTTGCCCGCGTTTCCGGACGGCGCACGTTGGCTGGATCTGAGCCGCCTCGCCGAAGGGTCGCAGCTGCTCTCCTGGCTGTGTCAGGAGCTGGGCGAGGGCCGACCGACGACCGCCGATCCTGCCGGCGCCCTGGTCGCCCTGCTCCGTGGCCGACGCCAGCTGCTGGTGCTGGACAACTGCGAGCACTTGCTGCCGGATGCCTCCGACCTGGTGGCGCGGCTGTTGCAGGCGGGACCGGACTTGCGCATCCTGGCCACCAGCCGGCGCCCGCTCAAGCTCGGCGCGGAACGGGTGCTGCGTCTGCGGGGCCTGGCGGTGCCGCCGGAGGGGGAGCGGATCGACCTGGCGGAGTACGAAGCGGTCCGCGCCTTCGCCGGCGAGGTGTCGCGCCACTGCCCGGACCTGGACGTGACGACCGATGCCGCGGCCCTGGTGGTGGCGGCCATCACACGGCGGGTGGACGGGCTACCGCTGGCTCTCAAGCTGATCGCCCCCTGGACGCGCCAGCTGTCGCTGACGGAGATCCTGGCCAACCTGGACGCGCTCCTGGCGCGCGGCGCGGACCTGGACCGCAGCCTGCCGGAGCGCCATCGCACCCTTGAGGCCTGCCTCAACTGGAGCCTGGACCGACTGGAAGCGGTGCAGCGAGAGGTCTTCATCCAGCTGGCGGTGTTCCGCGGCGGCTGGACCAACGCGGCGGCTGCCGCCATCTGCCTGCCCAGCAGCGGCGCCATGGACGAGATGTCCAGCATCGAACTGCTGCTGCGCCTGATCGACCTGTCGCTGGTGGAGGTCGACAGCAGCGGCCCCCTGTCCCGCGGGCGCCTGTTGGAGCCGATCCGCGGCCAATGCCTGGCGCTGCTGAACGCCACCGGTGACGGCGAGGCCTTGCGCGCGCGGCATGCGGCCTGGTACCTGGCCTTGGCGGAGGGGGCGGAATGCGACCGTGAGCGCCTGGGCGAGACGACCTGGCTCACTGCCCTGAACGCGGAGCAGTCCAACGTCCACGCCGCGGCAGCTTGGGCCAGAGAGGCCGGCCGCCTGGAGATCGGCCTGCGCCTGGCCGTCGCCACCTGGCGCCACGACCTGCGCCGTGGGCTGGGCGACGAGGCGATGGCGGCACTGGAAGGATGGTTGACCCATCCGGACTTCGGTGCCCTCTCGTCCGAGTCGAAAGCGCTGGGCCTCAACGCCGCGGGAAGTCTGGCCCTCCTCCTGGTCCGGCAGGACGTAGCCGAAGGCTACCTCCGGTCCGCCGCGGATCTGCTCACCGACCACAGCCCACCGCGACTGCGGAAGTCCGTGCTGCACAACCTGGGCAACAGCCTGATGGTCCAGGGCGATGTCGACGGCGCCATCGCCTGCTTCGAAGCGGCTCTGGCCGTGGTGGAGCCGGGCTCGGAGCGCTTTCAGGCCATCGTGGAACGCAGCCTATCGATTCTGGCCCTGATGCGCAGCGATCCGCGCGCTGCCCTGGCCCGGCTGGACCGGTCGGAGGCCTACTTCCTGTGCGCTGGCGATCTGTACGGGATGGCGCTCTGCCTGATGGTGCGGGGTCAGGCGGAGTTCCGTATGGGTCGGGGGGCGTTGGCCCGCGCCGCCCTGGCTGATGCGGCCGAGCAGTTTCGGGCCGCGGAGGACGCGCGGCGCGAGCTGGAAGCGCAGCTCTTTCTGGCCGACGCCGCCCTGCACGAACTCGACCTCGCCGTCGCCAACATCGCGCTCGACCGTGCGGCGGCGCTGGAAGCCCGAGCGGATGACCGGGTCCATTCCACCATGTTGGCCATCCTGTACGCGCGGCGCGACATCCTGTACGACGACGCGGCAGGTGCGGCCGATCGCCTGCGGCGGCTGCGGATGACAATCGACGCCGCCTTGGATGCGCCGCTCCTGTCGGTGGTGGACATGGAGCATGCCTGGGCCTTGGTGTCGCTGGGCCTGCGGGAGGAGGCGGCCCGCCTGGCAGTCCGCGCCCTGGCGATGGACCGCGAGCATGGGGATGTCGCGGACATCACGATCGCCGTGCTGGAAGCGGTGGCGCACACCGTCGCCGACGATCGCGGCCCCCACTGGCTGGCGCAACTGGCCGGTATCCGGGCCCAGGCGGGCCTGCCGCGCATGGCCTTGCAGGCCCGCCGCCTTGCCGCGGCGCCGGGCCGCGCGGTCGACTCGGGCGCAGACGACCGCACGGACTGGCGCATGGCGCTGAAGGCGCTGCGGGAGGAGATGGCGCGGGCGACGCGCTAGGGTGAGCCCCCTGCCCGCATGCGGGCATCCCCCGACTGACAACCTGGCGCGGCTCCGTTATGCTCTCTGGATGGTCCCACAGCCAATCACCAGGAGTCCCGCCATGACCCTCGATGCCCGAAGCGCCTCACAGCCGGCCGGACTCGCTCGGCAGCTGGGCATGAATGCCGCCGTCGCCGTCATCATCGGCGAGACCATCGGGGTGGGCATCTTCCTGACTCCCGCCGGCATGGCGCGCGACCTGGGCGCGCCTGTCTGGCTCTTGTCGGTGTGGCTGATCATGGGCCTGATGGCCCTCTGCGGCGCGCTCTGCTACGGCGAACTGGCCGCCCGCTTTCCCGCCGCGGGCGGCGCATACGTCTACTTGCGCGAGGCCTTCGGGGAACGCACGGCCTTCCTCTATGGCTGGATGGCCCTGTTGGTGATGGACCCGGGCATCACCGCCGCCCTGGGCATGGGCTTCAGCAGCTACCTGGGTTATGTCGTTCCTATGGGGCCGACAGCGGCCAAGGCGGCGGCCATGGCGGCCATCCTGATCGTCGCCGGCCTCAACATCGTCGGCACCCGCCAGAGCGCGGGCGTCGTGCGCGCCCTCACGGTGCTCAAGGTGGCCTTTCTGGCCTTCATCGCCCTCGTGGCCCTTGGCCGACAGCTTGGCGACCTCAGCCATTTCTCCCCCTTGGTCACCCGTCCGCCGGAGGCCGGCTCGCTCTTCGGGGCCATGGCCGGCGGCCTGGTGGGCGCCTTCTTCGCCTTTGGCGGCTGGTGGGATGTCAGCAAGCTGACCGGCGAGCTGCGCGACCCGGCGCGTGACATGCCGCGCGCGCTGGTGCTGGGCGTGAGCCTGGTGACCTTGATCTACATCGCGACCAGCGCGGTGTTCATCTACCTGGTCGCACCCCAGCAGGCGGATTCCGGCGAGGCCTTCGTCGCCCAGGCCGGGACCCTGCTCTTCGGTGCTTCGGGCGGTCTGATCTTCGCGGTGATCGTCATGGTCTCGGTGCTGAGCAGCCTGGCCGGGTTGCTGATGGCCGCTCCCCGCGTGACCTACGCCATGGCCCGCGATGGCCTGTTCCTGCCCGCTTTCGGGCGCCCGCATGAGCGCTTCGGCACCCCCGCCCGAGCCATCGCCATCCAGGCGCTGCTGGGCTGTCTGCTGGTGGCCCTGGGGCGCTTCGACCAGGTGCTGGCATATTTCATCTTCATCACGGTGGTCTTCCTGGGGCTGACCGCCGCCGCGCTCTTCGTGTTACGCCGCCGCGGCGGCCCGGCCCCGGCCTACCTCACGCCGGGCTATCCTTTCACCCCGCTGCTGTACCTGCTGCTGGTGCTGCTGCTGCTGGTGCTGCTGGCGGGCCACGACCCCATGCAGGCATTGCTGGGCACGGCGGTGGTGGCAGCGGGCATCCCCGTGCACGCGATGCTGTTCCGTCGCCGGGCCGGCTGACGCGCGGACAGCCGCGCGGCCCTCGGGCCCGACGCGGCTGTCTGCGGAGCGGTCAGTGTTCGGTTCAGGCGGGTTCAGTTCAAGGTGGATCAAGGTGCCTGTTTGAGCTGGCGCCTGTCTGAGCCGGAGGCTCAGTCGACGCCGATGGTCACGAGGAGGTCATCGGGCACGAGGCCGGGCGACTGGATGGCGATCGGGCTCTGCTGCACCGGCGGGTTGGCCGAGCCGGGCCGGGCGCAGCGGAAGCTGAGCCCGCTGCCGGAGGGCGGGACGATGTCGATGACGTAGCTGCCGCTGCCCAAGGCGGCCTGCGAGTCCTGCAGGTCATAGAGGCCGTAGCTGTTGGTCAGCTGCTGGCGCAGGATGGCGCCTGCGCCATCCTTGAGCCGCACCATGACCCCCCCGACGGCTCCCTCCCCCAGGTCCTGGCTGCAGGCCTGGTCGTTGGACCCGTCCTGGAAGACGAGACCGTAGGGCTCCGGGCGCGGAATGCCGGGCGGGATGTACGGCAGCGAGCTTCCGCTCAGGGTGGGCAGGGGGGTGGGCGTGGGATCCTGCTGGGCCCGCACGGGCGATCGGCCGATGCGGACGGGCTGCAGGGCCCAGGCGACGGCGATGGCGGCGGCCATGGCGAGCATGGCCATGCGGCGGATCCGGCGTTGGGCAAGGCCCGGCCTGGCGGCGAGCGCGAGGCGCGTCGTGGTGGTCATGGTATTCAGCTCCTGTGATGGACGCTCGGTGCGGCGGCGGAGACAGTGGGACAGCTGCGATCCGCGACCTGGCCGGGGCCGGGGATCCTGGTCGGAAGGCGCCTTCCGAAGGGCGGCTGAAATCGGTATGGACCCGAGGCCGCCGGTGCCCTGAGCGACTCCCCAGAACACCCCCGGCTACGCTCAGAGTCCCTGCCATGAAACTGCGCTGCGCTCCAGCCGCACGTTCATGGGCCGACGGGTGTGCGTGCCGCACATGCGCGACGTCACGCCACGCCTAGAAGCGCACGTTGAAGTCCCAGCGCCGGGCCTCGGGGTTCCAATGCCCGATCAGGCGGATGGTCTCGGAGCGCGGACGATGGCAGTTGGCCTGGTCCACGAGCCGCAGGAGGCAGGGCAGGCTGAGCAGGTCGGTGATGGTGTCGGCGAGACGCCGACGGGCTTGGCGGGTGTCCATGTTCGGGGTCCTTTCTGCCGTATCGAGGCGATGGGGCAGCGCGCTGTGCATGGACCCAGTATCGCGGCCGGCGCGGAGCCGAAACAGGGGCTTTGTTTCAGGGATGTTTCAAGCCGGCGCACGGCCTCGCGCGCCCGGCCGGAGGCGGCGCGGCAGCCGATCGGGCCGAGCGTCACAAGCTCCGGTTCTGGTCCGAAAACTGTTCGGCGCGGCGGCAAGGGTGATATCCTGTGCATCGAGCGGCCGACAGGCCGCGGGACGACGCGGGAACCAACGGGGACAGCGCCCGCCGGGGCGCTCGGGGGACGGAACACGCATGCCGGGTCACGCCCTGCCAGACCTGACATCGATGCGCGAGGACGCGTTGGCGCAGGCCCTTCGCGACCTGCGCGCGCGCAACACGGAGCCGCGTGGCGCGATGCTGGCGCTGGCGGCCGTGACGGGCCGCCTGGTCGGGGCGAGGCTGCGCGACAACAGCGCGACGCGGGTTACGATGCTGCGTGAGCTCCTGCGCGAACTGGCCTGGACCGGCCTCTGCCGGGCGCGGGGCTTGGAGAACGGCAGCCGCCCCCCGACGGGCGCCGACCGCTTTCCGGAGGACCCGGCCGCCGACTTTCGGTCGAGCAACCCGGACCGGGAGGCCTGGAGCGCGGTCTGGTACCGCTTCCTGAGCGACGACGCGCCGCCGGTGGCGGCCCTGGAGCGGGTCGCGGGCCTGGCGAGGGCCTCCTTGTGGCGCCGGCAGCGGGACGGCATCGCCCTGCTTTGGCAGGCGCTGCTGCGCGCGGAGGCGGAAGCGCGCCGTGGTCTGGTGGGGCCGGACGTCCCGCCGCCCATGGCGCCGGACGCGGCGCAGCGCGAGCGAGCGGCATCGATCCTGCGCGGGGTCAAGGACGCCTTGGCCCGCGGCCTCCCCGACGCCCTGGGCCTGGACGCCGCGGAGCGCCGGCTGATCCTGGGCCACAGCTGGGACAGCCTGGACCTGTACCGCCTCCGCCAGGCCTTGATCTGGTCGGACGAGCGCTACGCCTTGGACGAGCGCTTCGTGGACCTGTCGCTGCTGATCGACCTGGGCGAGGACGCCCCGACGGAGCGCTGGCGGCTGCAGGAGCGCCGCTACCAGAGCCTGGACGCGGCCCTGGCGGACCAACCGGACCGGGCCTTCGTGGTGCTGGGCGCCCCGGGCTCGGGCAAGAGCACGCTCCTGAGACACCACGAGCTGGGGATGATGCTGGACGGTCTGCGCGGCGCGACGGAGCGGATATCGGTCTTCGTCCCGCTCAGCCGCTACGGCAGCCGCGACGACGACGTCATGGCGCCGCCGATGACCTGGCTGGCGGCGGGGTGGGCGGCGGAGCATCCGGACCTGCCGCCGCTGCCGACGCTGCTGGCGGAGCAGCGGGTGACCTTGCTGCTGGACGCGCTCAACGAGATGCCGCACCGCGACGGGGACGGATACCTGGCACGGGTGGCCCGCTGGCAGGCTTTCGTGACGGACCTGGCGGAGCGCCTGCCGGGCAACCGGGTGATCTTCAGCTGCCGCAGCCTGGACTACAGCGCGCCGCTGTCATCGAAGCGGCAGGCGGTTCCGCAGCTGCGCATCGAAGCGCTGGACGACGCGAAGGTGCGGAGCTTCCTGGACGCCTACTGCCCGCGGCAGGCGAACGCGGTCTGGGAATCGCTGAAGGACCAGCCACAGCTGGGGCTGCTGCGCACGCCCTTCCTGCTGCGCATGCTGGCGCTGCAGGCGGAGCGTCTGCGCCGACCGCCCACGGGGCGGGCGGCGCTGTTCTCGAGCTTTGTCCGCGGCGCCCTGCAGGGGGAGGTGCAGGGCGGCAACCCGCGCTTCCTCACGGGGCCTTTGCTCTCGGCGCGCGACCGGCAGCGCATCGTGGACCTGCGGCAATGGCCGCGCCCCTTCGACCTGCCTGGCGCGGGGCTCTTCCCGCCGCTCTCCGACCTGGCCTATACGATGCAGGACCAACGGGGCTCGACGGAGGCGGCCCAGATCCGCCTGCCCTACGAGGCGGCCCTGGACGCGCTGGAGGTGGCCCTGCCGGTGGAGCAGGCGGAAGCGGTCCTGCTGGCGGGCTGCGACCTGGGCATCCTGGACCAGGACCGGGGCCGGGACGAACTGCTGTTCCGCCACCAGCTGCTGCAGGAGTACTTCGCGGCCCGCAAGCTGGCCGAAACGCCGCGCGCCGCGCTGGCGGCCGGCGAA
>JBGAUA010000131.1:0-10053 GCA_044228875.1 Anaerolineae bacterium
TGGACCATCGCCGCGGACTGTGCCAAGGGCGGGCAGGCCTTCACCGCGGAACTGAAGAAGATCGACGGCCATAACCCGGAGCTCGGCACCGAGGCCGCCGCCGCCGCCGCCCTGGCCGGCGCGCAGACCGTGGTGCGCCGGCTGGAGATCGCGGCCATGCTCACCCGCCTGGCGCGCCGCGATCCGGGAGTCCATGTGGCTGCGGCATTCCTATTGGGGGGTCTTCGGCCACGGCTTCCTGGCGGATACCGCCTACTACCGCTTGGTCGGAGCACTGGTCCTCCTGGCGGCGGTCGGGATCGTCACCGCGGCGCGCCGGGTTTGGCGCGGCAGAACCTGGCTGTCGTCCATTGCCGCGCTCCGCACCGGTCCATGGCTCTGGATCGTCGCCTGGCTGCTGGTCAGCTACGGCGCCCTGCTGCTCTGGATCCGGACGGTACAGTTCGCCAACCAGGGGCGCCTGCTCTTCGGCGCGGCGCCGGCAGTCGCGCTGCTGTTGGTGATGGGCTGGCGCTCCTTGGTCCCGCGGCGCTCGCGCCTGGTTTCCCGCCTGTCGGTCGCGGTGATGGCCGGTTTGGCCGTCAGCCAGCTGGCGACCCTCCAGGCAGCCTTCCATCCGGCGCCGTCGCTGACGGTGGCGAGCCCCGGTCGACCGGTCCAGGCGGTGTTCGCTTCCGGCATGCGCCTGCTCGGGCTGGATCTGGACACGCCGACCGTCACCGGGAGCGGGGCACTGGAGCTGCGGCTGTACTGGACGACCGCCCGGCCCATCGATGGCGACGCCATGACCTTCGTCCACCTGGTCGACGCGACCGGCCGCAAGCTTGCCGCGGTGGATCAGGTGCCGCTGGCCGGCCGGCATCCCAGCCGCGCGTGGCGGCCGGGAGAGGTCTTCGCCGAACGGTGGCGCCTGCCGGTTGCCGTGGTGGCCGAGGATACCTTGGCCACCCTGGTGGTGGGCGCTTACGCCGGCGAGAACCCGGCGGAGCGGCTGGCCATCCGGGACGGCGACGGGCGACCGCTCGGAGACGAGCTGCGCCTCGGCCCCGTGCTGCTGCGACCGGAGGGCGCGGTCGACCCGCCCTGCGACCTGGCCGGGCCTGCCGGCGGCGACCTGCGCTGGCGCGCCGGCATGCGCCTTGAGGGCGTCGCGCCCCTCGCCGAGTCGCCGAGGGTGCCGCTGGCCTTCCAGCTCTGCTGGTCCGCCGACCGGGCGCCGCGGCGCGACCTGTCGCTCTTCGTTCAGCTGCTGGACGCGGATGACCACATCCTGGCGCAATGGGACGGCGCGCCGGGGGATGGGCGGCGCCCGGTGGCGACCTGGCGGCGGAGCGACCGGGTTCGGGATGAGATTCGACTTCGGCCGGCCGCCGGCGCCGATCTCGGGGCCTGGGAGCGGGTCATCGTGGGATGGTATGATCCATTGACGGGACGTCGCGAGCCGTTGCGCGACGGCCGGGATCACATGGTCCTGATGGAGCGCGGTGGGTCCGGGATCAGCCCCGCGGCGCCATCGGCACCTTGACCCAGTTGCCCTCGGCATCCTCCTCGAGGTAGTACAGCTTGTCCGGCCCGGTGACGCGGTCGGGATAGAGGATGCCCAGCAGATGGTCGATCTCGTGCTGGAAGACGCGGGCCTCGAATCCGGAGAGCTCCAGCCGCTGGGTCCTTCCGAAACGGTCGAGGGCCTCGACGACGATGTCGATGTGCCGCGGCACGTCGCCGAAGAGGTCGGGGATGGAAAGGCAGGCCTCGCGGCCCTCCTCGACAGCCTCCGACCGGCTGACGATGCGGGGATTGGCCAGGGTCCACAGGCGCATCGGACCGTCGGGCGCCTCCATGTCCTCCGGCACCTCGACGACGATGACCTGCAGGTCCAGGCCCACCTGCGGCGCGGCCAGGCCCACGCCCTCGGCGTCGCGCATGGTGGCCACCATGTCGTCCATGAGGTCGCGGATCCGCCGGCTGACCCCGGGCACGACCTGGGCGCGCGAGCGGAGGACGGGGTTGTCGTCGTCGATCTTGACGATCGTTCTGAGGGTCACGCAAAGGCTCCAGGTTTCCGGTCCGGTGGGTGCGCAAGCGCCAGATTCTAGGGAGCCTCGCGGTGCGTGGCAAGCCCGCCGCGTCGGCATCCGGTAGAATCAGCCCCGGCCGCCGGTCGCGGCCCCGGGCCGCCGAGCGGACGCGGTCGGCTTCCATCAGGGGGTGGGCACTTGGACATGGTTGAATCCCGGGCGTTGCACAGTTCGGAGCGCGGTCGGCAGCCGCGGGCCGCGGGTCAGGGCCTCATCGACTGGCCGGATGGCCACCGGCGCTTGCCGCGCCGGGTGGCGATGCTCTCCTACCATACCTGCCCCCTGGCCGCTCCGGGAGGCAAGGAGACCGGCGGCATGAACGTCTACGTGCGCGAGCTGATGCGCCAGTTGGGGCGGCGGGGTCACCTGGTGGACTGCTTCACCCGCTCCCAATCGCAGCTGGTGCCACATATCCCGGACACCGACCTGGGGCCCAACGTGCGGGTGATCCATGTCGCCGCGGGTCGGGAGGCGCCGTTGGACAAGGCTGGCGCCTGGGCGGCGATCGATGATTTCCTCAGCGGCGTCAAGGCCTTCATCGGCGCGGAGGGCATCCACTACGACGTCTATCACAGCCATTACTGGATGAGCGGCTTCGTCGCGTGCCGGCTGCGGGAACGATGGCCGGCCCCCATCGTCCACATGTTCCACACCCTGGGGGCGATGAAGGACCAGAGCCTCGGCGAGGGTGGGGCGCCCGAGATCGGCCCGCGGCGCGGCGTGGAGCAGGACATCTTCGATGCCGTGGACGCTGTCGTGGCGGCGACGCCGGTCGATCGGCGACACATGCTGGAATGGTACCGCGCCGACCCGGCGCGAATCGTCACCATCCCGCCGGGGGTGGACCTGAGCCGCTTTCGGCCCTTGGGGCGAGCGGTCGCGCGCGGCGGCCTGGGGCTGCCGGAAGACCACGCGATGGTGCTCTTCGTGGGCCGGCCGGATCCGGTGAAGGGCCTTGACACGCTGCTCAAGGCAATGGCGACGTTGATCGCGCGGGACCCGGGTCTGCGCCAGCGCAGCTGCCTGTGCGTGATCGGCGGCGACAAGGACGGCGAGAGCCGCGGCCGCGACGCGGAGATGGCGCGCATCGACGCCTTGCGCGAGTCCTTGGGCCTGGGCGGATTCGTGGCCTTCATGGGCCCGCAGAACCAGGACGCCCTGGTGGACTACTACAACGCGGCGCAGGTGGTGGTGGTGCCTTCGCGCTACGAGAGCTTCGGCATGGTGGCGCTGGAAGCCATGGCCTGCGGGGTTCCGGTGATCGCCTCAGACGTGGGCGGCCTGTCCACCCTGGTTCGCGAGGGTCGCACGGGCTTCCTGGTGCCCTTCGGCGATCCGGCGGCGCTGGCGGATGCGCTGTGGCCTATCCTGGAGGACGACGCGCTGCGCGATGCCCTGGGCGCCCAGGGCGCAGCGGTGGCCGAGGGCTATGGCTGGCCGGCCGTCGCCGGGCGCGTCGAGCGGCTCTACGAGCGGCTGTGGGCGGGTCAGCCGGTCGTAGGCTAGGTGGCGGAGGAGGAGGGATTCGAACCCCCGTGGCATTGCTGCCCATCCGTTTTCAAGACGGCGCCGTTCGACCGCTCCGGCACTCCTCCGCGCGAACTCGCAGGCCAGAATCATAGCGCGTCGGGCCTGGGCCCGGCGCGCCTCAGATGCGGTCCGCCTGCACGCGGTCCCGCAGCGGCTCCGGCACCCGGATGCTTCCGTCCTGTTCCTGGAAGTTCTCCAGGACCGCGATCATCGTCCGCGGCAGGCCCAGCCCCGAGCCGTTGAGCGTGTGCACGAACTCGGTGGGCGCGCCGGCCTCACGGCGGTAGCGGATTCCCGCCCGACGGGCCTGGAAGCTGCCGAAGTCCGAGATCGAACTGACCTCCAGCCATTCGCCGCAGCCGGCCGCCCAGACCTCCAGGTCGTAGGTGATCGTCGAGCCGAAGCCCAGGTCTCCGGTGCACAGCTGCAGGACGCGGTAGGGCAGCCCCAGGGCCTGTAGCAGCGCCTCGCCGTCGGCCAGCATGGCGGCAAGTTCGGCCGCCGAGTCCTCGGGGCGGGTGAACTTGTACATCTCGACCTTGTCGAACTGGTGGCCGCGCTTGATGCCGCGCACGTCCCGCCCGGCGCTCATCTTCTCCCGTCGAAAGCAGGGCGAGTAGGCTACGTGGTGGATGGGCAGCTGCTCCGCCGTCAGGATCTCGCCCGCGTAGAGGTTGGTCAGGGGCACTTCGGCCGTGGGGACCAGCCAGAGGTCCTCCTCGTGGTCGTGGTAGAGGTTGTCCTTGAACTTCGGCAGCTGACCCGCGTTCCACATGCATTGCTCGCGCACCACGAAGGGCGTGTAGACCTCCGTGTAACCGCGCGCGCCGTGGAAGTCCAGCATGAACTGGATGAGCGCGCGC
Organism: Anaerolineae bacterium; assembly: GCA_044228875.1. Lineage (GTDB taxonomy): Bacteria > Chloroflexota > Anaerolineae > Epilineales > Epilineaceae > Epilinea. The sequence goes on from JBGAUA010000131.1 coordinate 4,472, forward strand.
TGTAACCGGGCCGCGCCGCCGTTGAGCACGTAGAAGCGGCTGCCGGAGATACGGGTGCCGCGGTCGAAGTCGATCAGGCCGCGGGCCGGGCCAAGGTCCCAGTGAGCCTGCGGGGTGAAGGGCAGGTCCGGCTTGTCGCCCACCTCGCGCAGCACCACGTTGCCGCTCTCGTCCGGGCCGATGGGCACGGCGTCGTCGGGGATGTTGGGCACCTGTTGGAGCAGGGCCTGCAGCGCGGCCTCGGCGGTATCGACGGTGACATCCAGGGCGTCGATGCGCGACTTGACGCGCTGCATGTCCTCGATGCTCCGCGCCCGCTCTGCCTGGTCCTTGGTCTGGCCGATGGCCTTGCTGACCGTGTTGCGCTCCGCGCGCAGGGCCTCCAGCTCCGTCAGCGCGGCGCGGCGCTCGGCGTCCAGGGCGCGCACGGCATCGACCGATGAACTGTCCTCGCCGCGACGCCGCAGGGCCTCGCGGACCGTGTCCGGCGCTTCGCGAAACAGCTTGATATCCAACATGGTCCACCTCCAGACGCGCAAGGGTAGCGGGGCGCCCGGCCGCCGGCAAACCTGTCGGCGGCCGGTCTCAGCTCTCGCCCGCCAGCGCCAGGTCCAGGGCCTGGCCGGCGGTCCGCGCGCCCAGGACCTTCAGTTCGCCGTAGGCGACGGCCTTGAGACCCATCTGCGGCACCAGGGCGCGCCGGAAACCCAGGCTCTCCGCCTCGGCCAGGCGCCGTTCCAATTGGGCCACCGAACGCAGTTCGCCGGAGAGGCCGATCTCGCCGATGACCGCCAGGTCGGCCGGCACCGGCACGTTCTGGCTGCTGCTGACCACCGCCATGGCCACCGCGAGGTCTGCCGCCGGCTCGCTGATCTTGAGGCCGCCCACCACGTTGACGAAGACGTCGCGGTTGGCCAGGGGCAGGCCCAGGCGCTTGCTCAAGACCGCCGTGAGCAGCAGCAGGCGGTTGGGGTCCACGCCGTTGGCCGATCGGCGGGGGATCTGGGCGTTGCTTTCGGTGACCAGGGCCTGGATCTCCACCAGGAGCGGCCGTGATCCCTCCATCGTGACGTTGACGCAGGAGCCGGCGACACCGGTCAGCCGCTCGGCCAGGAAGACCTCCGACGGGTTGGGGATCTCCACCAGGCCCTGGCCGCGCATCTCGAAGACGCCCACCTCGTTGGTGGAGCCGAAGCGATTCTTGACCGAGCGCAGAAGGCGGTAGCTGTGGAAGCGGTCGCCCTCAAGGTAGAGCACCACGTCGACCATGTGCTCCAGGATGCGTGGGCCGGCGATCTCACCGCTCTTGGTCACGTGCCCCACCAGGACCACCGACACGTGGTCGGTCTTGGCGAAGCGCATGAGCCGCGCCGCGCATTCGCGCACCTGGGTCACCGAGCCTGCGGCCGACTCCACGTCCTCGGCGAAGCTGGTCTGGATGCTGTCGATGATGAGCACCCGTGGCCGGATGCGCTCGACCTCCGCCATGATGGCGTTGAGGTTGGTCTCCGCCAGGAGATACAGCCCGTCGGCCTCCAGGGCCATGCGATCGGCGCGCAGCTTGATCTGCTGCGTGGACTCCTCGCCGGAGACATAGAGGACGGGGCCGGCCTCGCGGCCCAGTTGCGCCGCGGCCTGCAGCACCAGCGTGCTCTTGCCGATGCCCGGTTCGCCGCCCAGCAGGATGAGGCTCCCGGGCACCACCCCGCCACCCAGCACGCGGTCGAATTCGCCGACGCCCAAGGGAATTCGGACCACGTCGGCCATGCCGACCTCCGCCAGACGCTGTGCGCGCGCCGGCGGCAGCCCCGCGCCGAGCCAGGCGCCACGCTCGGCCCCCGCGCCGGCTCCGCCGGCCACCGTCAGGCGGGTATAGGTGTTCCAGGCTTTGCAGGCGGGGCATTGGCCCACCCACTTGGGCTGGCTGGCGCCACAGTCGGCGCAGACGAAGACGGTTCGGGCCTTGGCCATGAAGATCTCCGCTTGGCCCTTCGGCCCGGCCGCGGCCGGATCAGGGCCCGGCCGGGCGGGAGCGGCGCCGGGTCAGGGTTTGGCGGCGTAGGCGCTGCTGTCGGAGACCAGGCCCAGGTCTTCAAGCGGCCAGTAGCAGATCCAGGCCTTGCCGACGATGCGCGATCGGTTGAGCGCGCCGTGCAGGCGCGAGTCGCTGGAGTTGCCGCGGTTGTCGCCCATCACGTAGAAGTCGTCGGCGCCGAGCACGATGGGGCCCTGGTTGCCGGAGGCCCTGTCGCTGCGCAGGTAGGGCTCATCTACCGCCACGCCGTTGACCATCACCCGCGACTCGCGGATCTCGATCGTGTCGCCCGGAACGCCGATGACCCGCTTGATGTAGTCTTCCTCCGAATCCCAGGCATGGAAGACGACGATGTCGCCGCGCTGTGGATCGGAGAAGCCGCCGTAGGCCACGCGGCTGATCAGCAGCCGCTGGTGGTCGTGGAGGGTCGGCTCCATGCTGTGCCCTTCCACCAGCCGGCTCTGCACTCCCAGCTGGATGCCCACGGCGATGACGAGGGTCAACCCCAGGAGTTCCAGGGCTTCGCGCCACAGCGGTCGGCGCGCGGTCGGCGACGCGCCGGGGCCGGCGGCCCGTCGCGCCGCAGCCACCTGCTGCGGATCCGGCCAGGAGGGTACAGCCATTCCCGCGCGCTCGGCGCCGGTAGGGCCGCCGGTGATCCTGGGGTCGTCGTTCATGTCTGCTCGCCTCAGCCTTGCAGCGGGTCCGTGATGACCGGTCGGTCCTGATCGGCGTCGGGCACCAGTCCCATCGATCGGACGGGCCAGTAGATAAGCCAGGCCTTGCCGATGATCCTATCGCCCGGCAGAGCTCCCAGGGCGCGGGAATCCTGGGAGTTGTCGCGATTGTCGCCCATGACGAAGTACTCGTCAGGGCCGAGGATCACCGACGTGTCGCCGGAGGTGGTTGTCGAGGGCAGATAGGCCTCGTCGATGCGTTCACCGTCGATGAACACCTCCATGCCGCGCACCTCGATGCGCTGACCCGGCAGGCCGATGACGCGCTTGATATAGTCCTTGCCCGGGGTCCAGGACTCGAAGACGATGATGTCGCCGCGTCGCGGCTCGCCGAAGAGGCGATAGGCGAGGCGGTTCACCAGGATGTACTCGCCGTCGGCCATCGTCGGCGCCATGCTGGTGCCTTCGATCTTGAACTGCAGCACGAAGACGCGAATGCCCAGGAAGATCAGAAGCGCGAGGACGATGGTCTCGATGACCTCGCGGATCCAGCGCTTGGGATGGGCGCCGGCATGCGCCTGCTCGGCCGCCGCGAGCTCCGGCCAGGTCGCGGTGCCGACGGCCGTCCTGGCCGCGGCATCGCCGAGGAGCGCGGAGCCCGCTCCCGGAGAAGGCTCAGGCGGATAGCTCAGGTCCGTGCGCCAGCTCGGATCGACGGCTTCCCAACCTGCCGGGGGCCAGGCCATGTGGTCCCGCTCCACGCCGAGGACGGGCGCCGGCTCGGCCGGAAGCCAGACTTCGGGCGTTGCGGGGCTCGCCGGCTCGGAGAGCGTCTCGACGTCGGGGGCGGCGGCGAAGGATGCTCCCGTGGCCGGATCGGCAGGGCCGGCGCTGGTCGCCGCAAGCGCCGGCACCGGCAGCGCGGTGTCGCCTGGCTCGAACGGCTCAGGGGCGGCGTCAGGCAGGTCGCCGAAAGGGGGACGTCGGTTCATGCCGGGTGGCCACTTCCCGATGCGAAAGTCGTGATCAATGTGGGCATTATAGGGTGCCGCGAAGCGGGCCTGCAAACATGTTCAAGCGGCATCCGCCTCCAGCGCGCGCACCTGTTCGCGCACCCGTTCCCAGATCCGCTCGAGGTCTCCTGCAGCCGCGGCGTCGCTTCGCGCCAGGCTGCGCAGCACCTGGTAGAGCTCCTGGCAATCGCCGCAATGGTCGAGGTGGCCGTCCACGTCCGGCATCCAGTCCGGCGGCAGGCCGTGCAGCGCTTCCAGGTCGACATAGCGAGCGATCACGTCGAGCAGATCCCGGCAATCGATGCAGTCGGGCTCGGCGGCCATCAGGAAGGCGATCAACTGCTGCGCCTGCTCGCCTTGGGCGATGGCCCCGGCATCGGCGACCGCTTCGTCGGGGCGCGGCGCGGTATCAGGATCGGGTTGCGGGGCGGATAGGATTGCCATTCGTTCCTCTGATGCCGGCAGCGGGCGCGGCTCTTACCTGTCGCTCATTCCGAGCCGGCGAAGGAGGCCATGATGTCGTCGGGTCGCCATCCGCGGCGCTCGATGGCGCGGCGCAGGCCGTTGCGCGCATCATGCAGCAGCTTGTAGACATTGTTGCGATTGGTGCCCAGCGACTCGGCCACCGCTTCCGGCGCCTGTCCGTCGAGGACGACTCGGGTGAGCACCTGCCGCTGCCGCTCGGTCAGGTCCTCGGCCACCGCGAGGCGGATCACCTCCCATGCGGCGGCGCGGTCCAGCAGATCCTCAGGGCCTGGGCCGGGTTCCCGTGGCTCGGCGATCCGTCCCTCGTCCTCGTTGCCGTCGCCGCGCGGCGCGGGCTCGTCCAGTGAACGCTCGGTCCAGCGCCGGCGCCTGAGGTCCGCCGAGGCGACGTTGATGGCGATGCGGTAGGCCCAGGTGGTGAAGCGGCTGTCCCCGCGGAAGCCGTCCATCTCGTCCAGCACCTTGAGGGTGGCCAGCTGCGCCCAGTCCTCCGCCAACTGCCGCGCCTCCTCGAAGCTCAGCCGCGCCAGCTCGGCGCGGCGGTGCAGCAGGTAGACCAGGACCACGCGCAACAGGTAACGCCGCAGATCGGCGATCGCCTGGTCGCGGCCGCTCGCCCCGGACGATAGGTCCCTCAGCCAGGATTCGTTGTCCCGATCCGCCGGGACCACCGGCGCCGCTTCATGCATCCGCTGATCCTCCCGACGCTAGGATGCGCCGACCGCTCGCCGCGGTCAAGGCGGCCAGCGCGTCCGCGCCGTCCGCGCGCGAGCGCAGGCGCCCGCGCAGCTGGCCGCTGGCCGGCGCGCAGGGCGACCAGGATGCGTCCCAGGGACGCGTCCTGCGGCAGGCCCAGCGCCAGGAGATCGTCGCCGTCGAAGAAGGCCGCCTCGCGCTGTCTGGCCAGAATGGGGCCGATGGCCGCGGCGTCTTGCGCGGCGCCCGCCGCGACCCAGGTCAGGAGCTGCAGCGCTGTGTCGCCGATCCGATCGACCTGGACCAGCATCTTGTCGGTCGGTGGCCCCACGGCGAAGGCATCCAGCAGGGCGCCGGCGCGTCCTATGGTGACCTGGAGCCGTCCCGGGAGGTCCAGGCGCGCGGCGGCGGCCCCGCGCGCTTCGGCCGACTGGCCGAGGAGAAAGGCGGCGGTCACCAGGTCCGCGTCGGCGCCGGCGGCGATCGCCTCCACGGCCGCTCGCGCCGCTTCCGGCGTGGCGCGCAGGCCCGTGTGGATGGCCGCCAGCGCCCCGCAGCGGGCCATCTCGACGGCGTAGTAGCCCGTGCCGCAGCCGACGTCGAGCACGCGGTCCCCCGGCCGGACGAAGCGTGCGAGCGCCGCCGCCAGGGCCGGGGCCTGCACGGTGCCGTAAG
>JBGAUA010000132.1:0-9982 GCA_044228875.1 Anaerolineae bacterium
CACGGGCGTGAACGAGTGCAAGGTGGTGCAAGAATTGCTGGCATAGACGCTTCAAAGCCAGCCAACCAGCCCGCTTGCAAGGCTGGCACCCACGTTTACAGTCGCGCCCTCATGCATCGAAAAATCCTCCTCGCCCTGGCCCTGCTGGTGGCACTCATCTTCACGATGAACCTCACCGCCCAGGCCCAGCAGCCTGCACCAGCCGCTCCCGCCGCCGCCGTGGCCGCGGTCGCGGGGGCCCCGAGGGCGCCGGCCAGGGCGCGGAAGCCACCGGTCAGGATCCGCCCCGGCATGGAACCCAGGGCGGCCAGGCCGCGCAGGAAGCCGGTGCCCACGGCCAGGGCCGCCGGCGGCGCCGCGGGCTGACGGCGGACGACCGCCGACGGCCGCCCCTTGGCGATCGCTACCCCGCCCCGACCGCGTCCGCCGCATTCCGGGCAGCGCCGCAGGTGATCGGAGAACCAGTGGCCGTCGGGGCAGGCGACCAGATGGCCCTCGGCCACGCCCAGGGCCTCCGCCCAGGCTTCGGCGCCGGGGCGCAGCGCGGGACGCTGCTGACCGTCGACGAAGCAGCGGAGCAAGAGCTCCACCAGCTCTGGATGGAGCGCGTCCAGCGGCGGGGCGCCGGCGGGGGGCGCCAGCTCGGCCGAAGCCCCGGACCAGGGGAAGAGACCGCGCGCGATCTTGTCCTCGATGCCCGGCGGCTCGCCGCCGCCCAGCCATTGCCCGCGGTAGGGGTGGCCGCCATTCATCAGCAGCTGGAAGACCAACACGGCCAGGCCGAAGCTGTCGTGCTCCGGGCGGCGCCAGGTATCGGCAAAGGCCTGGCCCTGCAGCTCGGGGGCGGTGTACTCGGCGCGGCCCACGGGGCAGGGATGGATGACGATCATCCCGCCGCGCCGCTCCTCCACCTGAAAGGAGTCGACGTCGATGAGGGTCACCAGGGTGCGGGGCGTCACCAGGATGTTGCCCTCGTTGAGGTCGCCCACCACGTAGGCGGCGGCATGCAGGGCGCCCAGGGAGGAGGCCAGGTTGCGCGCGGTGCGGTGCAGGTAGCGCCGGTCGAAGCCGGGCAGCACCTGCGCCCGCCGGCGGGGGTTGAACACCTCGAGGAGGCTGACGGCATCGGTGATGAGGGGCATGGTAAAGCCGACCAGGCGCCCGTTGGCGTCCAGGAGGAGGTCGCGCGGCCAGGCGATGGAGGCATGCCCCAGGGAGCGGGTGGGATCCACCGGCGGGCTGACGAGCATATGCCGCAGCTTCTCGGCGGCCCCTTCGCGCGGCCGGGTGTACAGCTTGGCCACCAGGCCGCTCTGCCCCTGGATGCGGTGGACGGTGGCCTCCCCGCCGCGGGCCAAGGGCTCGCCGAGGGTCAACCGCGCCCCCGCGCCCGTCCGGACGATCATGCGCCGGCCGGCGGGTCACCGGTCAGGGAATCGCCGGTCAGGGACGCAGCGGTCAGGGGCCCAGCAGCCGCCAGCGCACCGGAGCAGGACGCCGACGGCAGCGCGATCAGCAGGGTCTTGTCGTCGTCGGAGCGGCTGCAGACGCGCTCGGAGCCCAGAAAAGACCGCAGCCCGAGGCGCGCCGGGGCGACGTGCGCGGCCTGGCGGGCGAAGGCGACGAGCGGATCCAGGAACGCGGGATGCGGCTCGCCGCCGGGCATCCGCAGCATGAGGCGGATGAGACCGTCGGTGCTGAGCACCAGCGCCTCGGGGGCCGGCACCTGGGCCAGGCTCATCCGCTCCAGGGCCTCGGGGGCGATGAGCAGCAGCACCTCGTTGGCATACTCGCCCTTCTGGGGCGCGAGGAGGCTCTGCCAGCTGCCGTCCGCCTGGCGCGCCAGCACGGCGCCGTCACCCACCTGGGCCGCGGACAGGGCCCGGGCGTCGACGACGGCCAGGGCGAGGGTGCAGGCGAGGTCGCGCGCCGGAAAGCCCTCGGCGGCGGCGCGGGCCAGGAGCGCCTCCCGGGCGGCGGCGAAGGCGGCGCGCAGGGCGGCGGCGGGAACCGGGTCCATACCGGGGTCCGCTCCGGGGTCAGGCTCTGGCCCGCGATGGGCGTCATCGGCCGTCAGCCGCGCGGCCAGTTCCTCCAGCGCCGACTCGACCGCCAAGGCCGCCCCTTCGTCGGAGCGCGACGCGGACCCGGCGCCGTCGGCCACCGCCGCGATGAGGAGGCCCCCCGGCAGCTCGCGCCAGCCGTGGGCGTCCTGGCAGGGCAGGCCGGTGGCGATATGGCTGGTCCCGGCGAGGCTGGCGGCCAGGACGCGCCATGCCCCGGCGGCCTCAGCCATTCGCGGTGTCCACCGTGCCCCAACCGACGGGCGGCAGGGGCGCCTGGTCCCCGGGTCGGGACTGGCTGACGGCGGACAGGCTCTTGGACAGCCAGACGAAGAGCTCCTCGAAGGCGAGGCCCTTGAGCTTGAGCGGCGGCCGCTGGGTGGCGAAGCGCGCCAGGCAGCCCAGGTCCGCGCCCTCCACGCCGACGCCGTACACCGAGAGGCCCCGCGCCGCCTCCTCCTGGGCCAGCTCGGCGGCGGCGGCCTCCCAGCCGGAGTCGGTGGGCTTGCCGTCGGTGATGAGGAAGAGCCACGGGCGGAAGTAGTCGATGCCGTTCTGCTTGTACGTGGCCTTGCGGTCGCGGATGAGCTGCAAGCCGATGCGCGCGGCCTCGCCCATGGGGGTGGAGCCATCGGCCACCAGCAGCGGCGGGTGGAAGCCGTCCACGGTGACGAAGGCCAGCGAGGACTCGGCAGGGATGGCCTCGCCCTGGCCTTGGCGCACGTCCAGCACCCGCGCCGCCCGGCCGCCGAAGGCGACGACGGCGAGCTCCACGCGCAGGGCGGCCAGGGGATCCTTCTTGAGGGCCCGCTCGAGGGTCTGCAGCCCCACGTTCAACTCGTCGATGCGCCGGCCCTGCATGGACCCGGACACATCGAGGAGCAGCACGACGGCGCAGCGGGGTTCGGGATTGTCGGCGAACTCGATGGCATCGAGGTCAGCGTAGGGGGTGATGTCGTTCATGGCTGGGACTCCGGTGGGGAGGGTCGCGAGGTTGGCGGAGGTCGGCGGCGCAGGAACGGCGAGGCCGGCGACGGGCGGTTCGGCGGCGACGGCTGAGCGTCGGCGGAGCGACCAGGAAACTATAGGCGCCCGGGCATTGGGAAGGGCCGGGTTGACCTGGAGTTGACCCGTCTTGGTGGACACCTGATCGTTAGGGGTGCAGGAGCACGTCCACGCACCTGAGCAAGCCGCTTGCGTCATCCTAGACGAACCAGTCGCACTTGCCTCCAAGAGATAGAGACACCACATCCTGGGAGGGGCGCCGATCCAGCTGCCGTGCCTGTTGTCGCAGGACACGGGAGGCGGATCGCTTTGCCTGGCGCGGTCGCCGTCGGACTCAAGGCCGCCGCGCCCCGCAAAGCATTAGCTAAGCGCGACCTCCGCACTCAGTAAGCGCGAGGGCCTCTCTTAGCTAAGCGCGAGGTCCGCAGTTTGAAACTTCGGAGGTCGCGATTAGCTAACACTGGTGGTCGCGGTTAGAAACTTCGGAACTTCAGGTTAGCTAAGCATCTGGGCGGGGCGACGGTAGGTAGTCAGACAGCGCGCGGCGGTCGTCGGCGCCTGCGGGACGGACACCTTGGCCTGGGGTTCGATAGCCGGTCCGGAGGCTTGGGAGGCCTTGACGCTACGCGCGCATAGTTAAAGCGGTCTCCCTGGAGCCCGGCGATCGTGGTCCGCGGCGGCTGCGGCCGGTCTGGGCAGGGATCCGGCCGCGGAGATGGTCGCCCAGCTGTCCCGAAATCGTCGTCTCGCGCGTCTCGTTGGACAAGAGGCCAAAGCGCCGCTCGGTGGGGATCCCGTGGCGGCGCGGCGGTGGAGTTGACCCGTCTTGGTGGACACCTCATCGGTAGGGGTGCAGGGGGGCTACTCCTGGGTTGCGTTTGGGTCAAGTACCCTCGGATCTCCCCACAGTCGTGGAGTGAGCGCCCGCCGCTGAGTCAGGTAACCCAGAGCTCCCCACCACCCTCTTACCGCCCCACCTGCCGGTAAAACGCCTCCCTCAGCTCCCCCTGCTCCCTGAACGCCCCCCGCGGGTCCAGGGCCTGCATCAGGGCGTCGGCGATCTCGCTGGTCATGCGCTCCTGCACCTGCAGGCGGCGGGCGAACATGTCCACCACCCGCGGGATCTTGCTCAGGCCCACCACCTTGCCCTTGGGCAGGTAGGCCACGTGGGCCGTGCCCGTAAAGGGCAGCATGTGGTGCTCGCAGAGCGAGTTGAAGCTGATGCCCGCCACCGTGATCAGCTCGCCCTCGTCGTAGTCCACGTCGAAGAGCGCGTCGTTGAGCAGGGTGTCCAGGTCCTGGCTGTAGCCCGCCAGCAACTCCTCGTACATCCGCGCCACCCGGTGCGGCGTCTTCAGGAGCCCGTCGCGATCCGGGTTCTCGCCCACAGCGCCCAGGAGGGTGCGGATCGCGCCCTCGATGTCCATCCGGCGCGCCTCCGTCAAGCCCAGGAGGGCGACCGGCTCGTCTTCCTCGTCCTCCGGCATGGGCAGCCAGGCCGGGGCCGGCAGGGCCACCCGTTGCCCTTTCGCGTCGTTCAGCGTCCCATGGCCGCTTTCGCGCAGCCCGTGGCCGTTGTCGCGGCGTTCATGCCCAGCGTTCATGCGTTGCAATTCCTTCGTTCAGGTTGGCCGCAGCCGTCGTCGGCTCCAATTGTGATCAGGTGATCAGCAAATTCAGACGCCGAAGCCCCGCCGCCTATTACCCATCAGCGCGATGCCGCTTCAACCCGTTCCCGTCGGGCGCCGCCGACATCCGGCCTCAGGCCTCCGGATCCCGCTCCGGCATGGACAGACCGCCCCGCTCCGCCCAGGCCAGGCGCAGCGCAGCCGCCGCAAAGATCGAGCCCGCCACGACGACCAGATCTTCCGGACCCGCCAGGCCCAGCGCCCGCTCCAGGGCCGCATCCGCGTCCACTGCCGGCGCCGCCGCCAGACCCGGCGGCGCCCCGGCCGCCGCCAACGCTTCCGTCGCCAGCGCCGCCAGCGCCGCCGCGGCCAGCGCCCGTGGATGCGGGGCGCGGATGCAGGTGACCGACGCCGCGTCACCCAGGAGGGCTGCCAGCACCCCTCGGATGTCCTTGTCCGCCGAGCAGCCCAGAATCCAGTGGCGACGGCGGCGCGGGTAGCGCTCCGCCAGGGCCTGGGACAAGGCGGCCGCGGCCGGCGGGTTGTGGGCGCCGTCGATGACCAGGAGCGGCCCCGGACGGCCAAGGACCGCGGCGCTCTGGAAGCGCTCCAGCCGCGCCGGCCAGCGGGCCGCCGCCAGACCCGACTGCATCGCCGCCGACTCCGTGCGCCAGCCCAGGGCGCCGAGCACCCGCAGGGCCAGGGCCGCCGTGGCCGCGTTGGCCCGCTGGAAGTCGCCCGCCAGAGTGATCTCCAGCTCCCGCTCCAAAGGCGGCGTCTTCACCGGCTTCGGCGGCGGCAGCGCCCGGCGCGCGGCGCCTGGCGGCGGGGGCGCCCAGGCCAGCACCGCCAGCGGCTCCAGCCGCAGTCGGAACCGCTGGCCCGCCGGCGTCGCCCGGGCGGCATCCCAGTGCGCCAGCGCCTGCACCTCCAGGAGCTGGCAGGGTGTCTCGGCCGCCGCCTGGCGCAGGACCGCCAGCACCTCCGGCAGCTGCGGCGCCGCCACCACCGGCCGGCCCGGCTTGAAGATGCCGGCCTTGTCCGCGGCGATCGCCGCCGGCGTGCTCCCCAGCACCGCCGCGTGGTCCATGCCCACCGGCATGATCACGCAGAGCTCCGGCGCCTCCAGCACATTCGTCGTGTCCAATCGCCCGCCCAGGCCCACCTCGATCACCGCGATGTCCACCCCCGAGGCTGCGAAGTGGTCGAAGGCCAGGGCCGTCAGGGCCTCGAAAGTCGTCAGGCCTTCCAGGGATGCCAGCAGCGCCTCGTGACGGTTCAGCCAGGCGATCACCTCGTCCTCGCCGATCATCCGTCCGTCCACCTGGATGCGCTCGCGCACCGTATGCAAGTGCGGCGAGCTGAACAGGCCCACCTTGTGCCGCGCGGCGCGCAGGCCCGCGGCGATCATGGCGCAGGTGGAGCCCTTGCCGTTGGTGCCCCCCACGTGCACCGACTTCCAGCGCCGCTGCGGCTCGCCCAGTGCCGTCAGCAGCCGGCGCATGCGGTCCAGCTCGAAGCTCAGGGAGGTGCCCGGGGGGCGCGTCTCCCAGTTGGTCAGGCCGTAGAGGGCGTCCAGGGCCCCTTGCCAGGTGTTGATCATCGCGATGCTTGTGTCCTCGCCCTCGTCGTGCTACGCTCCGACGACGATGTGGCGAGAGATCATAGCATTCGCGGCTGCGGCCCTCCTCATGCTCCCCTTGGCCGGTTGCCGCAACGACCCGTTGCTGTCCGAGCTTCGCGTGGAGCCCGCGGCCATCACGCCCGACGGCGACGGCAACGCCGATGTCGCTCGCATCAGCTACCGTGTCGGCCGCCCCTCCCGCCTGACCATCCAGCTCGTCGGACCGGACGGCAAGGCCCATCCCTTTCGTGACGACCTGCCGCGGCAGCCCGGCAGCTACGAGGCCTTGTTCGGCGGCGTCATCGACGGCCGCATGCTGCCCGACGGCGACTACGAGCTGCGCGTGAGCGTCCGCCCAGACGACGGCTCGCCGGGGGCCGAGGCCAAAGCCGCCCTGGCCCTGGCCGGCGGCGACACGACCCCGCCGCGGCTGGACGGACTGGCCCTCGCTCCCGACAGCTTCTCGCCCAACCAGGACGGGATGGGCGACCGCGTCAAGCTCAGCTACAGCCTCAGCGAGCCCGCCGCCGTGCGCCTGTGGCTCGAGACCGCCGACGGCAGCTTCGTCCAGGACATCCTCGAGGACCTCGCTTCGGCCGACCAGGCCGGCCAGGTAGGCCCGCATACCTATGACTTCGACGGCGGCGTCGACGCCGACTCGCCCCCGCCCCCCGACGGCGACTACCTCGTGGTGGCCGAGGCCCGTGACGGCGCCGGCAACCTCACCCGCCAGACCCTGCCCCTGGCCATCCGCCAGGGCGGCCAGCCGCGCGCGGCCCTCGTCGGCGATGTCGCCTGGAGCGACTCCGTCGTCTCCGTGGGCGCCACCCTGTGGTTCACCGTGACCGTGCGCAACGTGGGGGGCACGCCCCTGCGCAGCTTCGGCCCCCCGCCCGGCTATGTCTACGACAGCAACCGCTCCTTCAACCAGCGGGCGCCGCGCGGCACCTGGCTGTTGGCCCGCCAGGGCCGGCCCGCGTCGGACGGCGCGGGCGACGGTGCGGCTGTCGCCTACCGCGCCGCCAGCCGCTTCGTTCCCGACGGCCCGACGGCCGAACTGTTGCTGGACCTGCAGCCCGTGGACCCCTTGGCCGCGGCCTCGCGACGCAATCCCTTTGGATCGGCCGCGGGGTCCGGTATGGCCGTGGCGACCACGGCGGGCGACGTCGCTTCGACGGGCGACGCCGCCCTGACAATCCCAGGGACGACCGCGACCGAGGCGACCACCGGGACCGACACGCCTGCCGCGCCCGCCGCCGAAGGCGCGCCGCTCTGCGGCCAGGTGCGCTCCGGCGGAGCGGCGGCCGGCGGCGCCGAGGTCTTCGCCTTCGACGCCACCGCCGGCAAGGGGCGCCGCGCCGTGGCCGACGCGGCGGGCCGCTTCTGCTTCCCGCCGCCGGAGGACCAGGCCCCCGAGCCCTTCGCCCCCAGCCCCGGCGCCCTACGCATCGGCCTGGCCTGCGACGCCCTGGAGAGCGACGTGGACTACCCCTTCCGCTGGCAGCTCGGGGCCATCGAGACCTTGGACGTCTGCGACGTCGCCGGCCGCCTGTACCTCTGCCTCGCTCCTGGCGCCGAGACCGTGCTGTCCGGCGGCTTGCGCTTCGTGGAGCGGCCCAATCGCCGTGCCACCAAGGTCTACCTCAGCCTGCAGCACGAGGACGTGCGCATGATCCAGGGCCCGTTCGGCATCAAGGGGCTGACCGTGGAGGGGGAGTGACCACCCCCCCAACAGCCCCCACTCCCCCTCCCCCAATACGGCTGGGGGAGGGGGAGTGGGGGCGGATCGGCGAAGGGCCCGCCCCCCCCTCCCTCGCCGTCGTCATCGTCAGCTACAACACCCGCGACCTGCTGGACCGCTGCCTCCACAGCCTGCGCCGCGAGCTGGAGGCCGCCGGCATCACCGCCGCAACCCACGTGGTGGACAACGCCTCCGCCGACGGCAGCGCCGCCATGGTCGCCGAACGCTTCCCCTGGGTGCGGCTGACCGCCCTGGCCGAGAACCGCGGCTTCACCGCCGGCAACAACGTCGTCCTGGCGCCCTTGTCGCGGGGCGCGGCGGACGCTCCCACCTGGGCCCTCCTCCTGAACCCCGACACCGAACTGCGCCCAGGTTCCCTGGTGTCGCTCTTGGCGGCGGCCGAAGCCGATCCTCGCGTGGCAGTCGCCGGACCCGCCCTGGTCTACGCCGACGGCGGCTTCCAGCATGCGGCCTTCAGCTTTCCCGGCATCTTGCAGGCGGCCATGGACCTCTTTCCGCCGCGAGGCAGGCTGGGCCATCGCCTCCTCGAGAGCCGCGTCAACGGCCGCTATCCGCGGCGCCGCTACCGCGCCGGCCAGCCCTTCAGCGTCGACTTCGTCCTGGGCGCCTGCATGCTGGTGCGCGTCGCCGCGCTGCGACAGGTGGGCCCGCTGGACGAAGGCTACTTCATGTACGCCGAGGAGGTGGACTGGTGCCGGCGCTTCACCCGCGCCGGCTGGCGTGTCGTCTGCGCCCCAACCGCCGTGGTCATGCACCATGGCGGGGCGGCCAGCGGCCAGTTCCGGGCGCGCAGCTGGAGCATCCTCTGGCGCAGCCGCCGCCGCTACCTGCGCCAGCACGAGCCGGCCTGGCGCGCCGATATCGTCGACCAGCTGCTCAAGGTCGCCGTCGCGCGGCTGCGGCGGGCAGACGAGCGGGCTCTCGCCGCCGGATCCTTGAGTGGCTCAGAAGCCCGGGAGCGACGGACGGCCTATGCGGCAGCCCTCAGCCCCATGGATGATGCGCCACCCCAGATGGATGCCCCGCCCCTGGGGGATTCATGATCGGCCGCGATCAGAGCGCTGACCGCGTCAACAGCGGCACCAGCGGCACCACCAGCACCATCACCGCGGTCGTCCTCACCCTGAACGAGGCGCGCCACCTGCCCGACTGCCTGGCCAGCCTGCGGGGCATCGGCCCCATTCTGGTGCTGGATTCGGGCAGCGACGATGAGACCCAGGCCATCGCCCGCGCCGCCGGCGCCCAGGTGCTTACGCGGCCCTTCGTCAACTACAGCATCCAGCGCCAGGCCGCCCTCGACCTGGTGGACACGCCCTGGGTCCTCTTCGTCGACGCCGACGAGCGCGTCCCCCCAGAACTCGCCGCCGCCCTGACCCAGGCCGCCCGGCGCGCCGACGGCGACGCTCCCGCGGCCTACTGGATCGCCCGACGCAACCTCTTCTGGGGCCACGCACTCCAGGGCGGCGGATGGTGGCCGGACCACCAGCTGCGCCTGCTCCGCGTGGACCGCGCCCGCTACGACCCAGCCCGGGCGGTGCACGAACTGGCCGAGGTCCAGGGCAGCACCGGGCGCATCGACAGCCCGCTCATGCACATCAACTACGAGTCCTGGTCCGAGTTCATCACCAGGCAGCGCGCCTACGCCCGGCTGGAGGCGGGGCGCCGCCGCGCCGCCGGAGCGCGTGTGCGGCCGCACAACCTCATCCTGCAACCCCTGCGCGAGTTCCGGCGCCGCTTCATCACCGACCACGGCTACCGGGACGGGCTGCTGGGCCTGCGCCTGGCGCTGGCCATGGCCTGGACTGAGTGGGTCACCCTACGGGGAACGCGTCGCAATCCTCTCGTCTGAGCCAAGTAGGGCTGCAACTGAGCGAAGGGAAAGCCCCCTCCCCCCCGGCGA
>JBGAUA010000133.1:0-9943 GCA_044228875.1 Anaerolineae bacterium
TGTCGCCGAGCATCCAGCTGGCGCTGGGCATCTGGGTGTTCGGCGAGCCCTTCAGCCGATCGCGGCGGGCCGGCTTCGCCTGCATCTGGGCGGCGCTGGCGCTGTTCTCGCTGGACGGCTGGCGGCGCAGCCGCGCGGCCGCGCCTTTGCGCCCGCCGCCGCATCCGCCACCGCCGCGCCACCCCCGCCCGACGGCCACGCCCGCTTGCGCGGTCCCCGCGAGAACCCCGCCCCTACGCCGACGGTGGCGCCGGAGATCGGGGCGACGGGGGCGCAGCCGGTCCCCGATCCGGCGACCGCTGAGCCGCAGCCCACCAGCGATCCCGGTGGCGACGATCCCGGTGGCGACGATCCCGTCGCCACGCCGGAAGCCGGCGGCACGGCAGGTGCCGGCCTTCGGCCCGGACCGGCCGAGACGGCCACGCCCGAAGGCCCCCCCAGCCGGCAGCCGGAGCCCGCGCCCCCGGTGGCGACCCCGACGCCGGAGGATCCACGCATCGTCGCCTCGCCCACCCCGGCGCCCACCGAAGCGCCGGGCGGCGGCACGCAGCCCATCGCGCCGCCGACCGACACGCCCACGCCGACGCCCACGCCGACGGCCACCGAGCCGGGTCGGTGACGGTATTGCCCGGCCCGGCGCCAGTGCTTGCGCCCAGCCGACCCTACTGGCGGCCTACACTGCCCGCATAGCCCGTGAGCTCAGCGTAACCGTAGCCGGCCACCGGCCCCGCGGCCCCGCGGCCGGACACCCGCACCGCGCCCTCCCAATAGCGCAGGCCTACGGCCAGCTCCTGGTCCGCCAGCTGCGGCCGCAGGACCAGGTCCAGGTCCGCGCTCGGAACCGCCAGGCGCCAGCCGGACGGGTAGCGCCCGCCCGTGCGCGGGCTGGTCCAACGGTCGGTAACGGTCAGGCTGAAGTCGGCGCGCGTCAGGTGTCGCAGCCTGCCGTCGGCGCCGATCAGGCTGCCGGAAGACGAGGCGGCGACTCCGCCATCGGCCTGACGTAGTTGAAAGAGCATGAGCTCCCGCCCGTCATCCAGCTGCAGCGAGAACCAGTCCCAGCCCAGCTGGTCCGCGGCCAGGGCCGAGGTGGACCATTCATGGTCCATCCAGGCCAGGCCCTCCACCGGCAGCTGCAGGCCGCCGGCGACCAGGGTGCCGGTCGCCGCCAGGCGGGTGAAGGACAGGTACATGGAGGCGTTGCCCGGTTCGGGGCCCTTGGGGCTGAAGCCCCGTTCGCCGTGCAGCACCCGGTCCTTGAGCGGCTCCAGGCGCAGGTCCAATCCGGCGTCGCCGTCCCGCGCGCGCAGGACGGTGACGGGTTGCCGGTCGGTGCCGCCCGCCCGCGCCGCCGACCAGTCGTCGACCCATACCCGGAACGGGTCGGCGGTGGCGCCCGCCAGGCCCAGGGCGCCGCGCTCCAGGCGCTCGGCCGACCGGAAGCGCCCTTCCCCCACGTCGGCCAGGGCGAAGTGCGCCAGATACACCTGGTCCGCCCGCCAGGCCGAGCCGTCCGGCGTGGGGGCGGTCGCGGGGGGCCGCAGGGCGCGGCGGAAGAAGGTCAGCTGGAAGCCGAAGCGCCGGCCATCCGCCGGCGAGGCCAGGTTGCCGGTGTAGTACCACCATTCGGTCTGGTAGGCATTGTGTGGCCCTTCGTCCCGCGGGAAGGCCAGGGACTGCGGGCCGGTCACCCGCGCGAAGCCCTCCGCCGCCGCGCCGGAGAGGTAGCCCACCACGTCCGCCCCCACCTGAGCCGGCGGCGCGGGCTTTAGGGCCTGGGTCGCCAGCCAGACCGCCAGCCCCGAGGCGACGACGAGCGGCACCGCCTTGGCGAGGCCCCGTCGCAGCGGCCCGGATCGCCGCGGTTCGCCCGCGTCCGGCCCGCCGGAGACAGTGGGCCGGCGGGCGGGTGCGGGCGCCGTGGGCCGCAAGGCCTCTCCCGCCGCGGGCGTCTCTTCCGTCATCCGTCCGCGGTCACGGCGGGTTCGGGCTTCCGACCCTTCAGCCGGCTCACCCGCACCCGCTGGATGCGCCGGCCTTCGAGGCTCAACACCTCCACCTCGGCGTCGGGGAAGACGGCGCATTCGCCCACGAGGGGCAGGTGGCCCAGGCGGCTGAGGATCAGGCCGCCCAAGGTCTCCGCCTCGTCGGCCGGAAGGTCGATCTCCAGAATGCGGTTGAGGTCGTCGACATCCATCCCGCCGCTGAAGATGCCGGCATCGCGGGTCAACTGCTCCACGTCGGGATCCTCGACGTCGTACTCGTCCTGGATGTCGCCCACGATCTGCTCCAGCAGGTCCTCGATGGTCACCAGCCCCGCCGTGCCGCCGTACTCGTCGACAACGATGGCCAGGTGCACCTTGGCCGAGCGGAAGGCAGCCAGGAGCGCCTTGACCGGCATGGACTCCGGCACCACGTGTGGCGGCCGCAGATGGCTGGCGATGGACGTATGGCGCTCATGCGCCTGATCGCGCAGGATGGCCAACAGGTCCTTGGCGTACAGCAGCCCCACCACGTTGTCGATCGTGTCCTCGTACACCGGAATGCGCGAATGGCCGGCGGCGATCACCCGGTCCAGGGCCTCCTCGATGGACGCCGTCAGCGGCACGGCGATGATGTCGATGCGCGGCACCATGATCTCGCGCACCGAGGTATCGCCCAGCTCCATGATGCCGGCCATCATCTCGATCTCGTCCTCCTCGATGGAGGTCTCGCCGCTCCCGGCGTCGACGTCCAGGAGCGTGCGCAGCTCGTCCTCGCGGATGGGGCGGGAGGGGGCCTGGGGCTCGTAGCCGCAGAGACGGGCCAAGAGGTGCAGGGGCAGTCCCAGGACCCTGACCAGGACGTCGACCACCGGTGCCAGCGCGATCGCCGCGCGGTCCGGATGGGCCTCGGCCCAGGCCCGGGGCAGGTAGATGCCCGCGGCAAGGGTGATCAGGGCGGAGATGGCGCCGGCGACCGACAGTTCGAGGATCGCCAGGCCGCCGCCACTGACCAGGAGCACCGCTCCGGCCGCTGACAGGAGCAGGCCCAAGGCGGACAAGCCCTGCAGCACAGCGCCGTTGCGCCCCGGATGGTCCAGGAGGCGGTGGAGGGCCGAACCGCGGATGCCGCTGGCAGCCGCCTCGCGCAGCCGGACCCGGTCGGCACGGGTGAACGCCGCGTCGCCGGCGGCGGTCAGGCCGGTGAGCAGCAGGCCCACGACCACGCCGATCAGGCCGGCGGCCGGGCCCAGCGATGCACTTGGATCGTCCACCTCAGGTCTGTCCTCGGAAAGGATGGGGCCGGTTCAGGGCTGACGGTAGGCCATGCGCGCGTCGCGCCGCTTCGCCGCCGCCAGGAAGCGTTCCTCTTCCTGGGGCGTCTGGGGAATGAAGGGTGGGATGGGCGTCGGGTGGTCGCGGGCATCGACGGCCACAAAGGTCAGGAAGGCCTCCACCGACAGCCGGCGCTCACCGGTGAGGGGCGCCTCCGCCTCCACCCGCACCTCCACCTCCATCGAGGTGCGCCAGGCGCGGTTGATCCAGCCCTTGACCACGGCGTACTCGCCGACGTAGATGGGTGCGCGAAAGACCACGGTGTCCATGACCGCGGTGACCACGATCTGACGACAATGCCGCTGCGCCGCCATGGCCCCGACCATGTCCACCCATTGCAGGATGCGTCCACCGAAGATGGTGCCCTTGGGGTTGGCATCCTCGGGGAAGACCAGGTTGACGGTCTCCGTCACATGCCGGTGATCATCCGAGGAGCGGAGGATGGCACCGTCATCGGCTGGGGGAGGGTCGGCGCTCACTCCACCTCGAGGAAGTCCCGAAGTCGGTTGGCCCGGCCCATGATGCGCAGCCGGTCCAGGGCCTCGGTCTCGATCTGCCTGATGCGCTCACGGGTGACGCCGAACTTCTCGCCCACTTCCTTGAGGGTGTGGGTGCGTCCGTCCAGGAGCCCGAAACGCAGCTCCAGCACGCGCGCCTCCCGCGGAGGCAGGGCGTTGAGCAGGTTCTCGATCTCCTGGGCCAGCAAGGTGTTGGCGGCGGCCACCGGCGGCGCGGGAAACTCGTCATCCTCGATGAAGTCGCCCAGCTCCGAGTCGCGGTCGTCGCCCACCGGCTTTTCCAGCGACAGGGGGGTGCGGGCGATGCGGATCATCCACTGCACCTTGCTGGACGGAAGATCCAGCTCCCGGGCCAGCTCCTCAAGGCCGGGCTCGCGGCCCAGGCGCTGCTCCAACTGGCGGCTGACCTGGAAGAGCCGGCGGATGCGGTCCGACATGTGCACCGGCACGCGGATGGTGCGGCCCTGGTCGGCGATGGCGCGGGTGATGGCCTGACGGACCCACCAGGTGGCGTAGGTGCTGAACTTGTAGCCGCGGCGCCAGTCGAACTTCTCCACGGCCTTCATCAGGCCCAGGTTGCCTTCCTGAATGAGGTCCAGGAAGGGCACGCCCTGGTTCATGTACTTCTTGGCCATAGCGATGACCAGGCGGCTGTTGGCCTTGGTCAGGTGATGCCGCGCCGCCTCGCCGTCGTTGACGTGACGGTCCAGGTCGCCGCGCGGCCCGGCGGCGCCGCCCTCGAAGCGCAGCAGGAACATGCTCTGCAGGGATTCCTTGCCGCGCTCGATGCGCTGGGCCAGGTCCACTTCCTGGTCGGCCGTCAGCAGCGGGATGTTGCCCACCTCGCGGAGGTACAGGCTGACGGTGTCGTCCGAATCGATGCCGCTGAGGTCGAAGATATGGTGCTTGAGGTGCACCGGCTCGTCGTGGCCCAGCAGGTGCTCGACGTCGACGCCGGCCTCCTCGAGGTCCTCGAACAGGCAGACCAATCGCTCCGGCTCTTCGTCGGCTTCTGGAATGATGGCCAGGATATCCGTCCTGGACAGCTTGCGCTTGGCCTCGGCCAGACTGATCGCCTGCCGCAGCAAGCGTTCGCGTCCCTCGTCGCCGGTGCGTTCCCCTTCTGCGAAGCTCAGCACGTTCTCCCCCGTTAGGCCTGCCTGTGAGTCAAACCGGGTACGGGCAATAAGAAGGGCTGCCGGATCGACCGATGATCGACCCGTGCAGCCCTGGTTCAGCGGTGGCTCCGGCCCTGACGCATCCTGGCCGCGCGCCCTTTGATCATGCGCGCCGCCGCCCCGCGGGGCGCGCATCGCGCCGCATCGCCGGGACACTGCTCATCATGGCCCTGTAGGGCGGATCGCCCGGGCTGCAAATGCCCCGGAAATGACCCCAATCCCCTCCACCTCAGATGCACGAACACCCCGTTAGTGTAGCACAGGCGCGCACGTTCTGTCAAACAGATTCCTTAAAACAGGAGGTCGCGAAGCCTGCCCTGACAGGGGCCTGCCTGCGCCCGGCGCCCGGCCCGGCGAGCGGGCATCTGACGGAGTTCTAATGCGCGGGGCCTTGAGCCGCCTGGGGCCGGCCCCTACAATTCTCCTGCCGGCGGGTCGGGCCGCGACGCGGATTCGTCGCCGGCAATTTCGCGATGCTCAGGAGGCTTTGAACGATGGCCAGGACTGTAGGGATCGATCTGGGCACCACCAACTCGGTGGTCGCCGTCTACGAGGGTGGCGAGGTGGTCGTCATCCCCAATTCCGAGGGCGGGCGCACGACGCCCTCCGTCGTGGGCTTCACCAAGAGCGGCGAGCGGGTGGTGGGCGCCGCGGCCAAGCGCCAGGCCGTGGTCAACTCCCAGAACACCGTTTTCTCCGTCAAGCGTATGATGGGGCGCCGCTTCGACGATCCGGAGACCGCCAAGGCGCGGGAGCTGGTGCCCTTCGACATCGTCAAGGGCCCGTCGGGCGATGCCCGGGTGCACATCCCGCAGACGGACAAGACCCACAGCCCGCAGGAGATCTCGGCCATGATCCTGGCCAAGCTCAAGCGAGACGCCGAGGCCTACCTGGGCGACACGGTGGACAGCGCCGTGATCACCGTCCCGGCCTACTTCAACGACAGCCAGCGTCAGGCCACCAAGGACGCCGGCAAGATCGCCGGCCTGGAGGTCAAGCGCATCATCAACGAGCCCACGGCCGCGGCTCTGGCCTACGGCATGGACAAGAAGGGCGAGGAGACGATCCTGGTCTTCGACCTGGGCGGCGGCACCTTCGACGTGTCCATCCTGGAGGTGGGCGACGGCGTGGTCGAGGTGTCCGCCACCTCCGGCGACACCTACCTGGGCGGCGACGACTGGGACCAGCGCATCGTGGAATGGCTGGTGGCGGAGTTCAAGAAGGACCAGGGCATCGACCTGAAGGCCGACCGCCAGAGCCTGCAGCGCCTCAAGGAGGCTGCGGAAAAGGCCAAGATCGAGCTTTCCGAGCTGCAGCAGACGGAGATCAACCTGCCCTTCATCACCGCCGACGCCTCGGGCCCCAAGCACCTGACGATGACCCTGGGCCGCTCGCGCTTCGAGCAACTCACCGAAGACCTGGTGGAGCGACTGCGCACGCCGGTCGAGCGGGCGCTTTCGGATGCCAAGATGCAGCCGTCGGACATCGACGAGGTCATCCTGGTCGGCGGCTCCACGCGCATGCCGATGGTCCAGGCCCTGATCGAGAAGCAGATCGGCAAGGCCCCCAACCGCGGGGTGAACCCGGACGAGGTGGTGGCGGTGGGCGCGGCCCTGCAGGCCGGCGTGCTGTCCGGCGAGGTGCGCGACATGGTGCTGCTGGACGTCACGCCGCTCTCCCTGGGCGTCGAGACCCTGGGCGGCGTGACCCATGTGCTCATCCCGCGCAACACGACGATCCCCACCCGCAACAGCGAGACCTACTCCACGGCCGAGGACAACCAGACGGCGGTGGACATCCACGTGCTGCAGGGCGAGCGGCAGTTCGCCCGCGACAACATGACCCTGGGCCGCTTCCGGCTGGAGGGCATCCCCTCGGCGCCGCGCGGCATGCCGCAGGTGGAGGTGACCTTCGACATCGACGCCAACGGCGTGCTCAACGTCAAGGCCAAGGACAAGGCCACGGGGACCGAGCAGGAGATCCGGATCACGGCCAGCACCAACCTGGGCAAGGACGAGGTGGACCGCCTGGTGCGCGACGCGGAGTCGCACCGCTCGGAGGACCTGGCCCGCCGCGAGCATATCGACCTGCGCAACAAGGCGGACCAGCTGGCCTACCAGGCGGAGAAGTCCCTGCGCGAGGCCCAGGGCCTCGACGAGCCGACGCGCGGCAAGGTCGAGGAGACGATCAAGGCGCTTCGCGACGCGCTCGACGCCGACGATGCCGCCCGCATCCAGGAGGCCGTCGGCGCCCTGGAGACGACGATGACGGCCATGATGGCGGCGCAGAACTCCGGCATGCCGGGCGCCGGCGGCTTCGGTGTCGACGGGCAGGGCCCCGATGGGGCCGGCCCGGATCACAGCCCCGACGACGTGGTCGAGGGCGAGTTCCGGGAGGCTTGAGGGTGAACGACCAGCCACAGGATACTGCCTGGGCCGACGGCGCGGCGTCGGATCAGGTCGAGGGGGCCGCCGCCGAGGCGGCCCTCTCGGCGGCGGCCGAGGCCCCCGACGCGGAAGCGTCCCTGGCGGAGACCTTCGCCCGCGAGCTGGCCGAGGCCCGCCGCCTGGCCGACGAGCATTGGGACCGCTTCCTGCGCTCCCAGGCCGATCTGGACAACGCCCGCCGCCGCGCCGAGCAGCAGCGCAAGGAGGCCCTCGACCGCCAGAAGCGAGACCTCCTGGCCACGGTGCTGGAGGTGGCGGACAACGTGGGCCGCGCCCTGGCCCTGGGCGACAAGGCGGATGCCGAGGCCTTGCGCGCGGGCATCGCCAGCCTGCAGCGGGAGATCGACCGGGTGCTGGCCCGCGAGGGCGTGGCCCAGGTACCGGCCCAGGACCAGCCCTTCGACCCGGCCATCCACGAGGCGGTGAGCGCGGTGCCCGTGCCGGGCCTGGCGGTGGACACGGTGGTGGCGGTGGAGCTGCCGGGCTACACGCTCAACGGCGAGCTGCTGAGGGCGGCGCGGGTGGTGGTGGGGCAGGGGGGGTGAAGGGGCGGAGTCTTGAAGCTCAAGGTCATCGTCCACGAAGCAGCAGAGGGTGGCTACTGGGCCGAGGTTCCTGCGATTCCCGGATGCACGTCTCAGGGCGAGGACTTCCCGGAATTGCTCCGCAACCTCTATGACGCCGTCGAAGGCTGCCTGTCGGTCGACCTGACACCGGCTCAGATCATCCAGGGTGATCGGGTTCTGGAGATCGCTGTCTGAAGACTCCATCGGGCAGGGGCCTGGGCAGGGGGATTTCGGATCTCACGGGACTTGACCCAGATGCCAAGCGCGACCAAATAGGTGGCCCTTGAGCCGTAGATCCCGCCCGCGCTCGTC
The DNA here is from genome assembly GCA_044228875.1 of Anaerolineae bacterium. Taxonomy (GTDB): domain Bacteria; phylum Chloroflexota; class Anaerolineae; order Epilineales; family Epilineaceae; genus Epilinea. The sequence continues at coordinate 8,339 of JBGAUA010000133.1, forward strand.
CCTCGCCCTTCACCGGCCATTCACATACGGCAGCCACACCCGCTCTGGAAGCTCGGGCCGGGCCGGCGGGAGGGTGGTGAAGATCTCCACCCCCGCATAGGGATTGCCGATCATCAGCAGCTCCCCCTGTGTCGCCAGGTCGTAAGGCGGCCATGCCGTGCGCACGAGCTTGGCCGTCCTGGAGGCCAGGGGCAGGGTCAGATCGATGGTCCAGAGCTTTTTCGCGGAGTCAATGCTGTTGATGACATAGGCCAGATCGCCGCTCACCTTGAGGCCGCCGACCGCTTCTGGCAAGTCCATGGTTTCCACCACCCGGGGGGCCGACGGGGTTGAGGTGTCAATGGCCAGCAGGACGTGCTGGTCACTCACCCGACGGGTGGCGTAGACCAGGTCCTGCCGGTTGCCCAGCTCCACCCACTCCAGGCCGGCCAAGGGGACCTGACCCAAGCGCCACGGCGCGCGAGGATCAGACACATCGACGACCTGCAAGCCGGTGCTGCTGGCGAGGTAGGCTCGGGGCTGCCGAACCGTCACGCTGGACACCCCGCCGATTCCGACCACCTCCGCCACCTCGGAGACCGAGCGTGGGTCGGATACGTCCAGGACCTTCAGCCCACGCTCGCCCCGCGGGGCCAGGTAGGCGTACCCATCCTGGACGACCAGATCCTCGACACTGATCCGGAGGTCGAGAGGCTCGTTGTGGGCAAAGGTCGGCGCGGTCAGGTCCCGCAAGTCCACGATGACAAGGCTCGAGTCGAACAGGTAGGCATAGCGCCCGTCGACCACCACCCGGGCCGCATCCGACAGCCGCCTCGCCAGCTCGCCCACCTGGCGAGGCGCATGGACCGGCGACAGCTCAAGGATCCTGATGCGCCCGGCGCGGGCATCCAACACGCAAGCATGCTCCCCGAAGAGGGCGATGCCCCCCGCCTGCAGGCGAGGGGAGTCGTTGAAGGTTGTCTCGTCGATGGCGATGGTGGCGATCGAGCCCGTCCCATCGGGGCCTACACCGACCGCCACCAACAGAGCTTGCCCTCCGATCTCATCCAAGGCCACGACCTGGCCTTCGAAGCCAGGAATCGCCTTGCGGCGGCGCACGAGCCTGGACTGGTAGGGATCGGTCACGACCAGCACGCTGACCTGGCCATACGCGTCGAGCGTGAACAAGAAGGGGCCGCGGGTCAAGGCCGCCCGGTCCTCTGCCACAGAGCCCACCCTGCGCGGCGCCGCCGGAATGGAGATGTCCACCAACAACACCCCCGCGATCCCTGTCGACGACAGCGTGGACACATAGAGCTTGTCTCCCTGCAAGAGCAGCCCTTCCGCCAGGGCCTCTAACCCAAGAGCGGCCACTTGGCGGGGAGCGCGGACGTCGGTGACATTGAAGACCTTCAGCCCCCCGCTCCAGTCGGCCACGAAGGCATGCCTGCCCTTTACCACCACGTCGCCCGCATCGCCCGGCGTGTCAGCGATGGCCAGGAGGCGGGGCTGGTCCGGGCGGGCAATGTCCACCACCAGGAGGCCCGCATCGCCGGCGGCCACGTAGGCCAGGTCCCCGTCCACCGCCACGCCGCGGGCCACGCCCGGCGTGGCCAGGCTGCCCAC
>JBGAUA010000134.1:0-9769 GCA_044228875.1 Anaerolineae bacterium
CGATGCCCGCCGCAGGCGACGGAATGTGAACAGGAGCCGAAACGATGAATCGGAAGCGACTTTGGCGCGTGGGTGGAACGCTCGTTGCCACCTGGATCGCGGGTGCGGCCCTAGGGGCGCTCGACCTTCAGCGGCCCGCAGGATCGGGGAGCCGGGTGAGCCTGGTGGAGTCGGCCTATGCGCAGCCGGGCGCGACAACCTGTCTCATCGGTAGCAATTTCGACGACGGTAGCACCCAAGGCTGGACCGCCACGGCCGTCGACTCCGCGTCGGGCATCCGCCCCGGCGGGTCGACCATCACCCCGCCCGTCAGCACCTTCTACTACCACCTCAAGGATGCCGGCGGCGCCTCCAACCTCAACGCGCCTGCCGCCTTCCTGGGCGACCTGGTCAAGGGGCTGGCTCCCGGCTGTCGGCGGCAGTTCTGCTTCGACATCAACCTCATCGTCGATGGCGACAACAATGCCACCCTCCACCCCAGCTTTGCGGCCACCTTCAGCATCAATACCGCGAGCGGGTCCGCTACCTTCGCGTCGACCACGATGGTCAGCGAGCCGGGCGGCACTGATGCCGGGTGGCACCGCGTCTGCACCACGTTCCAGATCCTCAGCGCCGGCCAGCCACTGCCGCCGGGATGGAGGCTCTTCGACACCGCCGGCGTGTTGATTCCGGCACCGACCGCGGCCCAGTGGAACGCCATGATGACCGGGCCCGTCACGGCCATGCGCTTCCCGGTCGACTGGGGCAGCCCCCAGCAGCTCGAAGAAGTCGGCTACGACAACTTCTGCGTCAGCGACAGCTGCGAATGCGTCACCTTCACCCAGACCAAGGTGACCTGCGCCGACGGACCGACCGGTCCCTCCGGCTGCTACACCGTCACAACCGTGGTGACCAACAACACCGGCCAGCCGGCATCCTTCGTCATGCTCGGCTCCACAGGGGTCTCGCCGAACGTCGTACCGTTGATTCCGCCCTTGCCGAGCGGCCAGTCCCGACCGATCACCTTCACCTATTGCCCTCCCACGTCCTCCACCGCGACCACGGCCTCGGTCGACATTTCTTTGGCCGGCGCCGGCGGTGAGCCCTGTTGCCGGCAAACGCTGCGATTCGACCTGCCGGCCTGCCCCAGGCCGGAATGCCTGTGGGTTCCGAAGTACAGCACCAGCTGTGTGACCGGAGCGCCCCCCGGAACCTTCAAGTTGTGGTTCAACTACCGCAACATGACCAACTGTCCCACCAACCTCTTCCTGCTGGCCAGTCCGCCATCCACGGCGACCGCGTCGTACTTCGCGGGTCCGTACATGCCGTTCAGCGGCAGTGGACCGACCTACAACGTCCCCGTCACCATCACCGGCGCCACCTCGTCCACCTTCTGCATGGTCATCAGCCAGCAATGCAAGCAGGGCGGCAATTGCTGCAGCCGAACCGTTTGCTTCACCGTGCCCAACTGTTGGCCCAATCCCATGCCGTCGCCCACACCGGACATCGGCCGCCCTCCGATCGACCCCAACCCGGAAGGCTGACCATGCACATCAACATCCGGCGTCCTTCGCGAGCCGGGCCTCAACCGCCCTCAGCCGTTCCCGCTTCTTCAGTGTTCGTGGCGCTCTCGCGATGGGTGCTGCCCTCGATCTTGCTCGTAGGCTTGCTCGTAGGGATCGGTGCGGCACCCTGGAGTCAGGCACGGATGGCATCGATGCCAGTCCTGGAAGCCGCCCTGGGCGCGAGCGATCAGGTGGTCACCGTGACCCCCGAGGAAACGGATGGTCCAGACCCGGTGACCACCGTGACGCCCGAGGGCTCGGGCGAGCCTGATCCAGTGGTCACCGTGACCCTCGAGGGCACACAGGAACCTGGACCGGTGACCGTTACCTTGGAGCCCGAAGAGCCGACCGATGCGCCTTTGACGTCGACTCCGACGGTCGCGATCACGGCTTCGCCATCACCCACTGCGATCCCGTCCCCGACCCATACCCCCTATCCCGGCACGCTCTCCAACATCTCCACCCGCGCCTTCGTCGGTACCGGTGACGATGTCATGATCGGCGGTTTCATCGTCCGCAATGGCCAGGTCAAGGTCATCGTTCGCGCGCTGGGGGGCAGTCTCGCCGCCAGAGGCGTGCCGGGATCGCTGTTCGATCCCCGACTGCGGCTGTTCAGCGGCCAGACGGTCATCGCCGAGAACGACAACTGGGAAACCGGTAACTGCAGGACCGAGGCCCCGGCAGGGCTGTGGCCTACCGATCCGCGGGAGGCATGCCTGGTCATGACCCTGGCGACTGGCCCCTTCACCGCCATCGTCGATGGCGTCGGCGGCAGCACCGGCGTCGCGTTGGTCGAGGCCTTCCATTCGGGCGGCAGCGGCGAACTCTCCAACATCTCCACGCGGGCCAAGGTGCGTACCGGCGATGCGGTGATGATCGGCGGCTTCATCACCCGCGCGCAGCCGATGAAGGCCATCGTCCGCGGCCTTGGCTCGAGCATGGCCGCCAGCGGAGTCCCCAACACCCTGCTGAACCCGCGCATCCGCTTGTTCAGCGGCCAGACGGTCATCGCCGAGAACGACGACTGGAACAACGGCAACTGCGAGATCCAGGCGCCTTCCGGACTGTGGCCCAAGGATCCGAAGGAGGCCTGTCTGGTCATCACCCTGGCCCCTGGCCCCTATACCGTCATCGTCGATGGCGTGGGCGCCACGCAGGGCGTCGGGTTGGTGGAGGTCTTCAACGCCGGCAGGTGACGCCCGGCCAGACTGGCGACAGCCGGACGAACCGGCCGGCGATGAGGCGGCGAGGCACTTGAACGCCGTCGTCGACATCCAACAGGGCAGAAGGAGCGGGGGCACAGCCCCCGCTCCTTCTGCTGCTCGGTCATGGTGGCGCCGGCTGAATCGTGGCCCGCCCCTGGTCGTTCGCCGCTACAATATCGCGTCGCCGACCGGCTTGGCCGCATCCGGCCACCAACGGCCCCGGCCGCACAGCCGCGTCGGCCCCTAGGCCCCCCGAGGAGCCCTCCATCCATGCCTTCCGACCCCGCCCGTCCCGTCCGTCGCTGGCTGTACCTGCTCGCCTTCCTCATCGGCGTAATGGTCGTCGTCGGCGGCTATGTGCGCCTGACCCGCTCTGGGCTGGCCATCGTGGAGTGGAACGTCATCGCCGGCGTGTTGCCGCCCATCGGTGAGCCGGCCTGGCAGGCAGAGTTCGCCAAGTACCAGGCCACGCCCGAGTACCAGAAGGTCAACGCCGGCATGACCCTGGCCCAGTACCAGCGCATCTTCATCGTGGAATGGGCGCATCGTCTCATCGCCCGGCTGATCGGGCTCGTCGTTTTCTTGCCGCTCATGTGGTTCTGGTGGCGGGGCATGTTCGCCGCGCGCAAGGGCAGGATATACCTCGGCATCCTCGCCCTCTTCGGCTTCCAGGGCTTCCTGGGCTGGTTCATGGTTGCCAGCGGCCTGGTGGACCGACCTTCCGTCAGCCACTTCCGACTCACCGCCCACCTCCTGGCGGCGCTGGCGCTCCTGGCCCTCTGTCTGTGGCAGGCGCTCGAGCTGCGCAGCGGCGCGCCCGCACCCGCGCGCCTCGTCGGCCGACCCAGCCAGCGGGCGCTGGCCTTCGGTCTCCTGGGCGTGGTCCTGCTGCAACTGGCCTACGGCGGCATGGTCGCGGGGCTCAAGGCCGGGCATGTGTCGGACACCTGGCCCCTCATGTTCGGGCGATTCCTGCCGGAAGGCCTGCTGACGGCGGTGCAGCCCTGGTGGAGCAACCTGTTCCACACGCCGGCCACCATCCATTTCGTCCACCGCTGGTTCGCCTTTGCCGTGCTGGGCTTGGCCTTCGTCGTCCACCGTCGCGCCGGCGCTGCCGCCGATGGCGTCGCCTTGCGCCGCGGTGCCCTGGCCCTACTGTGGCTCGTCGGCGCGCAGATCCTCCTGGGCATCGGCACCGTGGTCATGGGCGTGCCCCTGGCCGTGGCCCTGGCCCACCAGGGGATGGGCGTGCTGGTATTCGCCGTGACCGTGGCGCTCGTGCATGAACTGCGGCGGGGCCTGGCGCCCGCCGCGCCATAGCCGCCGGCCGCTCCGTCGCCGGTCGCTGCCGATACCGATGCCGCCAACGATGTCGCGCCCCCGGCTCCTGAGCAAGGAGCGGGGGGCGCGATGGGTCGGAAGCGCGGGGACCCGGGGTCAGTCGAAGGTGATGTCCGCGCCCGTCGGCGTCGGCGGCATGCCTTCCGGCCCCGGCAGCACCTCATCGATCAGGCCGTAGTCCTTGGCCTCGTAGGCCGTCATGTAATGGTCACGCTGGAAGTCGTCGGCCACGCGTTCCACCGGTTGGCCCGTGTGGTGGGCCAGGATCGTGTGGATCTTGCGGTGCAGCCGCAGGAGCTCCCGCGCCTGGATCTCCACGTCCTGGGCATAGCCGCGGCTGCCGCCGCCCGCCGGATGCAGGTGCACGGTGGCGTTGGGCAGGGCCGTACGCTTGCCCTTCGTCCCGGCAGCCAGCAGCACCGTGGCCATCGAGGCCGTCGAACCCACGGCGATCGTGCGCACGTCGGCCCGCACCAGCTGCATCGTGTCGTAGATGGCGAGCCCGGAATACACCACGCCGCCTGGGGAGTTGATGTACAGGTGAATGTCCTTCGTCGGGTCCTCCCTGTCCAGGTACAGGAGCTGGGCCACGATGAGGTTGGAGATCTGGTCCTCGATGGGCGTGCCCAGGAAGATGATGCGGTTCTGCAGCAGCAGGCTGTAGATGTCGTAGGCCCGCTCGCCGCGGCCCGTGGTCTCGATGACCATCGGGACGATGGCCTGCGGCCGGAGAATCTCAGGGTTCATGACTTGGCGGCTGCTTTCGTGGCGCCCGCACGTGCGGGCCGGCTTTGGCCCATTCTAGCGACCGCCGACGAGGCCTTCCAAGGCGGCGGGATTAGAACTGCGTCAGAAGGCGGGTGGTCTGCGGCGCGCGCTACGGCAGATGGCCCCATGGACTAGGGCGCCATACCGTACCAGGCCTGAAGGTAGTCGCCCTCCGGGAATGCCGGCAGCACAGGATGGTCCGGACCCGCGCCGTGCAGCGCGAACAGGCGCAGCGGTCGCCCTGCCTGAGTCGCGGCCTCCGCCAGCACCCCGCGCAGGGCCGCGGCTGCGATATGGCTGGAGCAGCTGCAGCTGACCAGGATGCCGCCGGGAGCGAGGCGCTCCAGGCAGAGGCGGGCCAGGCGCCCGTAGGCCGCCAGGGCCCTCGGCCGGGACTCGGCCGAGGGGGCCATGCTGGGAGGGTCGGCGATGATGAGGTCCCAGGGGCCGCGTTCGGATTCCAGGAAGTCCAAGGCGTCCATGGCGTGGAAGCCGTAGCTCGAGCTATCCGGCGGCAGGCCGTTCAGGGCGAAGTTGCGGCCCGCCGCCGCCAGGGCCGGCGCGGCCACATCGACGCTGTCCACCCGCGTCGCGCCGCCGAGGGCCGCGGCAACCGAGAAGCCGCCCGTGTAGCTGTAGAGGTTGAGCACCCGCCGCCCGGCGGCCAGCCGGCCGACGCGACGGCGGTTCTCGCGCTGGTCCAGGTAGAGCCCTGTCTTGTGCCCCAGGCGCAGGTCTGCCTCCAGGCGCAGCCCATGCTCCGCCACCACCAGCGGTCCGTCCGGCGCGCTGCCTTCCCAAGCGAGCAGTTGGCCGTCCGCCTGACGTTCAACGACGGCCTTCAGGTCGGGCCACTGGGCCATGAGGGCGGCGGCGAAGGCGGCGCGCAGGCCATGGACCGCCGGGCTGTCGCAGCGCAGCACCGCCACCGGCCCGTAACGGTCGGCCACCAAGGCCGGCAGGCCGTCCGCCTCCCCGTGCGCCAGACGCCAGGCATCCGACGCCGCGCGGTCGACCGTGGCCCGGCGGAGGGCCGCCGCCTGTCGCACCCGCTCGCGCAGCAGCGACGCGTCGATCGGCTGCAGCGGGTCCCGCGTCCACAGGCGCAGGGCAATGGGGCTCTGCGGATCGTAGAGGCCGCGTGCCAGGAAGCGGCCGCGCCCGTCGTGCAGGTCCACGACCTGGCCGGTCGCCATGCCGGCCGGCACGGAGACGGCGCCGTCGAAGACCCAGGGATGGCCCTGGCGGATGGTGGTCGCCAGGTCCTTGCGCAGGACGGCTACCGGGGGGCTGGTCATGGCCGGTCAGCCGACCAGACGCATCAGCGCCTCGACCACCGCGGCCGGCTCCAGCGGCTTGGCCATGCAGGCGTCCAGGCCCGCGGCGGCGCAGGCCGCCTGCACCTGGTCCAGCGGCTCCGCGGTCACGGCGATCACCGGAGTGCGGCGCCCGGAACCAGCCTCCAGGGCGCGGATGGCGCGGGTGGCTGTCAGGCCGTCCATTTCCGGCATGACGAGGTCCATCAGCACAGCGTCGAAGACGGACTGGGTGAACTGCTCCACGGCGTCCCGGCCGTTGTGCACCAGCACCACCTGGTGGCCCTGTCGCTTGAGGAGCCGGGCGATGAGCAGGCTGTTCACCGGATGGTCCTCCGCCACCAGCACCCGGAGGCCGCGGCGCGGTGCCGGCGTCGGTGCCGGTATCGCTTTGCGGACCCTGGCCGGCGATCCCGGCTCCAGGCGCGGCGACCGCCTGCCGGCTGCGGGCGGCGGCAGCGGATCGGCAGGGGGATGCGCGGCGACATCGGTCACCGCCGCGGCGACCGGCCGGTGGACTTTGCTCATGGATGGTAGGCACCAGGAAGGGAGCCGCTGTCGGCCGATGTCTCAGGCCCCGCGTCGGGAAAATGGACGCGCGGACCCGCTGCGAATATGCCTTCAGTCTAACGGACGGCGGCCGGCCGGGTCAACGGCGCGAGCGGTTCAGTTGCTGGTGGTCTTCGTGCTGCGCGCGTTCGTTTGCATGCGCGGATCAGGGATCCCGTTCCGTGCCGTGCCCTGGGCAGACCAGGTCCAGGAGGCGGGCGGAGATTGCCTGGGGTCCCGTCAGGTCGGCCCAGGGTCCGGACAGCTCGAAGCGCGCCAGACAGGCTGTGCGCAGGGCGATCTCGCGCCCGGCCAGGCGGCTGGCCAGCGTGCTGAGCCCAGGGTTGTGACCCACCATCAAGAGGCGGACCGCGCCGTCGCCCTGCCAGGCCGCGAGGTCCAGGATCCCCTCTGGCTCCGCCAGGTAGAGGTCCTGCTCCAGGCGAACCGCGACATCCCATTGCGCTGCCTCGCAAAGCGCCTCGACGGTCTCGCGGGCGCGCCGCGCGCTGGAGCAGAGCACGAGGTCCGGCCGAAAGTCGTGCGCGTCCAGCCAGGCGCCGACCAAGGGCGCCTGGCGACGGCCGCGGGCGTTCAGCGGGCGGTCATGGTCGGCCCGCTCGGGATGGCTCCAACTGGACTTGGCGTGGCGCAGCAGCACCAGCTGGCGGTTCATGCCGCGGCATCCACGAGGCCGCTCACATCCGCTCCGGCGCCGACACGCCCATCAGGGACAGGGTGCGGGCCAGGGTGATGCGGGCGGCGTCGGCCAGGGCGACGCGGGCCAGCGAGAGGGCCTCGTCGCCCGCGCCCAGGACGGGGCATTCGTGGTAGAAGGCGTGGAAGGCTCGCGCGAGCTCCATGGCGTAATGCGGCAGATGGTGCGGCGCCAGGAACTGTGTCACCTGGTCTACCAGCTCCGGCAGGCGCAGCATCTGGGTCACCAGATCCAGCTCGGTGGGGTGGCTGAGAAGGTCGAGCCCCTGCTCCTCGCCCGCCGGTGGGACGCGCAGGCCGCGCTCCTCGCCCTGGCGTAGGATGGAGCAGATGCGGGCATGGGCATACTGCACGTAGTACACCGGATTGTCGCTGGAGGCCTGCTTTACCAGTTCGGGATCGAACTCGATCACCTGCTCGTTGGAGCGGATGAGCAGGATGAAGCGGATGGCGTCCGGCGGCACCAGGTACGCGTCCAGCACTTCGTCCAGGCTGATGAAGGTGCCTTTGCGTTTGGACTGCTTCACTTCCGTCCGGGTGGCCTCGCCGGTGGTCTCGTCGACGCCGCTCTCCACCAGCTTGACGAGGTCGTAGAGCACGATGTCCAGCCGCTTGGGGTCCAGGTCCAGGGCCTTCATCAGGAAGGGCATGCGCCGGGCCTGGTTCTGGTGGTCCACGGCCCACACGTCGATGACCCGGTCGAAGCCGCGCCGGACAAATTTGTCATAATGGTATGCCAGGTCGGAGGCGTAGTAGCCGGACTGGCCGTTGGAGCGGATGAGCACCTCGTCCCGGTCGGAACCCAGCCGGCTCGTGGCCAGCCAGCGCGCGCCGTCCTTGTCGACGATGAGGCCGCGCTGTTCCAGGTCCGCCAGCAACGTAGCGAAGCCGTCGTTGTCATAGAGGCTTCGTTCGGAGAACCAGGTGTCGAAGTGGACGCCCAGGCGGCCCAGGTTGACCCGTAGCGCGGCGAGGGCGATGTCGACGCCCCAGGCTCCGAGCGCCGCGCTGGCCTCATCCTCGGGCATGTCGAGGTAGCGGTCGCCCTCGGCGTCGATGACCCGCGCCGCGTAGTCGGAGACATAGGCACCTTGGTAGCCCTGCTCCGGGAAGGGGACCTCGCGGCCCAGGGCCTGCTGGTAGCGGGCCAGGATGCTGGCCCCGAAGTTGGCGATCTGGGTGCCGGCGTCGTTGACGTAGAACTCGCGGTGCACCTGGTAGCCGGCGGCTTCGAGCACCCGCGCGAGGGTGTCGCCGATGGCCGCGTTGCGCGCTCCGCCGAAGTGGATGGGACCGGTGGGGTTGGCGCTGACGAACTCCACCTGCAGGCGGCGGCCGGCGCCGATGCTGATGTCGCCGAAGCGCTCGCCGGCCAGGCGGATGCCGCGCACCTGCCCGGCCAGCCACACCGGGTCCAGGCGCAGGTTGATGAAGCCGGGCGGCGCGACCGTAGCGGACTGGATGGGGCCTTCGGCAGGCAGGTGGGCCACGACGACGCCGGCCAGGGCCAGCGGCGGCATGCCGGCGGACCTGGCCGCCTTGAGGGCCCAGCTGGTGGCGAAATCGCCGTGTTCCGGCGACCGGGGCCGATCGACCTCCGCGGCCGGCGGGTCGAATGCGGGCAACGCGCCGGCGGCCTGGGCGGCGCGGACGGCATCGATGATGCTCTGGGCGATCTGCTGGGGCAGCATGGGCTGTCCTTGCTGGGGGAGGCCGCGGCGGCCGCGGTGGGGGACGGGACTCGATTATAACAGTCCCCTTGACCGCTCGGAACCGCGGGGCTAGGCTTCGCAACCCATCAGGCAGCGGCGGCAGGCTTCCTGGGCCGCTGAGCAGACCGATGGATTTGTCTCCGGAGCACGCCATGACCCAGCTTCACCGCTTCTGCCGCCTCGTTGTCCCGGCCGGCCGGCCGCCTCGTCGCCGGTTGACGGCCGCTCTGCTGGCCTTGGCCGTCCTCCTGCCGGCGGTGGCTTGGGCGGCGATGCCGCCCCCCGACCTGGTGGCCCCGGTGGACGGGGAGATCCGGGTCCGGGTCAAGCGCGGCTCGGCTGCGGCGGACCACCGGATGGCGGTGATCGTCGATCGGGCGGACAACGGCAAGGGTTGGGACGAGACCATCAGCCTGCCGCGGCTCTCGGGCACCAACAGCAAGTTCGACACGGGCATCGAGGTGAAGAAGGACGACCGCCTGGACCTGCGCCTGGACGTGACCTTCGGCACCTTTCGCGACCGCATCTTCTTCGAGAGGGACCGTGTGCGCCGCGGGGGGGAGCCCGGACCCAGGGTCGTCGCGCCGACGGGGCGCCGCTGCGGCGACACCGATCCG
>JBGAUA010000135.1:0-236 GCA_044228875.1 Anaerolineae bacterium
GTTCACCACCCTTTTCGGGCTCCTGGCGGTGGAGCTGGCGGTGGAGCTGCGGGCCGACGGCCACGGCGCCATCACCACCCCCCTCTCGGCGGTCTTCTTCGTGGTGATGCTCTTCTTCGTCTACCGCAGCTTCTATGGGATGCGCATCGAAAGCGCCGACTGACGCGCTCGGAACCGGACACCAAGAGGGGGGGGGCGGGGATTTCGGCGCCGCGCCCGGTCGGGTGGGGCGGCCG
>JBGAUA010000135.1:246-9737 GCA_044228875.1 Anaerolineae bacterium
GTAACGGTACACAACGTGGGCGGCGGCGTTTTATCCGCCGCGGCCCTCTTTCGTTTGCGCCGGACCGCAGCCCAGGCGTCTCGTGGCGAGGCGGCGCGTCGGCCGCAGACCCTGCGGTGGCTCCGGTCAGCGGCGCCGAGCGGCGATGACGATCAGGGCCAGGCCGAGCAGCAGGCTGAGGGCCGCCGCAGGCAGACGCCAGGCGGCGCCGGGCCCGAAGGCGGCGCCCGCCAGGCTCGCGTCGCCGCCCGCGGACACGCTCAGGCCGATGGCCGCCACCAGGCAGACCACGCCGCCGGTGAGCAGCAAGGGAAGGGGTCGCAGCCATTGGCGCCACTTCGCCGCGACGGGCGCATGCCCGGCGCTCGTCGCCGCGCTGTCGGGCAGGACCAGGCCCAGGGCCTCTCGACCGCCCGGCACGCCGGCGAGCAGCCAACCGAACTCGGTGGCCGCGAGATCCCGGAGCGCCGCGGCGCGGGTGCTGGTCGGCGAACCGGGCGGCGGTAGCGGAACGGTGATCACATCGCGCCGCGGCAGTCGTCCTTCCGCCGGACCGACCACGCGGACCAGGTGGGGGATGGGCTGCGGCAGGCCGAGGGATGCCGCCGTGGCGCTCGGATCCGCGCGCCACCGTTCACGCAGTTCGCGATCCGTCCAGGCGACCAGCACCGCGGCACCCAGGCGGGCATAGGCCTCCGGACTGCCCTCCGGCAGGCGGGCGATGGTCCGGTTGCCGAGGTCGCCGGGGTCCGGTGGCGCCGGAGCCAGGATCCAGGTCGCGGCGGCGTCTGCGGCGTCTGTCGCGGCCGCCGTCGTCGGCTCCAGGTCCTGCCAGGCGCCCGCCGCCGCGGGATCGTCCGCCAGGAGCCGGGCCACCGCATCGGGCAGGCCGTCGGACCGGGGTCCGGCTGTCTGCTTTCGGTTCATGAACTGCATCTTTCTCAGACCGCGAGGACCGGGACGGCTCTGGGATCAGGTAGGATTGTAGAGGGCATCTCTGTTCTCAGCTACAGCGCCGGGCCTTCGAGGGTTCCCGTCGAGCCGCCCATCTCGGACAGCGCCTTCGCCAGATGCTGCCGCGCCCGCGACAGGCGGCTCTTGACGGTGCCCAGGGGCAGGCCGGTCTGGGCCACGATTTCCTCGTGGGACAGTTCGAGCAGGAAGTGCATGACCAGCACGTCGCGGAAGGCGTCGGGCAGCTGGGCCAGGGCGGCGCGGACCCGCGCCGCCGTCTCGCGGGACGCGGCCTTGCGCTCCGGGCTGGTCGTCTCTTCGTCGGCACGCAGTTCGGCCGGCTCGTCGTCGCCCTTGTCCAGGATGGCATCCAGCGCCAGCTCGCGCCGGTCTCGCTTGATATGGTTGATGCACAGGTTATGGGCGATGCGGTAGATCCAGGCGCCGAACTCGTACTGCGGATTGAAGCCCGGCAGGGCGAAATAGGCACGGCAGAAAGCCGCCTGGGTAAGCTCCTCGGCTTCGTCGGTGTTGCCTGTCAAGCGCCACAGGGCAGCGCGGATACGCCACTGATGGCGTTCGACCAGCAGGCGATAGGCCTCGCGGTCGCCGGCAAGCACCCGGCTGACGACAGCGCGGTCATCCAGTGTCGATGCGACGGGCCCCCGCGGTGAGGCCGATGTCTCTGGCATGTCGATCCGATCAACGACGGCGGGCGGCGGATGTAGACACGAGGAACGCCAGTATCAGCGAGAATGCCGCCGTCGGCAAGCGGCGGCGGTAGCCAGGACCAGGGTGTCGGGCCGGTTGTCCCTTGTGACGTCTGCCTGCAGGACCTGGGTGAGCAGCCGCGTCGCTCGCGACGATCCAGGCGCCCGTTCAGGGCGAATCGGCGCCGGGAAGCGCCGGGTCCGGGGCCTCGGGCGGCTGGCCCGCACCGCGAACGCGGTGCCGCATGTCGCCGGCGCGCGCCTGCAGGTTCTTGAAGAAGTCCGTTTCGGTGACCTCCGCCAGGCGCGTGCGCAGCTGCTGGTGGTCGATCTCGATCTTGAGCTGGCTCAGCTGGCGGGCCAGGGACTCTTCGCGGGCCTTGACGGAGGCGACCATGTCGTTGAAGGTGTTCACGAAGCGCTCGAGGTTCTTGTCCTCGGCCTCGGCCACCCGGCTCTGGATGGCGCCTTGGGCGCCGTCATAGTCGCCCTTGGCCACCAGGTTGGCCCAACGGGTGAGCAGGTCGAGGTAGCTGCCGGTGCGCTTGAGGCGCGTGCCCAGCATCTCGATGGTCGCGGCCGAGAGCGCCGGGATCGTCGGCAGGGACGCGCGGTAGGCCTCGCGGCTCAGGCGCTTGAGGCGGCAATCGGTCAGCGCCGTGACCGATGCGGCGCGGCGGTCGTCGAGAACGAGGGCCAGCTCACCCAGATGCTGCCCCGCGTCCAGCTGCTCCAGGACCATCTTGCGGCCGTCCTCGTCCGTGCTGTGCACCTCCAGCCGCCCCTCGAGCACCGTGTAGAAGGCATCCCCCTCGGCGCCGCGCTCGAACAGGGTCCGCCCTGCCGGCAGGGTGAGCTCCTCCCAGCGATCGGCGAGCTCCGGAAGGGAAACCAGGCGCCCGGCCAGATCTTCGGCCCCTGGCTCGGGCGGAGCGATCGGATCCGTGCCGCTCATGGCCCATCTGCTCCCTGCGCCGGATCAGTATCCGCGGGCGCCGCCGGCTCGTCCGCGCGATCGGCCAGCATGGCCCACAGGTCCAGGGGCAGGGTCTGGCGTCGCCGCCGGCCGAAGGCGGTATGGTAGAAGGCTTCTCCCTCGCGGTCGCGGCGGATGATGAAGCCCTGGCCGGCGACCTCCTGGAGTCGTGCTGCCAGCGCTTCCAGATCCTGGCCGTCCGGCCCCAGGGCCTCGGCGATGGCCGCCAGGCTCAACTCGCCCCGCCGCATCAGCAGTTGGACGACCTGGCGGGTACCAGCGTCCATGTCCAGCAGGTCCACCGTCGACATGCCGGCGACCTTGTCCTGATGGGTGATCTCTTCCTGCAGTCGGTCGAACAAACCGGGCATCGTGGTCTCCTCCCTTCCAACCGCTCAGTAGAGCTCGGGCATGGGAATCGGCTCCGGCTGTGGGCGGCAGGTGCCGCACCAGAGGGCGTCCGCCGTCACGACGGCCTTGGGGATGTCGTTCCTGCCGGTGAAGATGGTGAGGATGAAGGGCATGGGGCCATGGCAGTTCTCGCAGACCGCGCGGCCGCAGAACTGGCAGATGCCCATGGGCTCGGCGCGGCACTTAAAGCAGCGCATCGCCGTTGCCTCCGCTGTCGATCAGCGCCGCGACCAGGTCCGCCAGGCGGCCCAGCTCGCGGCTGAGCGCGTCATCCGGATGGGCCTGGACGAAGACGTCGCGGCTGGAGAGCTGCATCATCGCCTCGCTCTGCAGCAGGACCGCCGCGGCCGGGCATTGGTAGGCGGCCTCGACGCTCGAGCGCACCTGGTCCCGATCGAAGGACGCGGGCACCTTGTTGAGCACCAGCCGCAGGTCCGGGACGCCCAGTCGCCGGGCGACCTCCACGGTCACGCCCGTGCCCTGGTAGTCCTGCTGATCTGGCCGGAGCACCAGGAAGAGCAGGTCGCTGATGGCGATGGACAGCAAGGTCTCCTCGTTGAGGCCCGGATGGGTGTCGATGAAGAGAACATCCAACTCCAGCCCGCTGATGAGGTCGCGAAAGCCCTCGTTGAGCCGGCCGACGTCGTAGCCCTCCTTGAGCACCTTGGCGATCTCCACGGTCTTGATGCTGCCGGGAACCACGTGCAGCGAGCCGCCGCCGGAGACGGAAACCTCGTGCGCGGCGTCGAGGATGGTCGCGCGACCCCAGAGAAAGTCGTTGAGGGTGGTTCCGCCTTGGTCCAAGGCGTCGGACAGGCCGAAGAGGACGTGGATGCCGGGCGACTGGATGTCGGTATCGACCACCGCCACGCGGTAGCCGCGGCGGGCGGTCAGCACGGCCGCGCTGGCCGTGATGGTGGACTTGCCGGTTCCGCCGCGGAAGGAATGGATGGAGACGATGGCAGGCATGGACAGGCTCCTGAATGGGGCGGGGGCTCAGCCGACGCGGTCGGCCAGGAGCCCCCACATCTTGCCTTCGGAGGGAAGCTCATCGGCCAGACGCAATTCCAGCGACTGCCAGAGCGTGTCACCCTCGGGGGGGACGATCGAGCGGATGTAGGTCATGCAGTATACGCCGAGCGTCCGGCGCGATTCGTCCATGCGCAGCCGCAGCGCCTCGGCCTGTCGCTCAAGGCCGGCCTTGAGCGCGGGATCCGAGGCCAGTGCGGCCGCCTTGGTCTTGAGCCCCAGTTGCGCCTGCAGGTGCAGGAAGGTGGTCGCCAGCGCGCGCTTCTCCGGGCCGAAGTGCGCGCCGATGGGGGCCAGCAAGGTGTCCAACTGCTTCCAGCGCTGCACCAGGCCGGATTCCTGGTCGCTGACACCGATGTCCATGGTCAGGGATTCCCGCAGCCAACGCGCTTCTTCCCAGAGCCCCCAGCGGATGAGGGCCATGGTCATGGCCACGCCGCCGAGGCCTATGCCGATGGCCATGACCAGTCGCGCGCCCATCATCGGCCCGGCATTGACCAGTTGGTTGAAGCTGGTGTGCACCGCGATGGCCGCCAGCCAGCCAAGGACAAGGCTCGCCCAGCGGCCGGCGCCGCGGCCGAAGCGGGCGCGACCCACGGCCACGCCAACCAGCGCCGAGGCGGAGCCGTGCATCAGCGAGGTGGAAAAGACGCGGTTGACGCTCATGGCCATCAGGTCGTTGGCGCGGGTCAGGTAGAAGAGGTTCTCCACAATGGCGAAGGCTGTTCCGGCGGCGAAGCCGTAGATGGCGCCATCGACGAAGTAGGTGAACTCCGGTCGGCGTGCGTACCAGGTGACCAACGCGGACTTGGACAGCTCCTCGACCACCGGCGCCACGGCGGTCTTCACCGCCAGGATGGCGGCCGCGCCGCCCATGCTCAGGGCCAAGGCCCGGTAGGCGCCGGTGTTGAGCACGAAGGACAGGGGGAAGGCCGCCAGTCCGCCCAGCATGCACAGGAGCACGGTGCGGATGCTGCCGGAGGCGTAGAGGTCCAGGCGCCGCACCAGCAGCAGGAAGACGGCGGGGACCAGGATGGCGACGGCCGCGGGAAGCAGGATGTTCATGCGCTTGCCGTCCCTTCCGCTCTTGCGGAGTCTCAGCGGTCGTGTTGATCCGCGAACGTTGCCGGAGGTCGGTCAAAGCAGAACGGCACGGGTTCCGAAGGAACCCGTGCCGTTCTGCTGCGTCAACTGTTCAGCCGTGACAGATCACGGGTTGGCCGTCGCGCTCTCGATGGCCGCGGCCGCGTCAGCGGCATCCACCGGCTCGCCGGCCAGCAGGGCCTTGGCCGTCTCGTCGTCGGCCATGTTGGCGAGGGCGTCCGTCACCGCGTCCTGGACCGCGTCCTTGTTGGCCGGGTCGACCATGTCGAGGATCTGGTTCCAGTCCGTGGATTCGCCGGCCATCTTGTTGAGTTCGGCAACCAGATCGTCGATCGCCGCGTCGGCGGCGCCGGCGGCGCCGGTATCGCCGGAAGCTCCCGCGTCACCGGCCTCGCCGCCCGCGGCGGCATCGGCGCTGACCAGGACCACGTCCTTCACCTGCGGGTAGGTGGTCGGGAGCGTGCCGCTGCGCAGCTGGGCGCTCGTCGCCTCGTCGTTGAAGTTGGCCAGCACCGGCGAGCAGTCGGCGCAGTCGGTGATGTAGGTCTTGAGAGCCTCGAGTTGCTCCAGGCAGACGGCGCTCTGGCCGCAGTCCTCGGCCAGCACCTGGAAGTTGATGCGCTCGGTGTCGCCGTGGCCGGCCAGCGCGTCGTCAAGGGTCTCAACATCGCCACCGCCGCCCGGGGCGACCGGCTCCGGCTCGGTCTTGGTCTCGCCGCCACCGGCGCCAGGATCGGCGGCGCCGCTGCCGGTGCCGGGATCGACCGCGCCGCTGCCGGCGCCGGGATCGCCCACGGCGGAGCCGGAGCTGTCCTCGGTGCTGCTGCAGGCCGCGCTGCCCAGAAGCGACAGCGCGAGGACGGAGGTCAGCATCAGGTGATTGAACTTCATGGGTTTCTCCTCGTTTCTGACGGGTTGTGAAGATGGGGGTTGGTTGCGGTTGCGAGAGCGATTCCCGCTCTTGCCCTCCTCTACAACGTCCCCACCGGCTAGGTTCCCGTAGTGTACCGCGAATCCGGTCCGCTGTGCAGTCAATGTTGCGGGTGGTGCCCGGACGCGAATTCGGAGCGATGGGGTGAGGCCCCTGCCGCCGGCCTTGTTGGCCGCTTCCAGCGGTGATAGCATGAACCGGCATCCGTTA
This sequence comes from Anaerolineae bacterium, assembly GCA_044228875.1. GTDB lineage: Bacteria > Chloroflexota > Anaerolineae > Epilineales > Epilineaceae > Epilinea. The sequence goes on from JBGAUA010000135.1 coordinate 6,572, forward strand.
CGTCGCGGATGCGCGAGGCGACGACTGCGTGCGGTGCTGGGAGTGTGCATGGAAGAGGCCAACAACGACGGACGATCAGGGTCGGACGCGCTCCGCCTGGAGAACACCCAGTTGCGCGAGACCGTGTTCAGGCTGCGCGCGCTGCTGGAGCAGGCCGAACATGACACCGTGCAGCAGCGTCGCGATTTGGGGCGCCAGGCCGCGCGGGTGCAGGCGCAGCTGCGGGAGACCATCGTCAGCCTGCGCGCCGAGCTGGAAGGGGCCCGCGTGGAGCACGAGATGGCCGTGAACGCGGCCCTGATGCGCTCCAGCCACACCATCAGCGAGCTTCAGGAGACCTCCGTGGCCCTGCGGCAGGCTCTGGAGCGCCAGGAGGCGGACATGCTGAAGCGCAGCGAGGCGCAGGACCTGCAGACGCGCCACCAGCTGGCCGCGCTGCAGGATACCGCTCAGGCCCTGCGCCTGCGCCTGGAGGCGGTTCAGGAAGCCGCCGAGAACCGCCAGCAGGCGCAGGCGGAAGCCCATGCCCGCACACAGGCGCAGCTGCAGGAGACGATCGTCATCCTCCGTTCCGCGCTGGAGGCGCGGAACTCCGCGCCGGTGGAACGGGTAGTCGAGTCAGGAGTCGCATCATGAACCGCGAACTGACCACCTCGCAAGGACCGACGTCACCGCCGGCCGATCAATTCATGCTGGCCGTACACCTGCGCCTTTCGCGGGTCCACACCTTGGACGAGCAGCTGCAGGCCCTCATGGAGATCATCACCGAGTCCCTGCGCGCGGAGCGGGCGACCCTCTTTCTGCACGATGCCCAGGCCGGCGAGCTCTACGCGTGCATGGCCGTCGGCGAGGCGCGCCGGGAGATCCGGCTGCTGACGGGCGAAGGGGTCGCCGGCCATGTCTTTACCACCGCGCAGTCGATGCTGGTTCCGGATGCCTACGAGAGCCCGTTCTTCAACCCGCGCATCGACGAGCTGACGGGCTTCCGCACCCGCTCGGTGGCCTGCGTGCCCATGCGGGCGGTGGACGGCACCATCATCGGGGTGGCGCAGGCGCTCAACAGGCTCGACGGCAGCTTCGCGGAGGAGGATCTGGCACTGCTCGAGACCATCACCGCCCAGGCCTCCCTGGTCCTGCGGAGTACCCTGCTGGTGCAGGAGGTGGAGCGGACGAGCCGGCAGCAGTCCAGCTTCATGCACCTGGTCTCCGAGCTGTCGGCCGAGATCCAGCTCGGGCCGCTCCTGCAGAAGATCATGGAGGCGGTCACGCGCATGCTCGACGCCGACCGCGCCACCCTCTTCCTGAACGACGAGAAGACGGGCGAGCTGTTCTCGGAGATCGGCCAGGGGCTGGGAGCGCAGAAGATCCGTTTTCCCAACGACCGCGGCATCGCCGGCGCCGTGTTCACCACGGGCAAGTCCATCAACATTCCCCACGCCTATGCCGACCTGCGCTTCAACCCCTCGCTGGATCGGCAGACCGGCTACTTCACGCGCTCCATCCTGAGCGTGCCGGTGATCAACAAGGCCGGCAAGGTGATCGGGGTGACTCAGGTGCTCAACAAGCGCGGGGGCGCCTTTGCCGACGACGACGAAGCCCGCCTGCGCGCCTTCACGGCCCAGATCGCCATCGGCTTGGAGAACGCCAAGCTCTTCGACGATGTGCAGGCCATGAAGCAGTACAACGACTCCGTCCTGGCCAGCATGACCAACGGGGTGCTCACCCTGGACCCGGAAGGCAAGGTGGTCACCTGTAACGCGGCGGGCCGGCGCATCCTGCAGATGCGGCTCGAAGACCTGTTGGGACAGGATGCCGCCGAGTTCTTTGCCGGGGCCAACGCCTGGGTGGTCGAGAAGCTGGAGCGTGCCCTGGCCTCGGGCACGGCGGAGACCGCCCTGGATGCAGCGCTGCAGGTGGGCGACGAGACGGCCTGGATCAACCTGACGGCCCTGCCCCTGACCGGGGCGCGTCGCGAGGTGCTGGGCTCGATGCTGCTCCTGGACGACATCAGTCGCGAGCGGCGCATCAAGTCCACCATGTCACGCTACGTGGACGCCGCCGTCACCGATCGCCTGCTGGAGTCGGAGGCCGAGGTGTTGGGCGGCCACAGCTCGGTGGTCACGGTGCTGTTCTCCGACGTCCGTGGCTTCACGCCTCTGGCGGAGCAGTTGGGTCCGCAGGCTACGGTGGCCCTGCTCAACGACTACTTCACGCGCATGGTCTTCTGCGTGGAGGGCGAGGGCGGCATGCTGGACAAGTTCATCGGCGACGCGATGATGGCGGTCTTCGGCGTGCCCTTCCCACATGATGACGATCCGGACCGAGCGGTGCGCGCCGCCATCGCGATGATGCGCGCCCTGCGGCTCTTCAACCGCGAGCGGGCGGCACTGGGTCAGGCCCGTCTGCGCATCGGCATTGGTCTGAACACCGGCGACGCCTTCACCGGCAGCGTGGGCTCGCCGCGGCGCATGGACTTCACGGTCATGGGCGACGGCGTCAACCTGGCCAGCCGGCTGGAGGGTGCGGGCAAGTTCTACGGCACGCCGGTCATCATGAGCGACTTCACCCTCCGCGCTTTGCGCGGCACCTACCGCACGCGGGAGATCGACCGGGTGCTCGTGCGCGGCAAGACGGAGCCGGTGGCCATCCACGAGCTGCTGGAATACCACGACGAGGAGAGCTTCCCCAACCTCATCGACGTCCTGCCCCAGTTCCGCGACGGTCTGGCCCTCTACCGCCGGCAGCGCTGGTCCGACGCCGTGAAGCGCTTGGAACGCTGCCTGGCCCTGAACCCCGGCGACGAGGCGGCGCAACGCATGATCCAGCGCTGCGAGGAGCTGGCCCAGGATCCGCCGGGCGCGGGGTGGGACGGGGTGTGGACGCTGAAGGACAAGTAGGGGCAGTGGGCATGGCAGGGTCCGCCATGACCTTTCTCTTCACCTGCCGTCCACGCGCTTCAGTCCGCCATCAGCGCCCCAACCAGGGCAGGTGGCTTCCGAACCGCTGCACCGCGCCCGGTGACGGGTCGGGTGTCGGCGCGGTCGCGGTGGGGTCGACCGGCTCCGCAGTCATGGACACTGTCGGCGCGGGGCCGGTCGTTGCCGTCGGCATGCCCTCGTCCAGCGCGCAGAGCGCCTTCCAGCCAGGTGCGGCGTCAGGCGCCGCC
>JBGAUA010000136.1:0-9720 GCA_044228875.1 Anaerolineae bacterium
CGTCGAACACGGCGACGCCGAGCCCCACGCCGACCGCCACGAACACGGCGACCGCGACGAACACGCCGACCCTGACGGCGACGCCCACGGCCTCCGCCACGCCGACCCTGACGGCGACGCCGACCATCACCCCGACGCCGTCGAACACGGCGACGCCGAGCCCCACGCCGACCGCCACGAACACGGCGACCGCGACGAACACGCCGACCCTGACGCCCACGGCGAGCGACACACCGACGCCCAGCCCCACCCTCACGCCGAGCGTGACGCCGACGCCCAGCGACACGCCCACGCCGTCGGACACGCCGACCCCTACCGCGACGCCGAGCGACACGCCGACCCCCAGCCCCACCGTCACCGATACGCCGACCGTCACCCCCAGCCCCACCGTCACCGATACCCCCACCATCACCCCGACGCCCAGCATCACGCCCACGCCCACGGTGACGCTGGCGCCCACCTCCGCGGTGCGGGGCGCCTTCGGGGTCCAGCTCTTCGGCGATGAGGCCGGCCGTCACGACATCCTCAACGCCATGACCGCGGCCCATGTCAGCTACGTCCGCGTTCCCATCCAGTGGGAGTTCATCGAGCCGAACGACCTGAACCCGCCGGAATACGGCTGGATCGGCGTGGACGAGGCCATCATTCCGCTCGACCAGGCCGGGATCAGCCCGGTGGCCATCCTCTTCACCCGCCCGACCTGGGCCTCGTCCGATGGCTGCGGCCCCGTGGACCTGGTGCCCATCACCCGCTACCAGTCCTACCTGCGGGATCTTGTCGAGCGCTACGACGGCGACGGCCAGGACGACGCGCCCGGCTCGCCGCGCATCGGCCATTGGGAGGTGGAGAACGAGCAGGACTTCGACCTGGCGATGAGCATCGACGGCATCGACCACGGCAGCTGCTTCGGCGGTCAGGCCGCGGCCTACGCCGACCACCTGCGCGCCAGCTACCTGGCCATCAAGGGCGCCGACCCCACGGCGACGGTGCTCTTCGGCGGCGTGGCCTACGACCGGCTTTACAACGGGCCCGCCGGCCACAGCCCCACCGGCCCTTTCGACTACCACTTCGTGGGCGACGTCCTGGCCTCGCTCACCCTGCGCTACAGCGCCCAGAGCGGCTACCCCTTCTTCGACTGGATGGCCGTCCATATCTACAACGACTTCCGCAACAACTGGGACGGGGAACAGCCCTACAACCAGGAGCTGGCGGCCAAGGTGGCCCATCTGCGCGGCAACCAGATGCTCCGCTCGGGGGTCTTCGACCTGCGCAGCCGCCCCATCGCCATCACCGAGGTGGGCCTGGCCAGCGCGCCGGCCGATCAATGGACCCACCGCGACGAGGACCTGCAGGCCGCCTATCCCGGCCAGACCATGGCCCGCGCCATGGCGGAAGGCTTGTCCATGGTGCTGTGGTTCACGGGCAAGGATCGCTTCACCGGCAGCTGCGGCGACATCTACGCCTGGCAGACCTTCGGCCTGCTGCGTTCCAAGGACGTGGCGACGGCCGCCGCGGCCTGCGCGCCCAATCCCCTGGCCGGCTACGCGGCGCCGGTGGACAACATGCCCAAGGCGGCGCACCGCGCCTTCAAGACCGCGCAGGCCCAGCTGTCCGGGCTGGTCTTCGATGCCGTCATCCCGCTGAACCAGACCGGCAGCGCGCAGACCGAGGCCTACCGCTTCCGCGATCCCGCCAGCGGCCTCTACCGGGTGGTCGCCTTCACCGACTCCGGCGAGCGCCTGGGCAAGCGGGGGCCGCGCGTCGGCGCGCCCACGCCCCCCCCGCCGACGCCCGTGCTGCGGACGATGGTCTTCGGCGCCGCGGTGCTGCCGGGCTGGACGGGCAAGATCAAGGTGACCGATCACCAGGGTCAGGTCACCCTGCGGTCGGGGACGACCATCGCCGTGACCCTGGGCGAGGCGCCGGTCTATGTGGAAGCGCTTCCCTGATCGCCGGCCTTCTAGCGAGCCTATAACGCGCCTGACCCGCTCCGCCTGCCGCGCCTCTCTATAATGCAGGGCATGAGCAAGCCGGGCAGAGCGGGAAACACGGACGACGCGGGCCGCGATCAGGGCGAGGTGCTGACCCGCAAGGATCGGCGCGTGGACCGCCCGCGCCAATGGAAGGTGCTGCTGCACAACGACGACTTCACGACGATGCAGTTCGTGGTGGAGGTGCTGGTGCGGCATTTCGGCAAGGGGACGGCGGAAGCCACCTTCGTCATGCTCCAGGTGCATCGCAAGGGCGTGGGGGTGGCCGGGGTCTATCCCCGCGATCTGGCCGAGACGAAGGTGGCCGAGGTGACCGCCGACGCCCTGGCCAACGAGATGCCGCTGCTGGTCACCGCCGAGCCCGCCTGAGCGCCGCCGGCCATCATTCCCGCCCCGCCGCTCCGGCGCGGGCGACCGGGTGGCCGAGGAGGCCACCGCAGGCGACCGGGCGGCCAAGGAGGCCGCCGCAGGCCATGGATCTTTCCGACGATCTGGACATCTGCATCTCAGTGGCCCTGTCCGAGGCCGGCCGCATGGGGCATAGCCACGCGACGGTGGAGCATCTGCTGCAGGCCTTGATCCTGGACGAGGCCGCCGCCGACGTGCTGCGCCATGCCGGCGCCGACCTGGAGCGCCTGAAGGCGGACCTGGAGCGCTACCTCCGCGAGGAGCTGCCGGGAGCCGAGGAGACGCCGCAGGTGGCGCCTACCCTGGGCTTCCGCCGCGCGATCGCCGCCGCGGCCCATTACATGGAATCGGCGGGCGGCGAGGCGGTGACCACGCCGCAGGCCCTGGTAGGCGTGCTGGACCAGGAGGACAGCTTCGCGGTCTTCGCCCTGTCGCAGCAGGACGTCAGCCGCCTGGACGTGGTGCGCTACATGGCCCACGGCCAGTCGCGGCGGGATGAGGCCGACCCGGCCGCCCTGGCCGGCCAGGGTTCCTCCGCCGGCCAGGGCGGTGAGGAGCGGGAGGCCGCCGACGCCGCGGCCGGCGACGGGGACGACGGGGAGAAGAAGCCCGATGCCCTGGCGCATTTCGCCCGCGACCTGACGGCGCTGGCCCGCGAGGGGCGCATCGACCCGATCATCGGCCGCAGCGCGGAGATCAACCGCTGCCTGCACATCCTGCAGCGGCGGCGCAAGAACAACCCCATCCTGGTGGGCGAGCCGGGCGTGGGCAAGACGGCCCTGGCGGAGGGCCTGGCCCTGCGCATCGCCCAGGGTCAGGTGCCGGAGGGCTTCCGCGAGACGCGGGTCTACCAGCTGGACATGGGCGCCCTGGTGGCCGGCACCCGCTACCGGGGGGACTTCGAGGAGCGGATCAAGGCGGTGCTCTCGCTCCTCGAGAAGCAGCCGAACAGCATCCTCTTCATCGACGAGATCCACACCATGGTGGGCGCGGGCGCGGCCGGCGGCGGCACCCTGGACGCCTCCAACCTGTTGAAGCCGGCCCTCCAGAGCGGCCGCCTGCGCTGTATCGGCGCGACGACCTGGGAGGAGTTCCGCCAGCATTTCGAGAAGGACCGCGCCCTGGCGCGCCGCTTCCAGAAGGTGGACGTGCTGGAGCCCTCGGTGGCGGAGACGGAGCGCATCCTGGCCGGCCTGCAGTCGCGCTACGAGGAGCATCACGGCGTGCATTACAGCAAGAGCGCCCTGCGCGCCGCGGCCCGCCTGGCCGGCCGGCACCTGCGCGACAAGCGCCTGCCGGACAAGGCCATCGACCTGATCGACGAGGCGGGGGCGGCGGCGCATCTGGCGGGCCGCGGGCAGGTCACGGCGCGCGACATCGAGCGCACGGTGGCGGCGATGGCCCAGATCCCGGCGCAGCATGTGACGGGCGACGACCGGGCCCGCCTGGCGGAGCTGGGGGCCACGCTCAAGGGCGCGGTCTTCGGCCAGGACGCGGCGGTGGACCAGCTGGTGGACGCGATCAAGATGGCCCGCGCCGGCCTGCGCGCCCCGGAGAAGCCGATCGGCTCCTTCTTGCTCACGGGCCCGACGGGCGTGGGCAAGACGGAGGTGGCCAGGCAGCTGGCCCGGGTCATGGGGGTGGCCTTCCTGCGCTTCGACATGAGCGAGTACATGGAGCGGCATTCGGTCAGCCGCCTGGTGGGCGCCCCGCCCGGCTACGTGGGCTACGACCGCGGCGGCCTCTTGACGGAGGCGGTCAGCCAGAGCCCGCACGCGGTGCTGCTCCTGGACGAGATCGAGAAGGCCCATCCGGACGTCTTCAACATCCTGCTGCAGATCATGGACCATGGCAGCCTCACGGATACGAACGGAAAAGTGGCGGACTTCCGCAACGTGATCCTGCTGATGACCTCCAACGTGGGCGCCCGTGAGATGGCCCGCCCAGGCCTGGGCTTCGGCCAGGACGACTCCAGCCCGAGCGCGGGCCAGACGGCCTACGACAAGCTCTTCAGCCCGGAGTTCCGCAACCGCCTGGACGGCCGCCTGGCCTTCCAGCCGCTGTCGGCGGCGGTGATGGGAAGCATCGTCGACAAGTTCATCGCCGAGCTGAACGGCCAGCTGGCGGCCCGCAAGGTGCGCCTGAGCCTCACGGACGCGGCCCGCGCGCTCCTGGCCCGCCTGGGCCACGACCCGGCCTTCGGCGCCCGCCCCCTGGCGCGGGTGATCGACGAGAAGGTCAAGCGGCCGCTCACGGACGAGCTGCTCTTCGGCCGCCTGGCCGACGGCGGGCGGGTGACGGTGGACGCGGAGGGCGAGGCGCTGCTGCTGAAGGTGGAGGGCTGAAGGGTCCGGCGCGTCCAGACGACCGGCATACGCGTGAACCGAGGGCGAGCCAGCCGGGACGGGCGGTAAGGGCGGCAGGCGTGTCCAAACGCCCGGCAGACCCGCCCCTACCGATCTTGGCAATCGAACAGACGTTCGGCTATGCTGTCGTCCGCTCGCGGCGGCCTGTTCGCTTTTTCCCCGGTGAAGGGCCGCGCCGCTGACGGCTGATCAGCCTTATCGGCATATTGGGATCCTCGATCCAGTTGGCCTCTTTTGTCCTCGCATCCTGTGCGCCGACCGCGACCGCTGGCGGAACTGCATTCGCTGGCCGAGACCGTCAACACCGCCCTCCAGGGCCAGGTGCTGCGGGTAGGCCCGCGCGCCGAGATGCGCCTGCCGGCCCTGCCGACGGGCTTCTCTCCGCTGGACGCGGCCACGGGGCTGGGCGGCCTGCCGCGGGGGCGGCTGACGGAGCTGATCGGCCGGCGCACGGCGGGGAGGTCGACGGTGACGGCGGGAGCGATGGTGGCGGCCCTGGCGGCGCCGGGCGCCGCGGGGGCCTGGGTGGATGTGAGCGGCGCGGTGGACCTGGCGGGCCTGGCGGCGGCGGGGGTGGACCTGCGGCGGCTCTACATGCTGCGCCCCACAGGGGTGGAGGCGGCCCTGGCGATGACGGCCCAGCTGACGGCCGGCGGGCAGTTCGGCCTGGTGGTGCTGGACGACCTGGACGACCTGGTGGCGATGGACCAGGCGGAGCGCCTGGCGGCTGCCACCCCGCCGCCGGCCCTGGCCCTGCGGCTGGGGCAGCTGCTGCGCCTGCTGATCCCGTCCCTGGCCCGCACGACCACGGCCCTGGTGCTGCTCTCGGGGCCGGAGCACCATTACCGCGCCCTGGCCCACGCGGCGGCGCTGCGCATCGCCTTCACGCGGGTGGGGCTCATCCGCCGCGGTGGGGTGCTGCGCGGCTGGCAGACGCGGGCGACGGTGCTGAAGTCGCCGGGGCTGCAGGGGGGGGAATCGGGGCTGGAGGTGTGGCTGCCATGAGGGCGGACGCATGGGTGGGATGGCCTGCGACGGGGCCGCGAGGGTCGGTTCGCCTGCGCCGGGGACCGCTGCGCCGGGTGCGTCTGAACCGGGCGCGGCTGAACCGGGTGCGGCTGAACCGGGCGCGGCTGAATCAGGTGCGGCTGAACCGGGCGCCGCGACCCTGAAGGAGGGCTCACGCCATGCGTCTGCACAACCCGGGCATCCCCATCCGCGTGCAGGCCGACCCGAGTGGCCGGCCGGAAGCCTTCACCTTGCGCGGGCGCCTATACCGGGTGGAGAGCCTGGAGGAGCACCGCGAGCCGCATCTGGACTGGTGGAGTCCCCTGGGCGAATGCCATCGGTCCTACTGGCTGGTCACCACGGAGCGGGGGCTGATCTGCGAGCTCTGCCAGGACCGGGCCGACGGCTCCTGGCGGCTGGTGCGGGAGCTGGACTGAGGGCGGCGGGAACGAGCGGCCCCGGCCGGAAAAAGTCTTGACAGGCGAGCGCCCTCCGCGTAAAATGGCCCTTCGCTTGCCGACCCGACGTAGCTCAACGGCAGAGCAGTGGACTCTTAATCCATTGGTTGAAGGTTCAAATCCTTCCGTCGGGACACCTGAGAACCCTTGCATTGCAAGGGTTCTTTGCTTTTGGGGGAGATCAAGAACGGCATCACCGTCGTGGCCAAGACCGCGCATTATTGGCGGGAGCACGCCTCGCGGAACCTTGCCCCCGCGGCATCCAGCTAGAGCACGTTGGGCTTGGCTGGCGCCCTGGCAATGAACAGGCAGGCCACAATGGTGGTCACGGGTACCGCCAGGATGAGCCCGATGCTGGCAACCAGCGTCCGAACGATCTCGTCGGCCACGACCTCATAGTTGACGACGGTCCCGAAACCGTTGACATCATGAACGAACAAGAGCAGCAGCGGCATGGCTGAGCTCGTGTAGACCAGGATGAGGGTGTTGACGAGCGAGGCGATGTGGTCCCGCCCAACGTCCATCGCCCTCCGATAGATCTCTCGGAGGGGCAGCGCCGCCGATGTGTCCCGCAGTTGGAACACGATGGCGGCCTGGGACACCGTGATGTCGTCGAGGATGCCCAGGAGACCGATGATGATGCTGGCGAGGAGGAGCCCCTTCATGTTCAGATCGCCGCCCTCGACCACCTGCAGGAGGCCTGCCTCTTCGGTGGCATATCCGGTGAGACGCGCCGCGTTGACCGTGATCTCGGCAATCAGCGCCGTCAGGGCCAGCGCGACGACGGTGCCGGTGGCTGCGGCAGCCGTCTTGCGGTTTAGCCCGTGGGACAGGCTGAAGGTGACGGGGATGAGCACGGCGGCGGCGCTCAGGGCGACTGCGATCGGTGGACGGTCGGCCAGGATCTGGGGCAGAACGTAGAGAAAGATCACGGCGAACGACAGGCCCATTCCCAGCAGCGACGCGAGGCCTCGAGATCGGCCCACCAACACGGTGACGACGACAAAGGCCAGGAACAGGACGGCCAACGGCACGCGTCGTACCCGATCCACAATATAGAATGCGTCGTTGCCCTCCAGGTCGGTCGACACGTCCAGCAGCAGGCGGTCGCCAGGCTCGTAGCGGACCACGGTGCTGGTCGCCAGGCTGCCGGACTCGACGAGAACCTCCTCGCCGTCATGGGCACCGCCGGAGATGCGCACCACCAGGAGTTGGCGCCGCTGCGCCTGCCCGAGCACATCCAGGGTGGACTCTTCCCGGATGTCGGTGACCACGCCCTCCACGGTCGCCGGCTGTTGCGGAGCCTCTTCCTGTTGGGCGGTGACGGACCGCGATCCAGACGCATTCATGCCGATCAGGATGATCGTCAGCATGAGCATGCTGGCCGCACCGTACAGGCGGCGGCGAGGACGAGGGGCCGATCGGACGGGTATGTGTCGCATGCCTCATCGCTCCGGATCGGCCGCGGCCGCAGTCGACCGGACGCTTGCCCGGGCGACGGTGCGGGCATCCCGGTCCAGTTTGGCGTAGCGCAGCACCATGATGGCGACGCTGTGGATCAATCCTGCCGGCACCCACATGATGGCGCCGCTGGTCTTCTGGTCGGTCATCACGGACCAACCCAAGGCCCCGCCTTGCTCGGCATGGTTTCGAATGGAATCATGAGCAATCTGGCTCTTGACGAGATGGGCTCGCAACGACCGAGCAGCCTTTTTCTTGGCCTTGGAGCGGCATCGAGCTTGATCACAAGGTGGTGCAGACATGGCCCCGCTCGAGGCTGCGCTGTACCGCAGTATACCAGGGCTGGATGAGACCCGGGGCTGGGGAGGCGTGCAGGATGGGCCGCCACGAGGTCTGCCGCGACCGCTCGCCTACGGCAGCTCCGCCGGCGAGGCGATGGCCAAGGCCGAGGCCTTCCGCGTATTGGCAGAGCGCTTGGAGCTTGGTGAGGCCTTTGCCGTCGACATCCGCATTTCCCTTCCCGCCGCGGCATGAGCCGGTGGCCTTCGACCGACGAAACGCGCTTCGACGCAAAGCTCGGCGCGAATCGGAACCGATGCTGACACCGTGCTGCGGACGCCTGTCCGTAGGCGGCCGCGCAACGGTTAACAATGGTGAGCGGCGGTGCAAAGCGTGACGGGTGCGTCCGGCTACGCCAGCATCCTTGCTACGGCAGGCGCTGTCACCTGCCGGTATCGTCCCCTCGGTTGCGGGTTGTCGGCCCGCTCAGGAGTCCACCATGCGCCAGATCTACCGCAGCCTTCTCTTGACGACCATCGTGGCCCTTGGCTCGGCCCTAGGCCTTGCGGCAAGCCCCGCCGCCGCCGACCGGCCGCCGCCGCCCGCCACCAGTGACTGCGTCGTGGAGCCGCGCCAGTCCGTCTCCCCGGACGTCCTGCTCTTGGGCGAGACAGCGACGGTCACGCTCGGCTTTGATATCGACTGCACCGTCGAGGCGTCACCGGTGCATGTGGTGCTGGTTCTCGACAGCTCGGCGGCGATGGACAGTGAATCCCTGACGCAATTGAAGGCGGCGGCGAGGCACTTCATTCGCGGCGTGCTGCTGCCCGAGCTTCCAACCGCCCGGATCGGCATCGTTGCCTTCGGCCATGGCGCCCGGACCCTGTGCCCGCTGACGAGGGATCTCGCCAAGCTGGAACTCTGCCTCAAGCGCCTACGGCCCAAGGGCGACAGCGGTATCGACCGCGGGCTCACCCAGGGCCTCAGCCTGCTCATGCGCACCCGCGAAACGACCGCAAGGCGCAGCAACCCTAACGAGATCATGGTGCTCATCGGCAATGGGCGGAGCGACCCTGGCTGCCGAGCCGTTCAAGCCGTGACGAGGCGCATCCAAGAGGCAGGCGTACTGCGGATCAGCGTCTGCATCGACGACGACTGTGCCTCGAGCTGCATGGGGAAGGTGGCCAGTTCGCGCCGCTACTTCATCTGGGCCCAACAGGCCGATCGTTTCGTCACCATGTTTCAGCCTGGACCCTATTGCCCGTGCTATCAGGAGCTCCGCCGGCTGGATCTGGTGGACAGGCTCTCGCCTGATGTGGCCTGGGTCGTTGATTCCGCCGTACCGCCCGCCACCCTGTCCCCGGACGGCCGGACCCTCAGTTGGTCCCTTGCCGATCTGCCGCGCGAGGGCGTGACGGTCAGCTACCGCATCCGCCCCTTGGCTACGGGTACCTTGTCCACCAGCATGCAGACCACCGCCACCTTCGTCGACAACCGCGGCTTGCCCGGCACCGTCGACTTCCCCCTTTCCCGGCTGACCGTTCTGGCCCCCGCCCATCGCCCTTGACCCCACCCTGATGTGCTCACCGATACCTGGAGCTGACAATCGATCGTCGCGGGCAACCCCGCCGCGGTCCCCTGCGGGTGGTGAGCAAGTACGCTGCGTACTTGATCCCCTTAGCCTGGGGAATGACCATCGGAAGCCCCCGTTGAACCGAGCAAGTACGCTGCGTACTTGCTCGCCGTCTC
>JBGAUA010000137.1:0-9670 GCA_044228875.1 Anaerolineae bacterium
TCATCAATTAGGGCCCCCTGGTACCCTGAAACACCGATCGGTGGTTCCGGGTAACAGGGAGCCCGAATTGAGGCTCATCCGCTGGATTCCCAGCTGGGACCTCAGGCGCAGCGGGTCCAAGACTCAGGCGCAGCGGTGTCGAGACTCAGGCGCAACCACGGTTCGCGCGCCTGAGCGGCGGCATGGGACTCAGGCGCAACAGAGCCTCGCGGGCCGCCCTTCCGGCAACGCGACGCGCTCCCGGCATCACTTGACCCAACGGATGCCGTAACGAGCGGCAGATGATGCTGTAACAGCGGCGCGATGATGCGTTCATGACCACCTTATGAAGGCATCACTCTTGGCCCTGGCCGCCGTAGCGGTCGGCCGGGCTACCGCGGAGGTCCGCCGCGCCATGCCGGCGACGGCCGCGCGGGCAGGTCATGACCTTGCGCTGGTGCATCCGTCGGGGAGTCCGACGGTCCGCCACCCGCGATCACAACAGGCCCTCCGCCCGGAACCACGCCACCAGGTCCCCCAGGGTCTCCTCCGGCCGGCGATACTTCAGGCCGAGCTCGCGGGTGGCCAGGCTGCCGTCGTAGACCGCGCCGTGGCGCAGGTTGGCCACGGTTTCCGGGCAGAGGCGCAGGCGGCCCGGGGCCAGCCACCAGGCCAGGCGCGCCGGCAGCACCAGGGCGCCCGGCGGCAGCAAGCGCGGCGGGCGCGGCGCGGACGAACCCAGGTGCCCGGCCATCGCCGCCGCCACGTCGTCAAGGCCCATGGAGAAGCCGCTCAACACGTAGCGCGCGCCCGGACGGCCGTGGCGGGCGGCGGCCAGATGGCCCTCGGCCACGTCCACCAGGTCCACCAGGCTCAGGCGGGTGGCCACGGCCAAGGGCAGCCGGCCGCGGGCCAGGTCCAGGAGCAGTCGGCCCGTGCCGCTCGCTCGCCCCGCGCCCTGGACCGACGCCGGGTTGACCACCACCCGCTCCACGCCGCCGCTCTCGCCGAGCACCGCCAGCTCCGCCTCGTGCTTGGAGCGCTCGTAGGCCGTCAGGTAATGGCCGCGGTGGCGTGCGCCCTCATGCCCCGTCGTACCCCGCGCTTCACCGAGGGTGACCGCGGAGGATGTGTGGATGAAGCGCTCCGCGCCCGCGCGCTGCGCCGCCCGCAGCACCGCCAGCGAGCCCTCCACGTTCACCCGGAACAGCGCCCCCGGATCTCGCCGGCAGTAGTCGTTGAGGCCCGCCACGTGGAAGACCCAGCGGCAGCCGGCGGCAGCTTCGTCCAGCACCGCGGCGTCCATCAGGTCGCCCAGATACGGCTCGGCGCCCAGGGCGGCCACCGCCGCCGCCGCTTCCGGGCGGCGCACCAGGGCCCGCACCCGCAGTCCGTCCGCCAGCAGTCGTCCCAGGACGGCCGAACCCACCACCCCCGAGCCGCCCGTCAGCAGGACGCTGTGGCCGTCATTGACCGCCGGCATCAGGAAGCCCGGCGCCCCACCTCGCCGGTGAGCACCGGCCACATGTCGCGCAGGTAATCCCAGCCGCTCAGCAGGGTGGCCACGGTGGCCAGCCACATCATGGCCGTGTCCAGGGGCAGGCCGCCAGGTCGCCAGCCGAGGATGGCCGCGGGCAGCGCCACGTACTGGATGGTGGCCTTGTACTTGCCCCAGAGCGACGGCCGGATGAAGGTGCCGTCGATGGCCGCCAGACCCCGCAGGCTCATGATCAGGATCTCGCGCGCGATCATGATGATGGCCGGCCAGAGCCAGATGGCGCCGTCCCTCGCCACCAGGGCGATCAACAGGCCGCTGACCAGCAGCTTGTCGGCCGTCGTGTCCAGGAAGGCCCCCAAGAGGGTCGTGATGCGCCAGCGCCGCGCCAGGTAGCCGTCGATCAGGTCCGTCAAGGCCGCCAGGCCGGCCAGGACGGCGGCAAGGATGCGCGCCGACCAGGCGTCGGCGGGCTGCGCCGGGCCGATGATGAGCCACATGATGGCCGGCACCGCCAGGATGCGCGACAGGGCGAGACCGTCCGGAAGGGTGATAGAAGGCATGGCTGCTCGAGCGTGGCGGGAAAGGCGAGTCGCATCTTAGCAGGGGGTCACCCGGCGGGCGAATGCGGGCGATGCGCCGGACAGACGGACCCGTCAGGAGAGGCGGAGCACCAGCGGCGGCAGGAGCAGAAGCAAGGCACAGACCAGGGCGATGAAGATGGCCAGGAACACCGCGCCGGCCGCCATGTCCTTGGCGCGTCCGGCCAGGACATGCCGCTCCAAGCCCACCCGATCCACGACGCTCTCGAGGGCGGTGTTGAACACCTCGGCAAAGAGCACCAACGACGTCGCCAACCAGAGCAGCGCGTGATCGCGGGCCGGCAGGGCCAGCCAGAGGCCAAGCCCGTGCTGAACACCCAAGGCCAGCAGGTAGGTGAGCACGTCCGCGCCCTGGGTGCGGACGAGGTGGCGCAGGCCGGCCATCGCCGGTCCGCCGCGCCGCGCGAAGCGCTGGATGTAGGCCATGGGCCGATTGTAGCGCAGTCGCGAACCGTGTTCGCCGTTCAGCGTCGCCAGCCTCAGAGCAGACCGATCATCGACACCAGCAGGATGACAAGCGCCGCCGGCAGGGCCAGCCGGCGCATCACCCGCCCCTCCGCCCCGGCCAGGCCCACCGTGCTCAGCCCCACCATGATCTTGGCCGGCGACAGGACGCTGGCCACCGCGCCCCCCAGGTTCTGCAAGGCCATGACCGTCGGCACGTCCAGTCCCAGCGAACGGGCCGCCACCAGCTCCATGCGGGCAAAGAGCAGGTTGCTGTTCGTGTTCGTGCCCGTGATGAGGGCGCCCAGGGCCCCGATCCATGGCGTGGCCCAGGCGAAGGCCTGGCCGAAGACCGCCGCCGACACCAGCGCCAGGGCCTGGGTCATCCCGCTCGCCGACAGGATCTCGCCCATGCCCACCAGCAGCAGGATGGCGGCCGACGGCCGGATGGCACGCCGCACGGTCTGCCGCAGCGGCTCGGCCAGGTACGAGGTCGAGATGCCCTGCCGCCGGTACCACCAGCAGGCGGCTACGGCCACCAGCATCACCAGCGGACCGGTGCCGAAGAAGGGGTGGAAGGCCACCGTCGGTCCGGCCGCGTTCTCCCAGCCCAGACCTGTCGCCGTGCGCGGCAGGTCGACCCGCCAGGCTGCGCGGCCCAGCAGCTCGGCGACCAGCGGCAGGCGGGCAGCCACGACGGTCAACCAGAGCAGCCCGTAAGGGGCCATCGCCACCGGCAGCGACAGGGTTGTCGCCGGGCCGGTCGGGACCGCCGCGCCGACCGCCGTTGCGGTCGTGGCAACCGTCGCGGCCGCCCGGCCGGTCCAGGCCAGGCCCAGCCCCCAGGCCAGTCCGGCCAGGCCTGAGCCGAGCGACGCCAGGGGCCAATAGGCCGTGCCCGCGACCAGCACCTGGACGGCGCCCATGATCAGGGCCATGCCGAGCAGCTCCCACCAGCGGGCGAGCAATCGGCGCCAGCCGCAGGCCGCGGCCACCGCCGCCACGCCGCAGCCCAGCCCGGCCCAGGACGCCAGCCATGCCGAACGGGGGGCCAGGTCTGCGGCCTCGAGACCGGTGGCGTTGACCATGGCCTGCATGGCGTTGCCGATGCTGCCGAAGGTGACCGCCCAGCCATGCCCCAGGCTGGGAACGATCACCGCCACCTCGGGAGCGAAGCCCAGGCCCAGAAGAAGGGGAGCGACCACGGCCACCGGCACGCCGAAGCCGGCGACGCCTTGCAGGAGGGTGGCCAAGGCCCAGCCGATGGTCGCCGCCGCCAGCACCGGCCGTCCCGCCAGGCGGCCGGCCGCGGCGGTCACGGAGCGGAAGGCCCCGGCCCGCGAGGAAGACGGCGCCGGCCTGGCTCACGAGCAGCAGCCGGACGCCAGCGCCGTAGACCGTCCATGCCAGGGCCGCGGCTGCCAGCCAGCCCGCCAGTCCCGCCCTTGCGCCCGTCCAGCGGCGCCCCATGATGAGATAGAAGACCAGGAGCACCGGCAGCAATCCCGCGGCCGATCCCAGGGTGGTCGTCATCCGGGTCATCGGGGTGGACCGGCAGGGGCTGCGCGGCCGGCTGTGACCGACGGCATCCACGACGCCGTCCCGGCGGCGAGCGAGAACCCAGCCGTCAGAGCGATCCACCCGCGGGCATCCGGCGTCCCGGCCCTGGGCGGGCGGGTCACTTGACCGGCGGTGAGCCGCTCCGTATCGTCTACGGCCCGCAGCATTCCCGCGACCCCTTGGAAGACCCCCATGAGCGATCCCCTGGCTTCAGATTTCATCCGCGAGATTGTCACCGAAGACCTTGCCGGCGGCAAGTGCCCGGAAGGCGTGATCACCCGCTTTCCACCGGAGCCCAACGGCTACCTCCATCTCGGCCATGCCAAGGCCATCTGCGTGGACTTCGGCATCGCCGCGGATTTCGGCGGACGCTGCCGGCTGCGCTTCGACGACACCAACCCCACCCGCGAGAACCAGGGCTACGTCGACGCGATCCAGCGCGACGTCCGTTGGCTGGGCTTCGAACCGGATCCGCCGGTGCGCTTCACCTCGGATTACTTCGAGCAGCTCTTTCAGTGGGCCCTGACGCTGGTGGACCGCGGCCTGGCCTACGTCTGCGAGTTGTCGGCGGAGGACCTGCGCCTGCATCGCGGCAGCCTGTCCGAGCCGGGCCGGCCGAGCCCATGGCGCGATCGCGACGTCGCGGAGAACCGGCGCCTGCTGTTGGCCATGCGCGCCGGCGACGTTCCGGAAGGCAGCCGAACCCTGCGGGCGAAGATCGACATGGCGGCACCGAACCTGCACCTGCGCGATCCCGTGATGTACCGCATCCTCCGCGCCAGCCATCACCGCACGGGCGACGCCTGGTGCCTGTACCCCAGCTACGACTGGGCCCATGGCCAGTCCGACGCCATCGAGGGCGTGACGCATTCCCTCTGCACCCTCGAGTTCGAGGACCATCGCGCGCTCTACGACTGGTTCCTCGGCGCACTGGGCCTCGAGCGGCGCCCGCGCCAGATCGAGTTCGCCCGCTTCAACCTCGGCCACAGCGTCATGAGTAAACGCAAGCTCAAGCGCCTGGTCGACGAAGGCCATGTGCGCGGCTGGGACGACCCGCGCTTGCCGACCCTCGCCGGACTGCGCCGGCGCGGCTGCCCGCCGGAGGCCATCGTCAGCTTCTGCGAGGGGCTCGGCGTCACCCGGCGCGAGAGCACGGTGGAGCTGGCCCGCCTGGAGCATGCGGTGCGCGAGCGGCTCAACCTGACGGCGCCACGCGCCCTGGCGGTGCTGGACCCCCTCAAGGTGATCGTCGACAACGTGCCCGAGGGCGAGGTACGCTGGTTCGAGACGGCCGTGAACCCCGAGGACCCCGCCGCCGGAACGCGGCGCCTGCCCTTCAGCCGCGAGATCTACATCGACCGCGCCGACTTCATGCTCGAGCCGCCCCCCAAGTACCACCGGCTCAGCGTCGGCGCCGAAGTGCGCCTGCGCGCCGCCTACATCCTGCGTTGCGACGCGGTGGAGACCGATCCGGCCACGGGCGCGGTCACGGCCCTGCGCGGCAGCATCGACCCCGATTCCTCGGGCGGTCAGCCCGCCGACGGCCGCAAGGTCAAAGGCACCATCCACTGGCTGTCGGCCGCCCATGCCCTGCCGGCCGAGGTCCGGCTCTACGAGCCGCTCTTCACGGTGTCCGACCCTGAGGCCACCGAGGACGCCGACCTGCTGGCATCGCTCAACCCCGATTCCCTGACGGTGCTGCCTCGCGCCTGGGTGGAGCCGAACCTGGCGGCGGCTGCCCCCGGGCAGCGCTTCCAGTTCGAGCGCGTGGGTTACTTCGCGGTGGACCCGGACAGCGGCGGCGACGCGCTGGTCTTCAACCGCATCGTAGGCCTGCGCGACAGCTGGGCCAAGGCGGCCGCGCGCGGCTGACGGGTCTGGGCGGTCATGGCATCAGCCGGCGTCGGCCCAAGGGTCCGACGGCTCCGGGTTCGGCGTCGACGACGGCGCCTCCGGGCCGCGCAAGGCCGCTTCCACCAAGGACCACACCGCCGCGCGCCCCAAGCCCTTCTCCGCGGAGGTGATCGCCACCGGCACCGCCCCCAGGCCGGCCTCCCGGAGCGCCAGGTCCAGTTCGCGGCGGGCCTCGGCCTGGCGGCCGCGCTTCACCTTGTCGGACTTGGTCAGGACCACCGCATAAGGGAGCTGCTGCTCGGCGACGAAGGCCATGATCTCCAGGTCCACCGCCAAGGGCTCGTGGCGGATGTCCACCAGATGCAGCACCAAGGCCAGCGGTTCGCGTTCGGCCAGGTAGCGCTCGATCAGCCGGCTCCAGAGCAGGCGCAGGCGCTTGGGCGCGTTGGCGAAGCCCAGCCCGGGCAGGTCGACCAGGTACAGGCGGTCGCCGACGGCGAAGAAGTTGAGTTCCTGGGTCCGGCCGGGCGTACGGCTGACGCGCGCCATCGCCTTGCGCCCCACCAGGAGGTTCAAGAGGGAGCTCTTGCCCACGTTCGAGCGGCCCATCAAGGCCACCTCCGGCCGGCCATCGGTGGGCAACTGCTCCCAACGGGCGACGCCCTTCAGGAACTCGGTTTCGACGCGCTTCAAGCCGCTTGCCTCATGTCTTGATTCTGCCACAGTCCGGCGCCCGACAGCGCTATCATGGCGGTCGATCGCGATGCGCGCACCGGGCGCCGGATCGCGTCCACTCGTGGTCGCCCATCAACTCCAGGAGCAGCGCCATGACGGCCGACGGCCGCCAACCCATCTCGGTCCGCGAAGCCCAGACCAGGATCTTCTCCGGTCTGCCCGCGGGCCTGGACACGGAAGACCTGCCCATCGCGCAGGCCGCCGGCCGCGTGGCGGCGCAAGCGCAGCGCAGCACGCTGGCCCTGCCGCCCTTCGTCAACAGCGCCGTGGACGGCTACGCCGTGGCGGGCCTGCGCCTGGCGGCGGGCGAGGCCGCCGTCCTGCGCCTCGTCGGTCGCTCCGCCGCCGGTCGCCCCTACGACGGCCCGCGGCTCGCGGCGAGGCCCTGCGCATCCTCACTGGGGCCATGGCCCCGCCCGAGGCCTCCGCAATCGTGATGCAGGAGCAGACCGAGCGGATCGACGACCACCTGCGGATCCTCGGCCCGCTGGGTGACGGCGACAACATCCGCCTCGCGGGCAGCGATCTGCCGGCTGCCGCCGGCCTCCTCAGCCCCGGCGACCTGTTGCATCCCGCCCGGGTCGCGCTCCTGGCGGCGGCCGGGCAGACGACGGTTCGCGTACACCGACCGGTGCGCGTGGCGGTGTTCGCCACCGGCGACGAACTGCGGGCGCCGGGCGATACCCTGCTCCCGGGGCAGATCCACGAGAGCAACCGCGCGCTGCTGCTCGGCCTGCTGCAGGCGCCTTGGCTGGCGCCGGTGGATCTGGGCATCGTCCCCGACGATCCCGAGCGGCTGAGCCACATGCTCGCCCATGGCGCCGAGACCGCGGACGTCATCGTCACCTCCGGCGGCGTGTCGGTGGGCGACACGGACCACATGCCGGCTCTGGTCGAGGCGCTCGGCAGCCTGGACCTGTGGCGGGTGGCCGTCAAGCCCGGCAAGCCGCTGGCGGTCGGCCGTATCGGCGCCTGCCACTACTTCGGCCTGCCCGGCAACCCGGTGTCGGCCGCGGTGACGCTGCTGGTCTTCGTCATGCCCGCCCTGCGGCGCCTGGCCGGGCTGCCCGATCCCCTGCCTCGACTCTGGCCGGTGCGCCTGAGCGGCGGCCTCGCGCGCCGGCCCGGCCGCGAGGAGTACCTGCGCGGCCGCTGGGTGGACGCGCCCGACGGCGGCGGACCCTGGGCCGCGGCGCTCGAGGGCCAGGGCTCCCATCAGCTCTCGGGCATGGCCGCGGCCGACTGCCTGCTGCGCGTGGCCGCCGACGCCGGCGATCTGCCGGCCGGAAGTCTGGTCGAGGCGCTGCCGCTGCCCTGGTCGCGAGGCTGGGACGCGGACCGCGACGCGCGCAGGACGGTGACCGCGCCATGATGGATCGCGTCCGGGTCGCGGCGCTGCAGTACCACCTGCGGCCGGTGCAGACCTTCGAGCAGTTCGGCGACCAGGTGACAGGCCTTGTCCAGACGGCGAAGGACAACCGCTGCCAGCTGCTGGTGTTTCCCGAATACTTCACCCTGCAGCTCTTGACGCTGGGCGACATCGCCAGGCCGATCGTGGAGCAGATCCGGGACCTCACCGCCTACCTTCCGCCCCTTGTGGACCTGATGGCCGGCCTGGCGCGGAGGCATGGCCTCTACATCGTCGCCGGCTCCACACCCGTGGCCGGTGAAAGGCCGGGCCTGGTCCACAACGACGCCTGCTTCTTCGGCCCCGATGGCCGGCACGGCGTCCAGGGCAAGCTGCACATGACCCGCTTCGAAGCGGAAGACTGGCGCGTGTCGGGCCGCGATACGCTGTGCCTCTTCGATACCGCCTTCGGCCGGGTCGCGATCACGATCTGCTACGACGTCGAGTTTCCCGAGCTGGCGCGCGCCGCCGCGCGGGCGGGCGCGAACATCCTGGTCGTGCCCAGCTGCACCGATGATCGCCAGGGCTTCCTGCGCGTGCGCTACTGCGCTCAGGCGCGGGCCGTCGAAAACCAGATCTACGTCATCCACGCTCCCTTGGTGGGTTCGCTGCCGATGGTGCCGGCGGCGGCGCTGCATTACGGCCAGGCGGCCATCCTCACTCCGAGCGACTTCGGCTTCGCCCGCGACGGCATCCTCGCCGAAGGCGCGCTCAACCAGGAGACCATGGTCATCGGCGACCTGGACCTCGCCGCCCTGATGGCGTCGCGCGCGTCGGGCACCGTCCTGCCGCTGCGCGACAGCCTCCAATCGGCCGCGCTGGCCGCACGCCTTGAGGCGTTCGCCCTCTGAGGGCTTCCCGGCATCGCTCGAACGCAGTCCGGTCGCCCGCTCGCGACGACCGATGGCGACAGCCGGAGAGCGCGGCGACAAGACCGCTGGGGCGGAGACCGTCTTCTCAGCCTTCCGCCGGACCGTCCCTCATGACCACCCGCAGGAGCTTGTCCAGCATCTGCAGCGCGCCCAGGCTGCGCTGGTTGTAGCCGTGGCGCAGCCCCTGGGCGCTGAAGTCGCCGCCGTAGCGCCAGGCGTTGGGATGGATGCCGTCGGCGGAGATGCCGCTGTTGACCATGTCTCCCCCGGCGAGCTGGGCCCAGTAGTTCCAGAGCGGGATGCCCCGCTCGTCGGCCACGGCCTTGACCACCTGGTTGTAGCCCGACACCCGGGCGTTGGCCCGTCGATGCAGCGGGCGCGGCGGGATGGTGCTGAGCACCGGGATGACGCCGGCCTCCAGGAGCTGCCCGACGATCCGGTCCAGATTGTGGCGGTAGCTGGCCAGATCGACGCCGGCGGCCAGGTCGTTGGTGCCGTACATCACCAGGGCCACGGCCGGACGGGTGACCAGGACCTCACAACCCAGTGGCGTGACGTCGGCCGCGGCGCATTCCGCCGGCGGACCCTCCGTCGGGGACGTGGCGGCCACCGTGCCGCTGAGAACGGCCGCGGCCGCGATAGAGGATGGGTCCAGCGTCGGCGCGCCTGGCGGCTGTTCGCTGGTGTCGGCGTCGGCCGGATCCGGGGCCGCTCCGGGCAC
>JBGAUA010000138.1:0-9657 GCA_044228875.1 Anaerolineae bacterium
AGCGTGTGGGTGGCGAGTTGCGCGAGCAGCTCTTCGGGATGCCCCTCGTGACAGGTGACGTGCATCGGGGTGTCGGTCTCGGTCACGGGTCGGAGCAGCCGGTAGACGATCAGCTTCGGCACCGCCAACAGGGCGATCGCCGCTCTGGATGCTCTTGGTTGAGCACCCTCAGGTTTCCGGTGGATGCCAGCCGGCCTCGATCCAGCGCTCACGCGCCTGCACCAGAACGGCGCGATTGAGACGGAGTAGCACGACCGTCGCACGACCGACCGCGGTCCGGCCCACCGCGAAGCGTCCGCTCTCCACCCAACCGAAGTGGTCTTCCCAGGCTTGGTGGTTCGGATGGAAGAGCGGGACTTGCTCGCCAGTGAGGGGATCCAGGGCCGCGATACGGCCCAGTTTGATCAAGTTGCAGTCCCAACACGCCCAGCAGAGATTCGAGAGGTCATCAGTGCCACCGAGCAGCCGCGGGATGACATGATCCACGGTGAATCGCATGCCAACCACGGTTTCCTGCGCCCGGCAGTAGGCACAAAACCCTCGGGATCGCCGCGCGACCTCGCCGCGCACGTTCCGAGTCACGCCCTTCTGCGTCATTCGCTTGGGGACTGTTGTAGAAGTCGGGAGATTTCGTGTCCACGTCGCTTGAGAAGAACGGCGGCTTCAGCGCGGACGAGCATCACCTGGTGCCCCATGTTCACCAGCCGATCCAATTCCTGATGTTCCGCACCGCTCAATCCCTCAGTTGCCCGCTTATCCGCAAGCATCTCCAGCCTATCGGCCTCTTCGGCCGGCACGCGGAGTTCGGCTGCCCGCCAAAGGTCGTCGTCTGCGAGAGTCTGGAGTTGGCTCAACTGCTCTTCCAATGTGGCCGGAAGCCCAGTCGACGCGTCGCTCAATGCTTCGCTCACAACGGTCGCCAATTCATCTTCAATCGAACGTTTGGCTCCCGTGGCGCGCCGCACGATGCGCTCGTACAACGGGTCGGGCAACTCAACAGTGATTGCGTGAGTGATCATCAGGCACTCCAGAGGGCGGAGACACATGCGAGTCCGGAGTTTCAGACGGCATCTGTTCGCCATCCATTGTAGTCGCGCAACGGCCGAAGACCGCCCCACCCACGGGCACAGTCACCTTTCTCCTCACCGACATCGAGGGGAGCGCGGGCCGCCGGCCTAGCGCATCCCCCACGCCGCCAGCGCCGCGAAGACCGCCAGCACCAGTGCGGCCGCGGTCCACATCCGCTGCGCCGATCGGGCATCCTCCAGCCGCAGGTCCGGGTAGTCGCCGGCGACGAAAAGCTTCGGCCCCGCCAACAGGGCGAAGCCGCCGCCGGCCAGCAGCCCGCCCAGATGGCCCCACATGTCGATGCCTGGCGACAAGCTGATCAAGAGGTTGATGACCAGGAGCCCGCCCATCTGCCGCAAGGCATGCCGGGCGGCCGGGCCGAACAGGCGGCCGTTGACGTAAAGGAAGACCGCCTCCGCGGCGAAAAGCCCGAAGATAGCCGTCGATGCGCCCACCGATGCCCCGTCCGAGAGCAGGAAGGACAGCACGTTGCCGCCGAAGGCTCCCAGCAGGTAGAGGGCCAGGAAGCGGCCGTGCCCGTAATGCCGCTCCAGGCTGGGACCCAGCGAGCGCAGGGCCATCATGTTGAAGGCGATGTGCAGCACCGAGCCGTGCAAGAGCGCCGGGGTCAGCAGGCGCCACCACTGGCCGGCGCGGATGGCCTCGTTGACCTTGGCGCCCAGAGCCACCGCGTAATCCCCTTCCAGTAGCGACTGGCTCGCCAGCTGCAGCAGGAAGACCGCGATCGTCAGCCCCAGTACCGAGTTGGCCACCAGCGGCGACCGGTCGGGCATGCGCACCGACACCATGCGACCGGAGGCCGCGGGCGCCAGATCCCCGGCGACGTCCGAGGGAAGCGACGACTGACCGTCATCCTCGATCCTCGGTGCATCCGTGCTTGCGGGGGCAGCGTGGGCCGCGTCGAAGTCCCCGCGTTCCGGCGCCCCGCGCCCATCCAACGGCCAGGTCACGATGAATTCCGTTGCAGCACCCAGACCCTGGGGCCGACCCGCGACTCCACCCAGGCCCAGGGCAGCCAACCGTTGAAGGGAGGCCTGCTTTCGTGCTCCCAGGCCACGCGGTAGCCCTTTTCGCCGCTCAGCAGGGCGTCGCGCACCGCCCCCGGCAGGCCGGTCTGCTTGTCCGCGGTCTTGCCCGAGATCACGATCCAGTCGGCGCTGTGGACCTCGGCATGCGCCGCCGCCCCGTCTTCGGGATGCGCGAGGTCCTGCCAATCCACCACGACCAGCCGCGACAGGCCCATGGTCTCCAGCCGAGGCAGGTGCCGGCTCTCGTCCATCGCCACCACCCGGGCATCGGAGGGAACGTGCTCGGCGATGAACGCTTCGGCGGCATATCGGGTGTCGCCGAGCATGGCCAGGCTCATGTTCAGGCTGTACAGCAAGCTATAGGCCGCCACGACCACGACGGTCGAGCGTCCCAGCCAGAGCCTCGCCGCGGGCCAGGAGGATGCCAGCATCCCTGGCGCTTCGGCGGCCCCTGGGCGGTCGCCCTCCGGCTGCAGGCGCCCCCGCCACAGGCCGGCCGCCAGCCAACCGGCGCTGCAGCAGAGCAGGACCACCGACGGCAAGGAGAAGCGCGTGTCCGTCACCCGCATGGGCAGGATCAGCAGCAGGTAGTAGGACAAGAGCGGCAGCAGCCACCAGACAAGGCGCCGGCTGCATTGCCGGAGGGCCAGCGCGCCCCCGACCAGGCTCATGGCCAACATCGGCCGGCCCATGGACTTGGCCAGACGATCGATGTAGTCCCCCAGCTGCGCCAGTTCGCCGGACAGGCTCAGCCCCGTGTCCAGTGCCGCGACCTCGCCGTCCGTGGCGATGTAGTAGTTGACGTGGGCCACGAAGCCGTCCCAGTTGAACAGCAGGTTGTTGATCAGCACAAAGGGCAGCAGCAGCGCGAGCGGGAGCAGGACAAGGCGGCGGTCCAGAAAGCGGCGCCAGGTGGGGATGGACGAGGACGCCGCCGACGCTTCGACCGCCACCCGCCGCCGGTGCAGCGCCAGGACCGCCAGCCCCGGCAGGGCATAGGCGGCAAACACCTGGTCCTTGGTGGTGATCGACAAGGCCGCCAGCAGCCCGAACGCCGCGTAGTCGCGCGGCCGCCCGCGGTCGACCAGAAGCAGCAGGGCCACGAGCGCCCACATGTACCAGAACAGGTAGGGCACGTCGAGGTTCCCCAGGCCGCCGAAGAAGGCCAGTTCGCCCGTGAGCGCCGCCCACAGCGCCGCCCAGAGCGCCGCCCGCCGGCTGCCGAGCAGCCGCTTGGTGAAGACGTAGACCCCCAGGACCAGACCGACCAGCATCGCCAGGGAGCGCAGACGGGAGATCACCATCATCACCGTCATCGCCCGCGTCTCGTCCACGAAGCAGTCGCGCAGCGGCCGGCAGTCGGGGACGATGCCGCCGTTGGCCCGCAGCCAGAGCAGGTAGGGCGTGTACAGCAGTCGGTCCAGGCCCAACTGCAGGTAGGGGTACTTGTGGCCATCCTCCAGCCAGATACGCTCGAATTCCAGCGGCGCCCGCGGCACCGGGGAGTCGTTGGACC
The DNA here is from genome assembly GCA_044228875.1 of Anaerolineae bacterium. Classification (GTDB taxonomy): domain Bacteria; phylum Chloroflexota; class Anaerolineae; order Epilineales; family Epilineaceae; genus Epilinea. The sequence goes on from JBGAUA010000138.1 coordinate 3,634, forward strand.
AGGAGTCCAGACCCGGCAGGCCCCAATTCAAGCTGAGGCCGCCGAGGACCAGCGTCAGGACGACGATGGCGGCCAGAACCCGGCGTTCGGCGACAATGGGCATGCGGGCTGAACTCCTGGATCGGGCGGCGGTCGGCGGCCCGCGGCGGACTCGAGACGGGCAACTCTAGGGCGCGCCGCTACAGCGGTCAAGGCTCTGCAGGCGCATGCGGCCTAGCTCAGGGCCGTTCGTGGTCTCACTCGCTCCGCCGCCAGCATCTCCAGCGGCCAGCCGAAGCGCCCCGACCGGCAGCGCCAGCGCGCCAGGGCGGCCAGCGGCCGCTTCCAGGCGCCCGGCGGGGGATCCCAGCCGATGCGCTGGTAGAAGCGGAAGCGTTCGACCCGTCTCAGGGTTGTCTCGTCCACCCAGCTGCCGCCGCCGTAGATGTCGAAGCGCGCCCACTCCTCCAAGCTGCTCGGCAGCCGATGTCCCTGCCGTTCCATCTCCTGGGTGATCGCGGATCCGGGATAGGGCCGGAAGAAGAAGATCGGTGTCGTGAACCGCGGCGACATCGCGCGCAAGGTCCAGGCCAGGTTCAGGCTGGCCGTCACCGCCGCCGCCGACTCGCCCGGGAAGCCCACGATGAACGGGAACTCCACGCCGATGCCCGCCCGTCGGCACTTGTCGGCTGTCACCAGCACCTGCGGCAGCTGGATGTCCTTCTGCATCCAGTCCAGCATCGCCTGCGACCCGCTCTCCACGCCCACCAGGACCCGCCGGAGCCCGCTGGCGGCGAGCAGTTCGAAGTCCTCATCCGCCAGCCGATCACCCTGGTCCGCGCGCATCGTGGCCGCCCAGCTGAAGGGCCGCCCGGCCGCCAGCAGCCGCTCGGCCATGACCAGCACCTCCTTGGGACGGGTGAAGAAGGTCTCGTCCTGGAAGTTGAGGTCGTCGAAGCGGTAGTGGTCGTGCAGCGCCAGCAGCCGCTCCGCCAACGCGGCCCCGCCCTGGCCCGACCATTGCCGCCCGTAGACGCGCGGGTCGGCGCAGAAACCGCAGCGCCAGAAGCAGCCCTGGGAGCTCACGTAGTCCAGCTGCCGGCGGCCCTTGAAGCCGAAGTAGCGCTCCACGTCCAGCAGACTGTATTCCACCGGCGGCAGCTGCTCCTGCGTCAACCAGGGACGCGGCGGGTTTTGCTGGATCGCGCCGTCAGGCCGCCGGAAGCTGATGCCCAGGCAGTCGTCCAACGGGCTGCCCAGGGCGAAGCGTTCCACCAGGTCCGCCAGCGTCGCCTCGCCCTGGCCTTGGACGGTGACATCGACGCTCGCCTCGGCCAGGCATTCCGTGGGGAAGAGCGAGGGATGCCAGCCGCCCCAGACCACCGGCAGCCGGGGATGGACCGCCTTGATCGCGCGGCCTACGGCCAAGGCGTCGCCGATGGGCGCGCCGGTCAGGACGCCCAGCCCCAGGAGAAGGGTCCGGCGGCCTTCCATCTGTCGCAGCAGCGTCACGACCGGATCCGCCTCCAGGCGGCCGTCGACGATGGCCACGTCGAAGCGCGCCCGGTCCAGCGCCGAGGCCACCGCAAGCAAGCCCAGCGGCATCGTGTGGAAGGGCGCGCGGGGGTTGTAGAGGAGGATCAGGGGGCGAGACGGTCCACCGGCCGCATCCGCGGAGACCGCGGGCGACCGGAAGCTGGAGCGGTCCGCGGTCACCGGGATCGGCCGACCTTCCTCGATCACGACCGTCCGACCCGGCTACTCGCGCCCCACCCGCGCCGAAGCGCGCGCCATCTGCCGCGCGTCGTCCTTCTCGCGGATGGCCTGCCGCTTGTCATGCTGCTTCTTGCCCTTGGCCAGACCCAGCTCCAGCTTGGCCCGGCCGTTCTTGAGGTAGATCCGCAAGGGCACCAGGGTCATGCCCGCCGTCTTCAGCTCGAAGGCCAGGCGGACGATCTCCTTGGCATGCAGGAGCAGCTTGCGTCGCCGGGTCGGGTCGTGACCCGCGTAGCCCGCATGCTCGTAGGGCGCGATGTGCGAGCCCAAGAGCCAGGCTTCGCCGCGGTCGATCTGGGCGTAGGCTTCCTGGAGCGAGACCTGACCGGCGCGGACGCTCTTGATCTCCGAACCCGTGAGCACCAGCCCCGCTTCCAGCCGCTCCTCGATGTGATAGTCGAAGAGCGCCTTGCGGTTGGCCGACACCGTGCGATCGCCGTCATGTTCCTTGGCCGCGGCCATGAGGGAGGTCGGCCCGTGCTCAGCGGGCGTCGGTCAACAGCTTGCGGGCCTCGGCGACGGCGGCGCGCAGCTGGAAGTCGATGGGTTCCGCCTGGCCGTCGCCGTCGAGATCCTCGGTGGTGGCGTCCGCCGTCGGCGCCGCGTCGGCCGTGCCGCCAGGTGTCGCGGCAACGGTGGGTTCCGGCGTGGGCTCCGGCAGGCTGCGCCCTTCCGCGTCGCGGGCGTTGGTGTCGATGGGCCGGCCTTCGACCGACATCGGCACGTCCGGCGCGATGCCCAGCTTGTGGATCTTCGTGCCCTTGGGCGTCAGCCAGGCGGCGATGGTCACCCGGAGCTCGCTGTTGTCGCTCAGCTTGTGCACGTTCTGCACCGAGCCCTTGCCGAAGCTGGTCTCACCGACGATGATCGCCCGCTTGTGGTCGCGCAGGGCGCCGGCGACGATCTCCGACGCCGAGGCCGAACCGCGGTTGATCAGGACCACCAGCGGGAGGTCGGTGGCCTTGCCGCCGGGGCGGGCCATGGCCTTCTCCTGCTTGCCGGTGTTGTCTTCCTGCATGACGATGACGCCCTCGGCGATGAACTCGCTGGACACGTCGATGGCTGTTTCCAGGTAGCCGCCCGGGTCGTTGCGCAGGTCCAGAACGAGGGCCTTGGCGCCCTTGGCCCGCAGTTCTTCCAGGCCCTTGTGCAGCCTGTCCTCGGTGTCCTCGGCGAAGCTGGTGATCTGCAGGTAGCCCACCTCGGGGGCGCCCTCCTTCTCCAGCAGGCGGATGTTGGTCACCGACGGTACCTCGATGCGCTCGCGCACCAGCTTGAAGACCAGCGGCTTGGCTTCGCCCTCGCGGACGATGGTCAGCTCCACGGTCGTGCCCTTGGGGCCGCGGATCTTCAGCACGGCATGGTCCACGTCCAGCATCGTGATGTCCTCGCCATCCACCTTGATGACGATGTCGCCGGAACGGATGCCGGCCCGTTCCGCCGGTTGGCCGGGCATGGGCGTCTGGATCATGAGCAGCCCATCGGGGTTCGCCGTGACGTAGGCCCCGATGCCCTCGAACTCGCCATCCAGGTCCGGGCTGTTGACCTCGGTGGTGATGGGGTCGGAGAAGTTGGTGAAGGGGTCTTCCAGGCTGCGCAGCGAGCCCTTGATGGCGTCGTAGGCCACGTCCTTGTCCGGCGGAATCTCGCCGTAGAACTCGTCCTTGACGTAACGCCAGGCCTCCCAGTAGATGTCGAATGCCGCCGTGCCATCGTCGGGCGCTCCGGCGGCCGGAGCGGCGGGGGCGACGCGCGCGGCCAGCTGGGCCACCGCCGGCGCGTCCTTGACGCGCAGCGCCGTGAAGAAGCCCAGACCATAGGTGAAGGTCAAGGTGAGCACGGCGGCGAGGAACATTCCGATGAGGCGCAGCACATCGCGCATGGGTTCACCTTCGTTGACGGGTGCGGGCGAGCGGGCGCCCGGATCAGTACAGGGGGCTCGCAGATTCTAGCACAGGGAAGGGTCCGCCTTCCGCTCGTCCCTCGCGCCGCTTCCCAATCGCCGTCGGCTGAACTATAGTCCGCCGCCGGTGCGGACCCCTCCGGTCGATCCCGGCCGCCGGCATTTATCACGGCGGCCACCAACGCGGCAACGCCCAGGAGCAGAGCAGGCCATGGCCAAGGCAGTGGGCCTTCACGTGCACAGCGGTCGGTCGAACCGCCAGGTAGAAGACTACATTCGCGGCGCCAAGCCCACGGTGATGAAGTGGCTCGCCGATGGCGTCGACCCGCGACTGGTGGACCTGGCCAAGGTCTACGGCGCGTTGACCATCCTGCGGGTCTATGAACCCGACCAGCTGCTGGGCAACCCGCACGAGGGCAATTTCCTGGCCAAGGTGGAGGGCACCCTGCAGCGCTACCCGCAGATCGACGCCCACGAGGGCTACAACGAAGCCATCCAGCGCCTGCCGGACATCCGCCGCCGCGCGGAGTTCGACATCAGCCTGATGCAGCTCTGCGAGCGCTATGGCCGGAAGGCGGTCATCGGCAGCTTCAGCGTGGGCCAGCCGCAATGGCCGGCCACCGGCGCCCCCGACGATTGGGAGGGCTACCTGCCCGCCCTGCGTCATGCCGCCCAGCACGGCCATTACGTGGGCCTGCACGAGTACGGCGGACCGGCGATGCAATGGGGCGTCGGGGAGAACCAGATGACCGGGCTCGTCGACGGCCGCTGGGAACGCATCGACCCCGCCACCCGCCCGGGGGTCAAGGGTTGGTTCTGCCTGCGCTACCGGCGCGTCGTCGAGCATTGGCGGGCGCTGGGCCTCAGCACCATCCCGAAGATCGTCATCACCGAGGCCGGGCTGGACGACATCCAGCCCCGGCCAAACGTCGGTGCCCGGCGGGGCTACAAGACCTACCGCGACACACCCTACTGGAAGCATCCGGTGCTCGGCGACTTCGCCAGCCAGCTCCGCTGGCAATGCGAGCGATGGGCGGAGGACGACTACCTGGTCGGCGGCGTGATCTTCGGCTTCGCCGATGCCAGCGGGCAATGGGACGACTTCGACCTCAGCACGGATCCGGAGAGCTATGCCCGGGTGGTGCAGGAGATGAACCGTCTGCCGGAAGGCGCACCGCCCCAGCCGACGCCGGTGCCGACCCCCGCGCCCTCGCCGGTGCCGGCACCGCCGCCCTCCCTGGCCAAGCGCTACCGTCCCTACGTGCTGCGCCAGGGCGACACCCTGTGGCGCGTCGCCGGCTCGCGCTGGCGCGAGGTGCTGCGCGTTCAGCCGCTGGGCAACACCGCCAACCTGCCGGTGGGCACGGTGATCATGATCCCGGTGCCGGACGAAGGCTGAACCGGCGCGGGAAAGGGGCGAGTTCATGGGACCATACCTCGGCGCGGCGGCGCTGCTGCTCGGCGGCCTGCTCATCCTCGCCGGCCTGCGGCGTCGTCGCTTTGTCGACCACCGTCCGTGGCATGTGGGTTCCGGGCGCGATCCCTTCCTGCCCCCCTCGCGTGTCGACGATGGCTTGGGAGATCCAGGCGAGCTGCCCTACATGCCCGGCAAGCGATCGCGGCGATGAGGAGGCGGTTCCCGATATCCGGCATCGCCCTGGCGCTGCTCCTGACCGCCTGCCAGCGAACTCGGCCCGTCCCGGAGGGCGCCTTCCCATCCGCTTCGCGGACAGCCGCCGCCGCCGAGGCGACGGCTGGGCCGCGTGACCCCGTCGCTCCGGACGCCACCACCATGCCGAGTGTCTCGCCGACCGCCAGCGACACCCCGACCCCGTCACCCAGCCCGACGCCGCCGCCAGAAGCCTCCTGGCCGGTGCTGCCGCTCATCGACGCCGGCATGAAGCAGCGGCTTCGCACGGTCTACGATCTGGGGCAGGCGCGCGGCAACCGGCCGGGCGTCTTCATCAAGGTGGGCGACAGCATCTCGGCCTCGGGCGCCTTCCTGACCGACCTGGGCTGCGGCCTCGGCCGGCTGGGGGACCACGAGGCCCTGCAGGAGGCCGTCGACCACTTCGCGGCCACGGAGCTGCCCGCCGGCAACAGCTCGGCACGCTGCGGCCGCGGCAACAGCTTCACGCGGCGCGGCCTGGCGGCGGTGGTCGGATGGAGCGCGGTCCACGTCTTGCGGCCCTTGGCCACGGCGCCCGCGGTCGCGGCCGCCGAATCCGGCGCGGACGCGGCCCCGATGCAACGGGCGATCAGCGTGCGGCAAGCTGGCGATCGCGGTACGCGACCAGGCGCTCCTTCAGCCCCGGCCGGGCCGCCGAGCGCACCAGTGCTGCGAGATCGGCGTCGCCGCCGTCGCC
>JBGAUA010000139.1:0-9607 GCA_044228875.1 Anaerolineae bacterium
ACAGGGGATGAGCCGGGCGATCTCCAGGTAGATGGCGGTCAGCTCTTCCGAGCGTGGCGACAGGTGGACCTTGGTCTCATCACCGCCGGCCATGCGCAGCAGGTAGCCGGCGTCCACGTCGGTGCCCAGGCCCACCACATGCAGCAGGATGCCCGAACCGCGCAGCTGGGTGGCCAGCACCTGCGGCGCTTCCAGGGCCTGCTCGAACTGCAGGCCGTCGGTCATCACCACCACCATCGGCGTGGCTTCCAGCCGGCGGGTGGCCAGTAGCTCCTGCGCCCGCAGGAGGCCCTGGTCGATATGCGTGCCCGATTCCAGGACCATGTCGTCCACGGCCTTGTTCAGGGCCGCCCCGTCGCCGGTGAGCGGGACGAGCACCTTGCCCACGGTGGCGAAGGTGACGATGGCCACGTGGTCGGAGGGGAAGGTCATGGCCCCCAGGAAGGCCTTGGCGGCCACCTTGATGGCGTCGAACTTGTCACCGGTCATGCTGGAGGAGATGTCCAGGACCAGGATCACGTCGGCCACGGCGTTCTCCGGATCGCATTTCTCCCGCAGGAGCAGCGGCAGGTAGATCGGCTTGGGCTTGGGCGTGTTCGTGGGCGTCGGCGTCGGGGTGTCCGTGGCGGTGGGCGTGGGGGTGTCCGTGGGGGTGTTGGTCGGTGTGTTGGTCGGCGTGTCGGTGGGCGTGGGCGTGTCGGTGGGGATCTCGACCGTGTCGGTTGGGGTCGGCGGGATCTCCTCCGGCTGGCAGGGATCGCAGAGCGCCTCCACGTCGCCCAGGCTGGCCACGTCGCGGTAGAACTCGAACTGCCAGGTGATGTCCACGTCCGTGTCGGCATTGGCCGGGTTGACCGGCAGGTCCAGGAAGCTCTTGTAGTCTTCGAAGCTGCCCGGCTGGCCGACGACCTCCTTGCTGGTCTTGTTGCCGGTGGTGGTGTCATACCAGTAGACGCCCTCAAAGCCCACCACCCGGTCGGTGCGGGCCTTCTCCACGCCATAGACATCGGCGGCCACGATCTCGGAGCCGCGGATGCAGGCCAGGCCGCCGAAGGCGCTCTCGGCATGGCCGATGCCGTTGGTGTCGTTGAGGAACTCAGGTTCGGTGCTGACCTGCCACTGCCCGTCCTTGGGCTTGCCTTCCAGGATGTCGCCGAAGCCGATGGCCTCCTCGGCGATCACCTTCACGTCCGGCGTGGGTGTGGTGGGGTCGATGGCATGCATCAGGGTCTGGGTCTTGTAGACCTCTTCCACCCAGCCATGGCTCAGGTCCCAGTAGCGGTCCCGCAGGGCCAGCACCAGGGTGCCGCTGTCGGTGAAGACGAAGTCCGTCAGCATCGGCTGCGGATCGTGGATGGAGGCGCGGTCGCGGCTGGGCGGCAGGCGGTCGTTCCAGGGACCCCAGTTGACGGAGGCGCCGGAGACGGAGCGCAGGCGGACGCCGTCGCGGGTGTAGCGCAGGTTGGTGCTGGAGACCAGGGTCATCTCCGACCCGTCGGGGTTGGAGCGGTAGATGTTGGCCACGAAGGCGGTGCCGGAGCCGCGGGCGTTGACCAGGCCGTGGTAGAGGTGCCGGCCGTACCAGGCCAGGGCGAAGGGGCGGGCGTCGGCGGCCCACTTCTCGGCCACGGCGCCATGGTCGAAGCTGCCCAGGAGGGTGCCGGTGGCCAGTTCATAGCGGTAGATCTTGCGGTTGTTGAGGTTGACCACCGCCAGCTCGGTCTCGTCGGCGTTCAACTCCAGGTCGCCGAGGGCGGCCTTGCCGACCATCTTGGCGTTGGACTCGTCGAAATCCCGGGTGTTCCCCCCCATGGGGGCGCTGCGGTTGCGTCCGCCGGCATCGGGCACCTTGGCGAAGGTGGTGATGTCACCGGTCTTCAAGTCGACGCGGTAGATGCCGCCGGAGCCGTCCGGGCCGTAGGGCATGCCGCGCTTGTGAAAGGTGGCGGCATAGACGGCCGGATCCTTCTTGGCGTAGGCCAGACCCCAGACCGTGCCCACCTGCTGGAAGTTGGCCAGCTCCTGGTGCATGCGGTCCTGGGGCGTGTCCTTGAACAGGATGACGGACGGCGCGTTGGCGTTGGGCGGCCGGTTGCTGGTGGACTGGCCGCGGTAGCTGGCCGCCACGTAGTAGGGCTCGCCGTTGGCGCAGGCCGTGGGGAAGTCGGGCATCCCCGCGGTGCGCAGGTTCTGCGCCAGGAAGAGGATGGGCCCGAACAGCACGGCCAGGGCCAGGAAGGCCATGCGCAGGACGCTGCGGCGGGCCGAGGGGGTGGCTTGCGATCGCGACATGTCAGGCTCCTTGTGGCTCCGGGAACGGGCCGGCCGTCCGGCAGGCGGCCGCGCGGAGGCGAGGCGTCGGACCGCCCGACCATCGGGTGGCTTCGGCGTCGCCGTTCAGGCGTTCAAGAGCCCATCAAGGACGGGAATGCAAGGGTGAATGTCGGGTGCCCCGCGAGTGTAGCACGCGCGAAGCCGCCGGCGCAAGGGATGAGGGGCCCGCGGCGAGCGCTACGGCAGCTGGACGACTGGTCTAACGCTTGACGCGGGCACAAGTGGACATCCGCGGCCGTAGCGGACCATCGCCGGCGGGCGGATGCCGCGGCAGCGATCACATCCATCGCCGGTTCGCCTAACCCATGCGCCCCCACAGGCCTTCCGCCAGCCATACCGCCACGAAGATCTCCATCCACCAGCGGGTCTCGCGACCGAAGGCGTGGATGCTGCGGAAGCTGGGCATGGCCACCGGATCGCCGGTCCGTCGACCCAGGACCAGCTTTCCCGCCCGGAGGCACCAGGCGGCAAAGAAGAGGGCCAGGGCCGGCTGGCCGCGGCCCGCCAGGGCGGCCATGGCCAGCAGGCTGGGCAGGAGCGCCGTCGTCAGGGCGTTGCGCGGGGCGGCGGGACCATCCATCCAGGCGCGTTCCACCAGGGTGACCGCGGGCAGGAACACGGCCAGCGGCGCCCAGGCCGCGAAGGCCGGGGCGGCGCCCACGCCCCAGGCGCGGAAGCCCATCAGCAGGCAGGGCGCGGTGAGCAGCAGCTGGGCCAGAACCAGCAACCGGCGGTCCAGGGGCACCCATTCCAGGCGCAGCAGGAAGAGCAGGCCCAGCGCCGCAGCCAGGGCGGTCAGCACCGCCACCCAGGCCTGCCGCTCGCCGGCGGGCAGGCGGGTCAGGAAGGACAGCAGCAGGCCCACGCAGATCAAGCCTGCCAGGGGCCCTCGCCGGTCGAGGCGGCCCGTCGGCGCAGCCCTGCTGCCGCGGCCCATCAGGTTGGAGATCCACTCGCTGAGCAGCACCAGGCCGGCCATCGACAGCAGCAGGGCCAGGCTCGCCCCGTCGGGGAGCGCCGGGTAGAAGGCCAGCAGCAGCCCCCCTCCGGCTGCGATGGCGAAGCTCAGCCAGGCCCGATGGTCGCCGGGCAGCTGGAAGGCCGCGGCTTCGTCCGTCCGCGGCGGAGCGGCGGCCGGCATCAGCGGTCGGGCATCCACGCCTCGCTCCGCAAGGCCGCGCTCATGCCTGGCCCCAGATGGCGAAGCCCAGCAGGGTGACGGCCGCCACCAGTGCGGATGCCCGTCTCAGCGCCGGCACCCAGGCGCCGCCGCGCGCGGCGCCGGCCCAGCTGAACCCCAGCTGACCCAGGAGGAGCAGGGGCACCGTGCCGAAAGCGAAGGCCAGCATCCACAGGGCGCCCACCATGGCCGAGGGCGCGGCCACGGCCGCGCCCGCCGCCGCGTAGAGCATGCCGCAGGGCAGGGCCGGCGTCAGCAAGCCGAGGCCCAGGGCCCGCGCCGGCGGCGGCATGCCGCGCAGCCGGCGCGCCCCGGCGCCCTGCCCGCGCGCCAGGAAGACGGGGAAGCGGTCCACGGGGCTCAGGGCGAAGACCAGCAGGGGGAGGATGCCCAGGAGGGCCAGCAGCGGCCAGGACAGGACGGGACGCAGCGGCGCGCCGAAGCCGGCGAAGAGCGCGCCGACGCTGCCGTAGGCCAGGAAGCGCGCGCCGTGGTACAGGCCCAGGCTGGCCATGGGGCGGCGTTCGGCACGGCCCAGGAGGCAGGCCAGGGGCCCGCACATGCCCAGGCAGTGCAAGCCCCCCGTGAGCCCCAGGACGAAAAAGGCCGTGGCTCCGGCCGCTGCCTGCGCCTGGCCCACCGTGCAGTGGAAGGGAAGCGGGGTCATGGACCGATGAACCGCAGCCGTGAGGACACCGTGGCCTCCGAGGTCAGGTCGCGGGTCTCGACCACGATGTCGAAGGTGCCCTGCTCCTCGTAGCGTTCCTCAGGCATGCTGACCACCAGGGGCACGCGCTGGTCGCCCAGGCTTTCCAGTTCCACCACCGCGATGGGCAGGAGGGCCGTGGCCCCCTCCGGTACGGTCGCCCGGATCTCGAAGCTGCTCCGCCGCGGCGTCTTGTTGACCAAGTGGATGAAGTACTGGTTGCGGATGACGTCTTCGTCGTCGATCTCCTCCACCACATAGGGGGCGCCGGTCTGGCGGATGAGGGTGGCCTCGAAGGGGCGGCGGCCCGCGGCGAAGACCGCGCCGGTGCCGGCCAGAAGGGCCAGGATGACCAGGTACAGGTACACCCGCGGACGGGCCCAGCGCTTGCGACGCCCCGCCAGGCCGCTGAGCGAGTCGTAGCGGATCAGCCCGATCGGTCGCTCCAGCCGGTTCATGATGTCGTCGCAGGCGTCGATGCAGTTGGCGCAGCCGATGCATTCCAGTTGCAGGCCCTCGCGGATGTCGATGGCCGTGGGGCAGACCTCCACGCAGCGCAGGCAGTCCACGCAGTCGCCCGCGCCCGTGGTGCCCGCGCTGCCCCGCGGTTCGCCACGGGCGGCGTCGTAGCCGATGACCACCGTGTCGTCGTCCGTGAGCACCGACTGCAGGCGGCCGTAGGGGCAAAGGATCACGCAGGTCTGCTCGCGGAACCAGGCGAAGTTGACATACAGTCCCCCGGTGATGGCGCCCATCCACAGGAAGGCCGTCCAATGCTCGCGGGGCGCCTCGAATACCCAGACCCGCAGCTGCTCCAGGCTGACGAAGTAACTGATGAAGATGTGCGAGACCAGGAGCGCGGCCAGCAGGTAGAGGCCGTGCTTGGCGACGAGGATGCGCAGTTTGCGCCCCCTCAGGGGCTGGCGGGCCAACCGCAACTGCTCGTGTTTCGAGCCTTCGAGCCAGCGTTCGATGGGGCGGAAGATCCCCTCCAGGAAGACCGTCTGCGGGCAGGCCCAGCCGCACCAGAGCCGGCCCAGGAGTGAGGTCACCAGGAAGATGACCAGGATGCCTCCCGCCAGGAGGAAGAAGAGCAGGTAGGCGTCCTGGGCGTTGAAGGTCTGTCCGAACAGGAAGAAGCGGCGATGGGTGATGTCGAGGAAGATCAGCGGCTTGCCGCCCACCTTTACCAGGGGGGCGCCGGCGTAGACCAGGATGAGGAGCGCGAAGGCCCGCCGCCGCCAGGTGGTGAAGCGCCCGTGCACGTCCGCCACGCGGACCTTCTCGCGGCGTCCGTCGGCATTGATGGCGCCGCGCCGCTGGTGCAGGGTGTAGAGGGGCTCCGCCACTCAGGGCTCCGGGGTGCCCTGGGGCGCTTTGGCTCCAGGCGGGTTCGATCCCTTGAGCGACACCACGAAGGCCGCCGCGTTCTTGATCTTGTCCGCGGTGAGCGCGCCACGCCAGGTGGGCATGCCCTTCTCCGGCACACCTTTGAAGATGGTCGCGGCGATCTGGCTGGGCTGGCCACCATGAATCCAGTAGGCGTCGGTGAGGTTGGGCCCGATCTTGCCTTCGCCCACCTTGCCGTGGCAGGCGAAGCAGGTGGTCTCGAAGGTCTTCCGGCCTTCGGCCAGAGCGACCGGATCCGCGGCGGCGGCCAGCACTTCCTCGTCCGTCGGAGGCTTGCCGCCCTTCTCCTCCTGGAACTTCATGAGGGCCGCCCACTCGCGGTCGTGGATCTCCCGGAGGCTGGGCTCGGTGCCGAAGGTGTGGCGCGTCGTCCACCAGAACAGCCCCAGCAGGACGGTCAGCACGAAGGTGCCTACCCACCAGCGCGGCAGCTGGTTGTCGAATTCCTGGATGCCGTCGAAGTCATGGTCGCGGACGACGTCGCGGCGTTCGTTTCTCATGGTCGACTCCTCAGTCTTGGTCGGTCAGGGGCAGCATCGCCAGCCGATCCTGCTCGGCACGGCCGGAGGGGCGCCACTGCCAGGCGACCACGGCACCGAAGATGACCACGAAGGCCAGCAGGAAGGCCAGCAGTCGCGGATCGCCGGGCAGGGCTTGGATGATCAGGGATTTCATGACCGTTCTCCTCAGGGCTGCTGGCTGACGGCGGGCTGCCGGCTCAGGTCGGTTCCCAGCTTCTGCAGGTAGGCGATGAGGGCGATCAACTCGGTATCCGGCGCCGCGGTCGCGCCCTCGGCGTTCAAGCCGTCGGCGATGCCTTTGGCCTGGGTCTCGGCCGCGTCCACGCCGCCGGCGATGGCGTCGGCGTCGTAGGGTACGCCCAGCTTCCGCATGGTGTTCATCACCCGCGGGATGCGCGCGGTGTCCAGGCGCGACTCGGCCAGGAAGGCGTAGCTGGGCATGATGGAGCCCTGCGAGGTGGCGCGCGGGTCCAGCATGTGCTGGTAATGCCAGAGGTCCGGGTACTTGCCGCCTTCGCGCGCGAGGTCCGGCCCCGTGCGCTTGCTGCCCCACTGGAAGGGGTGGTCGTACATGGATTCCCAGGCCTCGCTGGGCGCCCCATAGCGCAGGGACTCGGCGGTGAGGGCGCGGACCATCTGCGTGTGGCAGACGTAGCAGCCCTCGCGGCGGTAGATGTCGCGCCCGGCGAGCTCCAGCGGCGTGTAGGGCGTGGCCTCGCGCTCCATGGCCAAGGCCTTTTCGCTGAAGACCAGCGGCAGGATCTGGACCATCCCGCCGATGAGCACCGCGATGAGCACCAGCACGGTGAAGAGCAGCGCCTTGCCCTCCAGCAGCTCGTGCCATGGCCTGCCGCCCAGGTTGCCGACGCCCTGGGCCCGAAGCCGCCGGACCAGCAGGGTGAAGGCGCCCAGGGCCAGCAGCACGGCGATGCCGGCGTAGAGGCCCTTGATGCCCAGGGCCATGGAAAGGGCGAAGCCCACCAGGAGCAGGCCCATCACCGGCGAGAACAGCAGCTGTAGGGCGCCGGGCTCCTGGGCCTTGGGCGGCGCGGCCACGCTGACGGTCACCGAACTGACCTGGGCGCGGCCCGAGCGGGCGGTCTTGTAGAGGTTCCAGGCCATCAGGAGGAAAGTGCACAGGTAGAGGAGGCCGCCCACCATGCGTACCATGTACATCGTGCGGCTGGCGGAGATGCTCTCCAGGAAGTTGGGGTAGAGCAGGGTGCCTTCCGGGGTCAGGGCCCGCCACATGAGGCCCTGGGTGATGCCGCTGACATACATGGAGGCCATGTACAGGACGATCCCCACCATGCCCAGCCAGAAATGGAGGTTGGCCCAGCGCTCGCTGTAAAGCTTCGTGCCGTAGAGGCGGGGCACCAGCCAGTAGAACATGCCGGCGGCCATGAAGCCGTTCCAGCCCAGTGCGCCGCCGTGCACGTGGCTGATCACCCAGTCCGTGTTGTGGGCCAGGGCGTTGACGGAGCGGATGGACATCAGCGGCCCTTCGAAGGTGGCCATGCCGTAGAAGGTGATGGCGGCGACGAAGAACTTGACCACCGGATCCGTCCGCAGCTTGTCCCAGGCGCCGCGCAGGGTGAGCAGGCCGTTGATCATGCCGCCCCAGCTGGGCGCCCAGAGCATGATCGAGAACACCGTGCCCAGGTTCTGCGCCCAGTCCGGCAGGGCGGAGTTGAGCAGGTGATGCGGTCCGGCCCAGATGTACAGGAAGACCAGGGCCCAGAAGTGGATGATGGACAGGCGGTAGCTGTACACCGGCTTGCCGATGGCCTTGGGCATGAAGTAATACATGATGCCCAGGACCGGCGTCGTCAGGAAGAAGGCCACCGCGTTGTGGCCGTACCACCACTGCACCAGGGCGTCCTGCACGCCGGAGAAGACGGAGTACGAATGGAGGGCCTCCGACGGCAGGGCCAGGCTGTTGACGATGTGCAGCACGGCCACGGTGAGGATGCTGGCGATGTAGAACCAGAGCGCGACGTACAGGTTCTTCTCGTTGCGCTTCACCAGGGTCCAGAAGAAGTTCACGGCGAAGGCCACCCATACCACGGCGATGGCGATGTCGATGAACCATTCCAACTCGGCGTACTCCTTGCCCTGGGTCAGGCCCAGGGGCAGGGTGACGGCGGCGGACACGATGATCAGCTGCCAGCCCCAGAAGTGCACCGTGGACAGGAAGTCTGAGGCCATCCGGGTCTTGAGCAGCCGCTGGGTGCTGTAGTACACACCGGCGAAGATCATGTTGCCCACGAAGGCGAAGATCACCGCGTTGGTGTGCAGCGGGCGCAGGCGGCCGAACTGGAGCCAGGGCAGGGTTCCCAGGCCGTTGGCCTGCCAGTAGGCCAGCTGGGTGGCGATGATCACGCCCACCAGCATGCCCACCGCGCCCCAGAGCACCGAGGCCCAGAGGAAGCGGCGCGTGGACAGGTCGTCGTAGGTCACAAGCCGTTCTTCGATCACGTTTCGTCCTCCAGGGGCTTGAGCGAAAGTTGCAGGGCGTGGTCCAGATCCTCGTTGCGGACCGAGTACACGAAGAGCGTGACCGCCAGAGCGGCCAGAAAGACGGAGATGAAGATGAGCAGGATGAGGACGTTCATCGCTTGAGCAGGCGGCTGGTCACCGCACTGACGAGCAGGGAGCTGCCGGGCATGGTCACCGCGCAGAGGAGCGGTGAGAAGCCCCCGCGCAGGGCCAGGGCCACCAGCACCAGGTTGTAGCTCCAGGCGAAGACGAGGTTGCCCCAGAGCGCCCGGTGCAGTCCCCGCGCGGTGGCGAAGAGCTCGGGCAGCCAGGTGAGCGAACCGCTGGCGAAGCTGAGGTCGCTCTGGTCCGCCAGCGGGCTCAGCTCCCAGGAGGGGCTGCCGCTGACGACGGCGCCGCCCAGGGCCAGGGCATCGTTGAGGCCATCGCCCAGCATCAGGCTGGGCCGCTCGGCGACCGCGGCGGCCTTCCGCTGCGGAGAGCAGTCCGCATGGGCTTCGTCGGGCGTCAGGCCGAGGCGCCGGGCCATGTCCGCCACGCGCTCCGGCCGGTCGCCGCTGAGCAGGCCCAAGCCCAGGCCCATGGCCCTGAGGCGCGCGACCGAGGCGGGGGCGTCCATCAGCAGGCGCTCCTGCAGGGCGAAGGCGGCCGCCCTGCGGCCTTCATGGCGCAGCTCGGCCCAGGCGCCGCCGCCGGGGTCCATGCTGCGGCCCAGGAACCAGTCGCCGGCGCCGTCCTGGTAGCGGACACCCTCTCCGGGGATCTCCCGGGCCAGGCCGTCCTCGGGGTAGGGCGTGCCGCGCGCGGCCAGCTCGCGGTAGAGCGCGCGGCTGACGGGATGGCGGCTGGCGCCGGCGGCGCCCATCAGCGCCCGCCGCGCGTCCTCGTCCAGGCGGTCGAGGGCGCCGCCCTCGGTCAGCTCCAAGTCGGCCAGGGTGAGGGTGCCGGGCTTGTCGA
>JBGAUA010000013.1:0-7164 GCA_044228875.1 Anaerolineae bacterium
GCCGCGCTGGAAGAGGCAGACCAGGATGTCGCCCCGCGCCGGCGCCCCGGCCTGGCGGAAGGCCAGGCGGGGCATCCAGCCCGGCAGGGCGGAGCCGGCGGCCAGGGCGCCGCCGCGCAGCAGTTCGCGGCGGGACATTCCTTGCTGGATCATGATGGGCCTCCTAGCGCCAGTGGAAGTTGGGGCTGTCGCACAGCAGGGCGACGAGCACGGGCAGGCGGCTGCGCAACAGGCTCTCGGACAGGCCACCCGAGGCGCCGCGGATCAGGAATGCGACGAGGTTCTGGCGGTCGGCGGTCGACAGCGAGCGGGTGAGCAGTCGCCCCGCCCAGTAGTCGACGACCGCCCCGGCGTCGCGCTTGACGCCGTCGGCCTGCATCTGCGCCCACAGGTCCACGGTCATCCCCGGGATACGCCCCTCCGTCAGGGCCAGGGCGAAGTTCCAGCGCGAGAGCATGACATGCATGCCGCTCCACCAAGGACCCTTGTCCGGGTAGCCGTCGGGGGCGTGCCAGCGGAAGGGTAGATGGTCCATGGCCTGCAGGTAGCCTTCGGCGCGGTCGCCGTACTCCGCTCCCTGCTCTTCGTAGGCGTCCTTGGGCAGGTCCTGAAGCAGGGCGTAGGCCTCCACCTCCAGCGCTCGCAGGATGGCCGCCCAATGCTCCATCGGCCGCCGGACCTTAGCTGGAACCGAGCGGCCGGCGGCATCGGTGAGCGAGGCCGAAGCCGCGAACTCGCTGGAGAGGAAGAGGACGCGCAGCATGGCCGGGATGTCCCCGTCCTTGCCGAAAGCGGCCGCCACCTTGTCCACCGCGGAGGCGGGCGGACTGTCGGCGATGAAGCGCTGGCAGAGGCGGCTGGCCAGATGGCGCGCGCAGGACGGATGGTCCACCAGGATGTCGATGACCGCGTGGCCCTCGTCCACCCCGCCGGAAGCGATGCGCTGACCGAGGACGATCTTGTCGCCCGGTGCGTGGTCGGCGCTGCGGAAGTCGATGGTCCAGGTGGTGTTGTTGACGTTCCAGCCGGTGAAGCAGCGCGCCACCTGCTTGATGTCCTGCTCGGTATAGCCGCCGTTGACGCCCAGCACGTGCAGCTCCATGAGCTCGCGGGCGAAGTTCTCGTTGGGACCGTCCTTGGTGTTGCGGGCGGTGTTGAGGTAGCGCATCATCGTGCTGCTGGCGGCGACGCCATGCACCAGATCACGGAACTTCCCCAGCACGTGGGGCCGGATGACCTCACGCTCATCGAAGGTCTTGGCCCGCCCGGTGAACTCCTCGGGGTGGTAGACGTTGAAGTGGTTGCTCCAGAACTCGGCCATCATCTCCGCCAGCTGCCGGCGGCTGGCGACGGCGCGGTACAGGGAGTTGGCTACCAGTTCGTTGGCGATGGGCCGCCCGGTCTGGTAGTTCTCCTGCTTGATCCGCGCCACGTCCCACTTGAGGCTCCAGAGATCCTCCAGGGCCAGCTCGCAGGCACTGTCGTCGACGCGCTGGGGGCTCAGCTGCTGGTCCAGCCAGGCAGGGATCCCCAGGCGTCTGACCTCGGCCAGCTCCGACCGTGTCGGCCCATAGGTGGCGCGGTTGAGCAGGTGCCCTTCCGGCGAGGGCGCGGGCATCGGCGTATCGCAACCGGCGGCCCAGGCGATGTTGGGGCGCGGCAGCACAGCGGGCGAGTCGGCGCGCTGCACCAGGGTGACGGCGGCACCGGTGGCGCCGGCCGCCAGGAAGCGACGTCGGCTCAGGGTCATGGCAACCTCCACGGGATGAGAGCGGCGGGGAACATGCACAGAGACACCGGCAGTGGCGCCGGGCATAGAGCGCAGTTCGCCACGCACGCCACCCTGGCGCACAATAGCGCCATGACGACCGAGACCTTTCCCCCCGTCCTCTACGCCCTCGTCCTGGCCGGCGGCTCCGGGACGCGGCTCTGGCCCCTCTCCCAGCCCCAATCGCCCAAGCAGCTCCTGGCCCTCACCGACCCCGAGCGCTCGATGCTGCGCCTGACGGTGGACCGGCTGGCACCCCTGGTGCCACCTGAGCGGGTCATCGTCCTGACCGCGGCGGACCACGTGGCGCAGGTGCGGACTCAGCTTCCGGAACTGCCGGCCGGGCAGGTGCTGGGCGAGCCGGCGCCCCTGGGCACCGCTGCCGCTCTCGGCCTGGGGGTGGCCTGGTTGCGCGCGCGGGATCCCGGGGCGACGATGGTCGTCCTGTCCGCCGACCACCAGATCGCCCCCGCCGAGGCCCTGCAGGCGGACCTGGGCCGAGCCGCGATCCTGGCGCGCCACGGTTGGCTGGCGACCATTGGCATCCCCCCGACGTCGCCGGAAACGGGCTTCGGCTATATCGAACTGGGTGAGACGATCGGCGCGGCCGAGGGCGGCGACGGCCGCTGCCGCCGGGTGGCGCGCTTCGTGGAGAAGCCGGACCGTGCGCGGGCAGAGGCCTTTGTGGCGGGCGAGCGGCACCTGTGGAACGCGGGCATCTTCGCCTGGACCGTGCCGGTCATCGGCGCGGCCTTCGCCGCCCAGTTGCCGCGCCTCGCGGCGCAGCTCGATGCCCTGACCGCCGCCGCCGCCGACGGCGACGCGGCCTTCGCCGCGGCCCTACCGGTTGTCTGGCAGAGCATCGAGGATCGCACGACCATCGACTACGGGATCATGGAGCGCGCCGAGCGCGTGGCCTGCGTCCCCGCCGGCTTCGAATGGCTGGATATCGGCAGCTGGGCCGCGGTCAAGGACACCCTGCCGGCGGACGAGGAAGGCAACGCGGTCCTGGGCCGCTACCTGGGGCTGGACAGCACCGGCAACCTGATCTTCGCCCCCGGCGGGCGACTGGTGGCAAGCATCGGCTTGGAGGGCATGATCGTCGTGGACACGCCGGAAGCCCTGCTCATCTGCCCGGTGGACCGCGCCCAGGAAGTCAAACGGCTGGTCGAAGCGCTGCGATCCGGGGACACCAGCAGCTAGCGGCCCGGCCGATCAGCCTGGCCGCTCGACGCAGCGTGCGGCGGCCATGTCCCGGTGGATGGCTCGACGGTCGCGGCCCACCATCTGCCTTCGGCCACTCACCCCATGGAGGCACCCATGCAGCCCGTCCTCAAGATCCTCATCTCCGCCCTCGTCATCGCCGCCGCTTCCGAACTGGGTAAACGCAACAGCCTGGCCGGCGCCTTTCTGGTTTCGCTGCCCCTCACGTCCGTTCTCGCCTTGTCCTGGCTGTACCGCGACGCCGCCGCCAGCGGCGACCGTGCCACCGCCGCCCTCAAGGCCGGCGCCATGGCCGGCGACATCCTGTGGCTGGTGCTGCCCTCCCTGGTCTTCTTCGTCGTCCTGCCCTGGCTCATCCGCACGGGCTGGAGCTTCTGGCCCGCGATGCTGGCCGCCATGGCGACCACCGCCCTGGCCTATGCCGCCTTCATCCGCGCCCTGGCGGCCCTGAGGCCCGCCGCCTGATGAACCGTCGCCTGATCCAGCTGCGCAGCGGCCCCCCGTCCGCCACCCTGCTGCGGCGGATCGGCGGCGCGCGGCCGGGGACCCTGGCCCTCTTGGTGGAGGTCTGGGGCGCGGATGATCCGCGGCAGCGCTCGGCAATCGAGCAGCGCCTGGCGGCGGGCATGGCCAGCATGTTCGAGCGGCGCGACGGCAGCCTGACGGCCCGCCTCAGGGTGGCCCTGATCGCCGGTGACCGCTGGCTGCGCCGAGTGATCCAGCAGGAGGCCGCCGCTGAGCCGCCGGCGGCCGGCCGGCCGAGACTCCTGGGTGCCGGTGCCAGCCTCCTTTTCGTCGGCGAGGAGGAGGCCTTCCTTGCCCAGGCCGGACCGGCCGTGGCCTATCGGCTGGACCTGGCAACCGCCACATCGGGCGACGGCATCGTGTCCGGCCCGGATGGCCCCGGCCTGGCACGGCATCCGGCCGTCAGCCCCTGGCTGCGCCGCGGCGTTGAAGCGCTGTCCGACGACGCCCTCTGGCCTCCGCTGGGCATGGGTAGAGCGGAGCAGCTCGAGGTGCACTTCGGCCATTGGGCCTTCCCGCCGGGTTCCGCGGCCATCCTTGCGCCCAGCACCGCGGCGGACCTCCTGAGCCGCGACATCGTACGGCAGCTGCTGCTGTCCGATCCGGCCGGCCTTCAGCGGCGCCTGGACGAGCTGCTGCCGCCGGAGCTGCCGCTGGTCTGTCTGGCCCAGCCGCATCCGCCGAGGCTGTCGCCCGAGCCGCGGGATGTGACCGCAGCCGGCGGTCTTCCAGTGGCGTCGCCCGCCCGTCCGGTCGCGGGCGACGGGACCGCCCACATGGCCTACGACGACGACGGCGGCGCACCGGAGGACGTGGCGGGCGATGGCGACGACGCTCCTGACTGGCAGCGGGACGGCGACGACGACGCCTTGGACGCGGCGACAGAGGACCTTGCTTCGCGGCCGGCCGAGCGTTGGGTCCGCTGGATCGGCCCACCCGATCCGTCGACGCCCGCCCAGGACTTGGAGCGCACAACCCGTTTCGATGCCATCGCCTTCGATACCGGGCTCCTGGAGACCGGGACCGTTGACGGCGCAGGCCCGGAATCCGGGTACCTGACATCCGGACGCACGCATTCAACCGACTCCGCCGGCGCCCCAGAACGCGACGCGGCCGGCCAGGACTCTCCGCCCGATCCGGCGATCCGGCCGCCGCGCGCGACCTCGCCCCAGGCGGCGAACCGCCCCCCGCTCCTGGCCCCCTCAGGCGCGATCGGACCGCGCCTGGCCCGCCTGGCCGCGCGGGTCCTGCTGGGGCTCCTGCCGCGTCGCGGCGCTGAACAGGGCGAAGAGGGCTACGCCCTGGAGCGGGCTCGACTGGGGGCCGCCCTGGCCCTCGCCCTGCCCACCGCCGCCCTCTTGCTGACCGTCCTCATGCGCCTGCGCAGCCTTGGCGGCGCGGGGGAAGTCGACCCGCTCGGCATCGCCGCGCCCGCCGCCACCACCGCCGACGCGGCCGGCGTCCTTCGTCTGACGGACCTGCGCCCGCTGACCAATCTGGACGGCGAGGCCGGCGACTCGCGACAGCTGCTGGTCAACGGCAACACCGCCTACGTGCTCAACCGCGCCCTGCAGCGCGTGGACTGGGTCAACCTGGAGACGGCCGAGGTCCGCCCGGCCCTGCAGCGCGGGCAGGCCGTCGGCCAGGCGCCGCCCGTCGGAGACATCGAGGGGCTGGCGCTCCTGCCGCCGCCAAACGACGGCCCGGACGCGGTCAAGCCGGCCGAGGTCGTCGCCCTGGACGCCGCCGACCGTCTCTGGTGGCTGCGACCGGCGCTGGTCGAGCCCTTGGAGCGCCCCGCCGAACCTACCTGGACCGCCGTCGATCAGCTGGCGGGCTTCGACGGCAGTCTGTACGCCGTCGATCGCACCGTGGGACAGATCTACCGCTACGAGGCCATCGGCGGCGACTTCCCTCGCTACCGCGTCGCCGGAGAGACCTGGCTCACGACACCTGAGTCGCTGGAGAACAGCGCGGAGATGCAGATCGACGGAGCGATCTACCTGCGTCTCGTCGACGGGGGCCTGCGCAAGTTCGTGGGCGGCGCTGCGGCGCCCTTCGCCATGAGCGGCCTGCCGCCGGGCGAGTCGACGCCCGTCCTGACCGCCCTGGGCATGGGTTCCGGCCAAGCCATCCTGGCCGCCGACCGGGACGGCGGACGAATCCTCGTCCTGGGTCCGGACGGCGCCCTCAGGGCCACCTACCTGCGCCCGACCCAGCCGCTGGAGGGCAACCCCGACGGGCGATTCAGCGGGATCTCCGGCCTGGTCTGGGACGGCGCCACGGGGCGCCTGTTCATCCTGGAGGGACGCTCCCTTCTGGTGGCCAGTCTGCCGGCCCTGCCCTGAGCAGGATCACTGCCGGGCAAGGCTCCGCCCAGTAGATCCTGCCGCGTCGTCGCCGACGGGTACCGATGAACGTGCCGGGATCTGCTCCGCCGATCCCGGCCGCGACGACGATCGCCTGCAAGCACCCGGCCCGTTCCTCCGTCACCCCCGGGGAAGCCGCCTGCTAGAATCCAAGCTCCCCTGAGAGGTTTGCCATGACCCTGCTCCGCGACATCGAGTTCGCCGTCTACCAAGGCTCCAACCACCTGGCCCAGCGCCTGAGCTACGCCACGGACCGGCGCCTGGCCAAGCCCAATCAGGTGTCGGTGCTGATCACCGACATCTGCGCCGCGCGCTGCACCATGTGCGAGATGTGGAAGCTGCAGGAGAACAACGAGCTGACGGTGGACGAATGGAAGCATTCACTGGACCAGCTGCGCGAATGGCTGGGCCCCTTCTTCCTGGTCATCTCCGGTGGCGAGCCCTTCCAGAAGCGCGGCTTCTTCGACATCCTGGCCCATTGCCGGCAGATCGGCATCAAGACCAAGGTCAGCTCCAACGGCATGTTCCTGACGGAGAAGGCCTGCGACCGCGTCCTGGAGGTGGGGCCGGATTTCCTCAGCCTGTCCATCGACCACCTGACGCGAGAGGTGCACGACAAGGTGCGCGGCGTTCCGCTCTACGACCGCTGCGTGGCGGCGCTCGGCATGCTCCAGCACCGCGATGCGTCGATCGTCCTGGGCGTGGCTTCGGTGATCATGGAGGAGACCTACGCCGATCTGGTGCCCACGGCCCTGTGGGCCCTGGAGGAGCTGAAGGTGGACCGCTTCCTGGTCCAGCCGCTCTACCCCACATTCGCCACCGACGAGGCCATGGCCCCGGACTGGTTCGAGCACAACCCCCACTGGCCGCGCAACGCGGACCTGCTGGAGAGCCAGCTGGAGGAGCTGCGGCGCCTCAAGCACGCCGGCCACGCCATCTGGAACCCCGACGAACATCTGGTGGCCCTCTCCTATTACTTCCGCGACCCGCGCAGCCATCCGCGACCCGACGAGTGCATGGTGCGCTACAACGCCTTCAACATCGACCCCCGCGGCGACGTGATGTTCTGCTGGACGGTGGACGACCGCGCCGGCAACCTGCGGACCCAACATCCGCGGGACATCTGGGAATCGGCCCATGCCCAGCAGATCCGCGACAAGATGAAGGGCTGTCAGGCGCCCTGCCTGCTCAACTGCTACCGCGGGCGCTCCCTGCGCGAGCAGGTGGGCTTGTTCAAGCTGTTCGCGGGACGACAGGGCTTCTAGGGGTGGACGGGGG
>JBGAUA010000013.1:7174-39102 GCA_044228875.1 Anaerolineae bacterium
TCGGGGTGGCCGGCCCCCACCCCCCGGCCCCCTCCCCCAAAACGGCTGGGGGAAGGGGGGGGGCAGAGGCGTCCGGCTCCGCCGCCGGGCGCGTCGCGGCCGTAACGGTCAACTGGAACGGCGCGGACGACACCCTGGCCTGCCTGAACTCACTGGCCGCCCAAACGGGGATCGCCTCCGGGGGGCTGGACCTCGTCGTGGTCGACAACGCCTCGGCCGACGACCCGGTGGCCAGGATCCGCAAGCATCATCCGTCAGCCCAGGTGATCTCCTTGCCGGAGAACCGCTACTACGCGGGCGCCCTGGCGGTGGGCGCGGCGGCGGCCCTGGATGCCGGAGCCCGGTGGCTGCTGATCTTGAACAACGACACCGTGGCCGCGCCTCACCTGGTGGCCCGGCTCCTGGCGGCCGCGGAGGGTGATCCGCGATGCGCCATCGCCTGCCCCACGATCTACCTGCACGACCGGCCGGAGGAGGTCTGGCCCTCGGCCGGTTACCGCCGCCCGCTGACCCTGGCGGCCGTCGACACGACGCGGTGGACCACGGCGCAGGATCCGCCCCGGCCGGTGGACTGGTGCACCGGCTGCTGCATGCTGGTGCGCGCCGCCGCCTGGCGGGAGCTGGGCGGCTTCGACGCCGCCGCCTTCCCGTTCTACTACGACGACCACGACTTCTGCCTGCGCGCCCGGGCCGCCGGCTGGACGATCTACCACGCGCCGGCGGGGAAGCTGTGGCACAAGGTGGCCCGGAGCGCCGTCCTCGGCTCTCCGCGGCAAGGCTACCTCTACGGCCGCGGCTCGGTGGCATTCTTCCGCCGCCACACGCAGGGCGCCCACCGCGCCTTCATCGTCGTCTACCGGTTGGGCTCGCTGCTGCTGACAGCGGCTCGGAGCGTGGCGATGGGGCGGCCGGGCTACGCGGCTGCCTACGGCCGGGGGATTTGGGACGGGGTGCGGGAGGCGGCCGCGCCGCACAAGTGAAGACAATGCGAGTGCAGCGTGCCGGGCGCGGACCTGGTGATCGCGATCCTCAGCTCCGGGCCGTGCCGACCATGACCTGCCGACCACAGAGGACCGAGTGCGCCGACGGAGATCCTCTCCGCCCGCTGACCGTCCGCCCCAAAGCCATTGACGACAGCGTGAACAGACGTTATCCTTCGTTGAGTCAATTGGATTCCGCTGAACCGGTGTTCCCTGCCGGCCCGAGTTGGTTCCGTAAGGAGTAGGTGATGAGAGCGACCCGCGTCCCGACCATCCTAGCGATCGCGCTGGCAACGGTTGTCGTCATCGTCGGCGGCGGCAAGGCCAGGGCCTGGGTGGCTTGGGGTCCCGTGTGGGCCCAGCACAACACCACCTACGACACCCACACCATGGGCAGTTCCTGGCGCCCGGTGGCGGACTTCGGGGCTGACCAGTGGACCAACGTGAACGGCTCCGACTGGGTCTACAGCAGCGACAACTCCAGCAACAACGACATCACCACCGGTACCATCGACGGTGGCGGCAACGTGCTGGCGACGACCACCATCTACTACAACGGCGGCATCATCAACCGCGCCACCATCAAGTTCGACAGCGGCGAGAACTGGTACCTGGGCACCGGCGTGCCCGGCGGCAGCCAGATCGACGGCCGATCGGTGTCCTCGCACGAGTTCGGGCATGCCCTCGGCCTGGCCCATACCCAGAGCGGCAACTGCCCCAACAACAGCGGTCGCTCCACCATGTGCTCCAGCTATCCGACGGGCAGCAGCTACATGCGCAGCCTGGAGGCGGACGACGCGAACGGCGTGTCCTCGCTGTACCCCGACAACGGGGGCGGCACCCCGACCTCCACCTACACCCCTTCGGTCACACCGACGCCTTCCGTCTCGCCGACGCCGAGCATGACCCTGACGCCGTCGGCCACGCCGGCCGGCGGGATCGGCATGCCTGGCGCCACCGACACGCCGACCATGACGCCGCCACCCACCGCCACCCACACGCCGACGGCCACCTACACGCCGACGGCGGCGCCCACCGGCAGCGCGACGCCCAGCAACACACCGGCCTCCTCGCCGACCGCCACCCCCCAACCGACCAGGACGCCGACCTCGCCGCCTACCTGTATCGGCTGCTGATCGCGCGCTGGTCAAACCGCTGGCGCCTCAGGATCCTCTGGACCATTGGCCGGCTGATCTCGATCAGCCGGCGGACCGACAGGCGCACGCAGGCTCAGGCATCCCCGAAAACGGACGCGGCCCCCGCCGCGTCCGTGTAATACGGGCTTGCCCCGCCGGCATGGTCCGTGCGGTCGATCACCGCGGCGATCGCGGGCACCGCCGCGCGGATCTGCCGCTCGATGCCCAGCTTCAGGGTCAGGCGCGCCGCGGCGCAGCCCTGACAGCCGCCCCAGAGCTGGATGAAGGCCTGGTCGCCTTTCACCCCCAACAAGTACACGCCGCCGCCGTGCAAGGCCAGCCCAGGGTTGATGTCGCGGTCGACCACCGCCTGTACCGCAGCCGCGAGCGGGTCGCGCCATACCGGGTTGGGGTTGCGGATGGCGAAGCCTTGCGCGTCGCCCGCGGTCACGAAATCGATGACCGTGCCGACCAGGTCCGGCAGGAATTCGCCGCGGATGACGACACTGAGGTCCGCCGTGACCGGGATCGCCAGATCCGCGGGCTCACGATCGGCGATGTCCGCCAATCCGAATGCGTACTGGAAGGCGCCGGCGCCGCGGCCCACCAGATCCAGCCGCAGGTCGGCGCCGGGGCTGTCGGAGGCCGCGCGCTGGGCCAGCACCTGCCCCAGCGCGGCCTCGGTCAGGCTGATAGCCGGGGCCGCCTCCTGAGCGTGTTGGCTCATGCGCTTCCTCCTCCGCCTTCCGTTCCCAGGCGCGGCACGCGCGCCAGGATGCCCGCGACCACCTCATAACTGACCGTGCCCAGCCATGCGGCGGCGTCCTCGGCACGAATCGCCTGCGCGCCCTGGCGCCCGATGAGCACCACCTCATCGCCTTGCCGCGCGCCGGGGATGTCGGTGACATCGACGCCGGACTGGTCCATGGAGACGCGGCCGATCAACGGCGCGGCGCGGCCGCGCACCAGCACCTGCCGCCAACTGCGCGGCGCACGACGGAAGCCGTCGGCGTAGCCTACCGGAATCGTGGCCACCAGGCTCGGCCGCGCCGCGCGCCAGCCTGCGCCATAGCCCACAGCCTCGCCTGGCTCCAGCCGATGCACCTGGGCGATCTGCGTCTTCCAACTGAGCACCGGGCGCAGGTCCAAGCCCGCCGGGCCGATGGCGGCCGCGAGATCCGGCGAGGGACTCAACCCGTACAAGGCGATGCCCGGGCGTACCAGATCCCCGCGGCCCTCCGGCCAGGCCAGGAGTCCCGCGCTGTTCAGAGCATGTGCCAGCGGCGGGCGGAGGCCCTCAGCCCGCAGGCGCGCCAGCAGGGCCTCCCAGCCCTGAAGCTGCGCCGCCGTCGCCGCGCGGCCGGCTTGCGAAGGGTCGTCGGCGCAGGCCAGGTGGGTGAAGATACCCGCCACCACCAGGCCGGGAATCGCCGCCACCCGGGCCAGGAGCGCCGGCGACTCGCCGGGGGGGCAGCCCAGGCGGTGCATGCCCGTGTCCACCTTCACGTGCAGTCGGGCCCCACGTCCTAGGTCCCGCGACGCGAGGCTGAAGGCCAGGGCGGTGCGGTCATCGAAGACCGTCGCCGCCAGGTCCAGGCGCAGGGCCTCCCGCGCCTGCCAGGCCGGGGTGTAGCCCAGGATGAGGATGGGTGCCGTGATACCAGCCGCCCGCAGGGCCGCACCTTCG
This sequence comes from Anaerolineae bacterium, assembly GCA_044228875.1. GTDB lineage: Bacteria > Chloroflexota > Anaerolineae > Epilineales > Epilineaceae > Epilinea. Next base: position 10,978 of record JBGAUA010000013.1, read on the forward strand.
GAGAGGCAGGCCACCGCCAGCTGGTCGGCGCCGTGGCGCAGGACCACGCGCGCGGCCTGTACCGCACCGTGCCCATAGGCGTCGGCCTTGAGCACGGCCATCAGCACCGCCGGTCCCGCGGCCTCCTTCAGGCGCCGCGTGTTGTGCGCCAGCGCGCCCAGGTCGATCTCCACCCAGGTGGGGCGATCCGGCTCCAGGGCCACGATCTGCTTCCAGGCGGCGTCCTGGCGCACCAGGAGCCTCGGCGCCAGGGCCGGCTGGGCCATCAGTCCGGCCACCACCTGCTCCATGCGCATCACCGCCGAACCCTTCACCAGCACCACCGTCTCCGGGCCCAGGAAGGGCAGCACAGCGGCCACCGCATCCTGCGCCGTATGGGTGACCACCACCCGCTCAGCGACCAGGCCGCCCTGACGTGCCGCCTCGGCGATGCCCGCCGCCAGCGGGCCCTTGGTCACCAGCAGGTCCACGCCGGCCGCCGCCGCCTCCCCGACGCGGTGATGGCTCTCGGCAGCCAAGGCCCCCAACTCCGCCATGTCGCCTAGCACGGCGACGCGGCAGGCGGCATCCAACTGCGCCAGCACCGCCAGGCCGGCCAAGACCGCTTCCGGGCTGGCGTTGTAGCTGTCATCCAGGAGCAGCGAGCCCTCGCGCCCCGCCAGGGGATTCAGGCGGCCGGGAAGGGTCGGGAGGTCTGCCAGGCGAGCCGCGATCTCGTCCAGGGTCAGGCCGTAGCGACGGGCGACCACCGCCGCCATCACGGCCGCCCGAGCGAAGTGGGCGCCGAGCCGGGGGATGGTCACCGCTGCCCGCTCGCTGCCCAGATGCAGGGTGAACGAGGTGCCGGCGCGAGTGATCCGCGGGTCGGTCGCCCAGGCCAGTTCCGGCCCGCGTCGCCCGGGATAGGGCCCGCGCGCGCCGACGTCCTCAGCTTCCTCCAACCCCGCCTGCAGCGAGTGATCGGGGTCGCCGACACGGCAGAGGACCACCGTCGCCGCCGTTCGCTCCGCCATGGCCGCCACCCGCGGATCGTCGCCGCTGAGCACGGCCAGCCCCGCGGGACCCAGGGCCGCAACCAGGGCGCCCTTCTCCGCCGCGACGCCGTCCAGGTCGACCAGGGCATCCAGATGAGCCGGCGCCACCAGGGTCACCACGGCGGTGTCCGGCGGGGCGATGGCCGCCAGCTCGGCGATCTCTCCCCGGCGGTCCGTGCCCATCTCCAGCACCAGGATCTCGTGCTGGTCTTCGAGGAGGCCCAGGGCAATGGGCAGTCCGTAACTGTCATTGAAGTTGCCGGGGTTGCGGAAGACGCGGTAGCGCGCCGCCAGCAGGTGGGCGATGAACTCCTTGGCGCTGGTCTTGCCCGCGCTGCCGGTCACCGCCACCACGGGCAGGTCTCGACAACGCAGGATGTGGGCGGCATAGGCTCGCACCGCCGCCGCCGTGTCCGGCACCAGCAGCACCGTCAGCCCGGGCGGCGGCGTCCAGCCGTCGAGCCGCTCGCAGAGAACGCCTCCGGCCCCACCGGCCACCGCCGCCGCGATGTGGTCGTGCCCATCGCCCTTGGCGGTGCGCACGGCCATGAACAGCTGCCCCGGCTGGACGAGCCGTGAATCGAAGGCGAATGAGGGAAAGGCCTCCGCGCCGACGGCAAGCACCCGGGCCTGGGGGTTGCCGGCCAGAAAGGCCTCCATGCGGATCACGGCGCTAGTCCAAGGGACCCTTCTTGGCCGCGTGGGCGGCCAGAGAGCGCTCGATGACCAGACCGACCAGATCCATCGGGCCGATGCCCTCCTCGATGGGTCCAAGGAAGATCGTGGAGCTGGGGCTGGATCCGGGCAGGGTGTTGGGCTCGCCCACGACGATGCGCCCGCCTCCGGTGACGTACATGTCGATGCGCGCGAAGACCCTCAGGCCCAGGGCCCGGAAGCTCCGCTCCGCCACGTCGCGCACCGCGTCCAGGGTCTCCTGGGGCAGGCGGGCGGGGGTGATGTTCATACCCTGACCGGGCAGGAACTTCTCCTCGATGGTCAGGAAATCGCCTTTGGGCGGGGTCTCCGTGGGCGCGAAGGCCCGCGGACGGCCCGCTTCGTCCTCCAGCACCACCACCGTCACCTCGGTGCCGCTGAGGTGCTCCTCCACCAGGGCGTGTCGGTCCCAGGCCAGAGCCCCGCTGATGGCCGCCGCCAGCGTCACCGTGTCCTGCACGACCGCCAGGGCGGTGGAGCAACCCTCGCGGCTGGGTTTGACCACCGCGGGAAAGCCCACGACGGCGGCCACCACCGCCAACTGGCCCTCTGGATCTGCCGTCCAGTCCTCCTGGGCCACCGCATGCGTGCGCGGCACGTCCACGCCCGCCTGGCGCAGCAGACCGCGCTGCACCCGCTTGTCCATGCCAAGGGCCGCGCCCAGGACACCGGAGCCACTGTAGGGCAGGTCGAGCAGCTCCAGAAGGCCCTGGAAGCAGCCGTCTTCACCATACTTGCCGTGCAGGCCGATGTAGACGAAGTCCACGCGCTGGGGCAGGTCCTCGTAAGCCAAACGCCGGGCGCCGTGCTCCAGTCGCGCCTCCAGGTCCCGCGTCGTGTTCTGCACCAGGTGCGGCAGGCCGATCTCCCACAGCCGCCCATCGGCATCCATGTAGATGGGCAAGCCGCTGAAGCGCGACGGATCCAGGTTGGCCAGGATGTTGCGGCCGCTCTCCAGCGAGATCTCGCGCTCGCTGGAGCGGCCACCGAGGACGACGCCGATACGCAAAGGGGTCATGTCAGAGTGGACCTCGCTTGGCGGCATGAGCCTCGAGGGCCAGCCGGAGGATGCGATCGATGAGCGCGGCGGCGGTCAGTCCGGCTTCCGCCGCCTGATGGAACATGTAGCTGGACGGCGACATGCCGGAGGTTGAGTTGGGGTCGGTGAAGACCACCCGCCCATCGGCCAGCAGGAAGCCGTCCATTCTTCCATAGCCCTGGAATCCCAATACCCGGTAGGCGCGGCAAGCCTCGGCCTGCATCCGGGCCAGCAGGTCCGGGGCGACCTCGGCCGGCGTGATCTTCTGCGAGCGGCCCGGCATGTACTTGTCGTCGTAGGTCATGAAGGGGTTCTCGGTGCGGGTCTCGGTGGGCAGGAAGGCCTCCAGGTGGTCGCCGTTTCCGGTGACGATGACTGAGAACTCCATCCCGTCCAGGAAGGCCTCCACGAGCACGCGGTTGTCGAATGCGAGGGCCTCGGCCACCGCCGCGTCCAGCTGCTCGATGTCATCGACCACCGAGACGCCGATGCTGGAGCCTTCGCGTGCCGGCAGCACCACCAGTCGGGTGGCGCCGTCAGCCAGCAGCATGGCGACGACCCTGGCCGTGCAGGACTCGGCGTCGCGCGCCCAGTCGGCGGCCCTGATGGCTTCGGCGGGCGGTGCCTCCATGCCCACGGACCGCAGCAGGGCGTGGGCCATCGGCTTGTCCAGGGACAGGGCACAGGCCAGGACGCCGGAGCCGGTGTAAGGCAGGTCCAGGAGCTCCAGCAAGCCCTGAACGCAGCCGTCGTCGCCGTACTTGCCATGCAGGGCGTTGAAGACCAGATCCACTTCCGCCGGCAGGTCCTCGTAGGCCAGGCGGCGCGCCTCCACCGCCAGCCGCGCCTCCACGTCCGCGCATCTGTTTTGGATGATCAGCTTTTCCGGCAGCAGCCAGAGCCGCCCCCCGAGGTCCATGAAGATGGCCCGGCCGTCGTAGCGGGCGCGGTCCAGGTTGTAGTACACCTGTCGGCCGCTGGCCAGGGAGACCTCGCGCTCACTGGAGCGGCCGCCCATCAGGACGCCGACCCGCAGGGGGGGTGGGGATGCCATCCAGTTCATTATAGCGCCCCGGGAACCCGCGACCGACGCCTCGACCAGGGACTGCGCCTACCGCGACAGGGCCGGCAGCAGGACTCCAGCCGACGGTGGCGCGGAAGGCGTCGCGGTGGGGCCGCCCGTCGTGGTGGCCGTCGACCCGACCGACGCCGTCATCGTAGGCGGGGCGAGGGTCGACGCGGTCGTCGGCCAGGCCGTCGACGCTGGCGGCGTCGGCCACTCCGGCGTTGACATCACCCAGGTGGCGTCGCCCCACACATGCTGGGCCCAGGCCTCCAGGTTGTCATAGCCGGAACCCCATTGCGCGTAGAGCACGCCCTCGATGCCCGGCAGGCCCCGCAGGTCCGCCAGCCAGGCCCTATCGCCGAAGCTGCCGGCCGGCCGGTCGTAGTAGCCGGCCAGAACCTGTCGATGCCCACGTGCGGCGAAGAAGGCCGCCGAGTCGCGCCGCTTGTCCGGCTGGCTGTTCCAGTTGACGACGCCCATCCGCGGGCTGAGGCCCTCCCAGCTGCCGGCCCAGTTGCCGTTGACCAGGTAGTAGGGCGCGGCGCTGTCGGCGGCGTTGTGAAAGGGGTCGAACATGTCCGACCACACGTAGAGCTCCGCCGCATGGTCCAGGGCCTCGGCCGCCGCCCGTACGCGGCGCAGGTTCTCGGCCAGGTTCTCCCCGGGCCGGCCGGAGCCGGCCCTGGGCGCCTGGTCCCAACCATGCACGCGGATCTCGTCATGGCTCAGCATCCACCCGCTGAACGCATCGGCCGCCCGGAACTCCCGCCGCAGGCTGGCCAGCTGGCCGGCGACGATGTCCAGGGCGCGCGGCTCCAACAGGCTGGCAGCCACCTGGCCGCCATAGATCAGGACACTGTGGTGGTAGCTCAGCAGCACACGGTCGCCCTCACGCACCCGGGTGCCTGGGGCCAGGGCGATCTCCGGCGGCGCATGCCACAGGTCGAAGCTGCCCGGCCAGGGGTTCCTCCCGGCCAAGGGATCGGAGACCGGCGCCAGATCGCGACCCTCGTCCAAGACCGTACCGTCGGCCAGCCGCGCCTCCAGCGGCGCCCCGGCGCGGCGGATCAGGTTGACCGGCCCCGCCGGCTCGAGGAGGGCGTCATCCCACCAGATGCGGCCCGTTCCACCGCCCCAGACCCCGAAGTAGACGAGAATCTCCTCGTGCGTCAGGCTGTTGAAGGTGACGTCGAAGGACGTCCAGTCCTGCGTGGCCTGCACGGGGATGCTGTTCCACTGCAAGGTGCGGGCGGGGTTCTGGGCCAGGACCAGAGCGCGCACATCGCCGCCCTGAAAGCGCTCGGTCTTCACCCAGACGCGCAGGTGCAGGTGGCGGTAGGGTTCGACCGCCAGGCGCTTGTAGACCCGGCCGTTGCCGCTGGGTGCGTTGTTGCGCCCGAGCTCCTCCATGCGCAGGCTGGCCCGCCCGCCATGGCGCACGGCCAGGTCCAGGAAGGTCGCCTTGCCCGGAGCGTCCTGGAAGTCCCAGCCGGGGAAAGCGTCGCCGGTGGCCGGGAGCGCCTCGAAGTCCGGGTTGGGAAGGCGCGGCGCATCGGCGGCGTCGGGCAGCAGGCGCCCGCCGCGGGCCGTGTAGGGCTCGGCCCGCACCGGCAGGCCCTCGGCCAGGTTGGGGTCGTGCCAGAGGATGCTGTCCGAGTAGCCGAAGTCCGCCGTAGCCGGCATGACCGTCAGGCCGAGCTCCCGCGCGTGGGTCAGCACACTGCGCAGATAGCGGGGGTAGGCCTCGATCAAGGAGCCATCGTCCAGGCGGCCGAACTTCACGTCGGCGAAAACGGCGCCGTTATAGCCGGCGGCCTTGGCGCGGTCCAGGATGCCGTTGACCTTCGCCACGTTGGCAGCCACCTGGAAGTTGTTCTGGATGAGCAGCCAGCGCTTGCGGAGGAGATGGCCTTCGACCAGGGGGGCGACGGCCGCATCGGCCTGATCAACCCCGCCTTGCCGCAGTCGGGCGCGAACCGGTCCACCGATCACGGCCACGGCCAGAAGCAGCGCCAGGACGGCAATGGGAATTCCCCCGCCACGGCGGGAATGCGCTGGAGAATGCATGGACCCGCTCCTGATCGGCGCGCGGGCCTGCCTTCCGGCAGGCCCACAAGGGTCGGACGACCGGGTCGTCCGACCGGGTCAGGCCATGCTAGCCCCGGCGGTGTGGTCGGTCAACCGGGCGATCGGCTCACGCGGGGCGGCCCGCGTGAACCCGTGGCGCCGCGCGGCCCGCCGCCGACACACAGCTGGACCGCCTTGCCGTTCCGACCACTCGCAGGAAGCCCCAATGCCCCAGCGCAAGCCCGCCACCCAACCGACCGCGCCTGCCCGCGCCCCCCGCGCCCGCAAGGGCGCCGCGGCGACGACACCGCCGGCCCTCGACTGGCTGGCCGTCGCCCGCACCGTCCTGATCAGCCGTGCCCTTGACCGCATCGAGGTGGGCCGGTTGGCGCCGGCCGGACTGGTGAAGTACCAGTTCTCCGCCCGCGGGCACGACGTGGCACAGGCCATCCTGGGCCAGTTCCTGGACCATCCGCGCGACGCGGCCACGGTCTACTACCGCTCCAGGCCTTTCATGATCAGCCAGGGACTGACGGCGGAGGAGGCCCTGGCGGCGACCATGGGCCGCGTGGGCTCACCCAATGGCGGGCGCGACATCGGCGTCGTCTTCAACCTGCCCTCCCGCGGTCGAGCCACGGTCCTGCCCATGTCCGGCGACGTGGGCGCGCAGTACACACCCGCCCTCGGCTGGTCCCATGGCATCCGCTACCGCGCGGAGCAGCTGGGCCACAGCGACTGGGCCGGGGCCATGGCCGTGGCCCTCGGCGGCGACGGCTCCTGCGCCACCCCCGGCTTCTGGTCGGCTCTCAACATGGCCACCACCGGCTGTCTGCCCTTCCTCTTCTACATCGAGGACAATGGATACGCCATCTCCGTGGAAAGCCGCCTGCAGACCCCGGGCGCCAACATCGCCGCCAACCTGGCCTCCTTCCAGGGACTGACGATCCTGGAGGGCGACGGCAGCCGGCCCGAGGAGGCTGCTGACCTCATCAGCCGGGCGGTGGCCCAGGCCCGCTCGGGCGGGGGGCCGGCGCTCCTGCGCCTGCGCGTGCCGCGACTCAACGGCCATTCCATCCAGGACAACCAGGCCTACAAGTCCCCGGAGCAGCTGGCGGCCGAGGAAGCCCGCGACCCCCTGCCGCGGTTGCGGGAGTCCATCCTGACCCGCGGCCTGCTGGACGCATCCGGCTGGACGGCCCTGGAGGCCTGGGCGGAGGACGAAGTGGCCACAGCCGCGGAGCGGGCCCAGGCCCAGCCCGAGGGCGCACCGGAGTCGGCAGGCGAGCGCGTCTTCGCCTTGGGGTCGCCGTTGCAGCAGGTGGGCGGCCCGCGACCGGAGCGGGCTGAGCTGCCCGCGCGCTTCGGTGACCACCCCCAGCCGCCGGAGCCCGTGCGCATCAACATGGTCGACAGCATCCGCCTGACCCTGGAGGCCGAGATGCGAAGCTCCGACCGGGTGCTGGTCTTCGGGGAGGATGTGGGGGCCAAGGGCGGCGTGCACGGCGCCACGCGCGACATGCAGCTGCACTTCGGGCCTGAGCGGGTCTTCGACACCGCCCTGACCGAAGAGGGCATCATCGGCCGCGCGGTGGGCCTGGCCTACGCCGGCCTGGTCCCGGTGCCGGAGATCCAGTTCCGCAAGTACGCCGATCCGGCCACGGAGCAGCTCAACGACTGCGGCACCGTGCGCTGGCGCACCAACGGCCGATTCGCGGCGCCCATCGTCGTGCGCATCCCGGTGGGGTTTTCGCCATCCACCGGCGACCCGTGGCATTCCGTCTGCGATGAGAGCATCCTTGCCCACACCGTGGGCTGGCAGGTGGTCATGCCCTCCGATGCCGAGGAGGCCGCCGGCCTGCTGCGCACGGCGCTTCGCGGTGACGACCCCGTCTACTTCCTGGAGCACCGCGCGCTCTACTTCGGTGCGGAGGGGCGTCGACCCTATCCGGGCGACGGCTACATGATTCCCTTCGGTCAGGCCGCCCTGCGCCAGGCCGGAGACGACCTGACGGTGGTCACCTGGGGTGCCATGCTGCACCGCTGCCTGGAGGCCGCCGCGGTCGTGGGACCGGAACTGGCCGCGGGCATCGAAGTGCTTGACCTGCGGACCATCGTGCCCTGGGATCGCACGGCGGTGCTGGCCTCGGTGCGCCGGACCGGCCGCCTGCTGATCGTTCACGAAGACCATGTGAGCGGCGGCTTCGGCGCGGAGATCGCGGCCACGGTAAGCCAGGAGGCCTTCGCCGCCCTGGATGCGCCGGTGCTGCGCGTGGGCGGTGGGGACTGCCCCGTGCCCTACAGCCTGCGGATGATGGAGGGCGTGGTGCCGTCGGTGGCGCGCATCGCCGAGGCCATGCGGGAGATCCTGGGCTTCTGAGGGCCGTCGCCCTCCGCTATACTCTGACACCTCGGCGGCGCCGCCGCCAGTTCGGACCCGACGCGACCCGGGAGGCCCTAGCGCATGGCGGACCCCAACCAGTTCCTGGCCCTCACCGAGACCCTGCGGGACATCCTGCTCATCCTCAGCACCCTGGCACTTCTGGGGCTGACCGGCTTCATGGGTTTTGTCGGCTGGCAGCTCTACCGACTCGGCGTGGAGCTCCACGCTGAGCTGAAGCCCATCCTCGCCTCCCTGCAGGGCACCACGGATTCGGTGCGAGCGGTGACGGCCTTCGTCAACCAGCAGATGGTCAGCCCCGCGCGCGGCGCGCTGAGCCTGGGCATCTCCGCTCGCGGGATTTGGCATGCAGGGTCCGAGGTGTTCCAGGCCCTGCGCTCCGGCAAGACCAGGGAAGGGACGGTCTGATGGGTCCCATCAAGAGTCTGTTCAAGCTGCTGCTTGGCCTGGGCACCGGCTTCGCCCTGGGCTACACCGGCGTCAGCTGGCTGATCGGCCAGGAGCGGCGTCTGTCCGGAACGGAACCGCTTTCCGGCGACAGCGACGCGGTCACGCAGGACGCCATCGGCACCGGCCTCTGGGACCAGACCATGGCCCGCCTCCGCCTGGCCCTGGACGAGGGCCGCCGCGCCGCCGCCGCCGCTCGGGCGGAAATGGAAGCGGAGATCGCCGGCCGACCTCCGGCCGCCACGGCACTCTGAAGGAAGCCGCCGTCCAGCGCGCGTCGGGCCGCGAGGCCGGGGAGCGGCTGACTGGCGGGATGATCAGCCGGTCTTCGCCATCGGCTTCACGGATCGGTCGGATCCACCGCCCCAACAGCGCTGATCGGCGGGCTCAAGGTTGGCAGGCCATCCATCCTGCCATCGCCTCATCCGGACCGGTCATCAGATCCCGAGAGAGCACGACGCGCGCGTCCCGCCCGCCGGCCAAGGCTCGCAGAAAGACCCGGTCCGCCTGCTGCCCGATGCCGAGAGCCAACACCTCGATGCCCCGGCGGCGCGCGCTCTGCGCGGCGGCAAGGGTCAACTCCTGGTCGGCCGCGCTCAAGTCGGTCGCGGCGAGGTCCGTTATCAACAGCAGTGCACGCCGTGGCAGGTCCGGTGGAGCGGGCGCTTCGTCGAACACCGCCACCGCGCGCGCCAGACCCTCCCAGGGGAAGGTGAAGGTCTGGGAATGGGGCTCGGCCAGGGCAGCAAGCGCCCGACCGCAACAGGTCACCAACCCGCCGGGTGACACGAAGGTCTCCTTACCGTACTCCACCAGGGCCGCCCGGTCTGAGGCCGGGTTCAGGCTGCCGAGGGCGGCTGCGCCCAACCGCTGCGCAACGGCCATCCGGCTCGCCGCGCCGAAGGGCGGGAGTCCCGCGTCCGGGCCATGCGGTCGGCGGCGCATGCTGGTCGACACATCCAGCAGCAGAACGACGTCGCGCGGGCCGGACGGACAGACGCGCCCGGCCTCTCGCAGCAGAACCTGGGGCAGGTAGGCGCGCCGCGGAACCCGGGTGACGGCCGCGGTGACCGAGGGCGCCGCGGTAGATGGCGGGCTGGCGGTGGTGGTGTGGGTCGCGGAGGGAGTGAACGGCGAAGGGGACATTGAGGACGTGGGGGTGCCGACGGTGGGGGTGGCCGGCGTACCCGTAGTGGCCGGCGTGGCGGGAGTGCTGCTGGGCTCGAGGCAGGGCACCCGCAGGGAAGGCATGTCCAGGGGAGCCGAGTACAGGGAGCCTCCCCAGAGGTGGGGCCGGTACTCCAGGGTGTAGGCCGCGTCATCGCTCGACGGCAGGAGACCCGTGTCGCTGCACAGCTGCGGCACCAACTGGTAGTCGGACCGCAGCGTGAAGCGGCTCTCCACAGGGTAATGCCACCAGGTCAGCTTCTGTCCGGAGATCTCGCTGGGCTGATCGCCGCCGGCGTATTCCAGCGACTCCGGCACCTGATCATAGAACTCGATGCGCTTGACAGGATGGAAGTAGCGCGCCCCTTCGCCCAGCGCCCCGAGGACGGAGGGGAAGTTCCACCAGGTAGAGGATCGGGAGAAGAACGCGAAGTCGCGATCGCTGGCCACGTCGTTGAGGCAGCGGTAACCGCAGAACGCCAGACCCTCCGTCGCGCAGGCCGCCATCAGCAGCGGCGCCCCCGGTCGGTCGCGCAGGCCTTCCGCTGACTGCTTCAAGGCGCTGCAGGACGACAACGCCTGCTGCTCGTCGATGCCGGCCGACGCCAGAAGCACCATCTCCCGTAGCGCGGGATCCGGCCCCGCCCCGCGCTCGGCATCCAGGAGCTGCGCGGCCAGGCGCAAGGCGGCCGACGCGCCGCAATCCGAAGCCGGAGCGGCGCCGCAGAGCTGCTGCCCCAGGCTGATGCGCCGCAGGTTCTCCTGGATCTGGCGCAGGTCCTGGCTGAAACGCAGGTCGCCGGCCATCACCCCCCGCCCGTCATAGGGCAGCACGGCCACGGCCAGCCCCTGGCCCTTGCGCAGGTAGGGCGCCAAGGCCTCCACACCGGCCAGCAGCCCCACCTTCAGGCGCTGCAACCCGTCAGCCGACATGGCTGCGGACGCATCAACCACCAGCACCAGACGCCGTGGCCACGCGCTGACGTCGCAGCCGACTTCGATACGCACCGTCGCCGTGGTCACCTGGCCGGGTGCCAGGGACAGGGGCGCCACCACGCGGCTCGCCTGCGTCTGGCAGGGGAAATCAGGGGCCGAACGGACCGTCCGAGCGCCGTCGCCGGCCATGCGGAGCCCGCCCGCGAGAACTGCGGCCAGGGCTCCGGTCAGCAGCGACCTGACAGCCAGGGACCGGCCGGAACGCTGCCCCGCGCGCCACGGGAAACGCCGCTTGGAAGCGCCTGGCTCAAGGCTCCGGTTCGACATCCGGCGTGCGCACGGGGGGCGCCTCTTGCGGCGGGGCTGCTGTCGGCCCGAGACTGCCGGCCGGAACCGGCGGAGCCGGGCGCTCGGCCTCCTCTTCAGCGACTTCGCCGGTAGCGATGGCGGGCTCAGCCGACGGAACAGCGGCCTCGTCCGGCGGCGGCGCAGCGGTGGTGTCGAACACTGGAGCGGCGGTCGGACCAGGCATCGGTGGGGCGTAGCGATCCGCGCCCGCGGGGGCCGATTCAAACACAGTGCGGATCGGACCCGACGTCTCCTGCGCGATCAGGACCGGCGGAAGCGGCGCATGTTCCACCAACCAGGGCAGCCGGCTGCTGCTCGCGACCGAAGCCGCTCCGTCCGGCGCCGCTCCGGCCAAGGCCGCCGCGGAGGCAGGATCCAGGACGCGGCTGGGGGCCTCGGCCGGAGTCGCGGGCGCCAGAGCGACCTTGCCGTGCAGGCCATAGCCGGCCAACAGGCCCAGCAGGACTGCGGCGAACGACCAGCGCATGACCCGTGGGGAGGCGGTCGCTGCGGGCTGGCCAGCGGCACTCGGTCGGTCGAGACCGATGCGCAGATCCGCTCGCAGCTGATCCTCCAGAGCCGTCACAAAGCTGGGGCGGGCGCCGGCGGCGCGGCCCACACCCGCCTGACCCAAGCCCAGGGCGGCGAAGGCCGCCGGCCGCAGTTGAGCCGGTAATGCGTCAAAGACGCCCTTGGGGTCCTGGCCGGCCTGCCAGGCGGCCAAGGCGCGCTCCAGGCGCTCCGCGTCATCGTGCATGGGATCCACGATCGGACTCCTCGATCTCCAGGGTGTTCAAAGACAGCCGGGGCGACACCGCCGGCTTGGGTGTGGCGGAAGACTGGCGGCCCAGCTTCTGTAGGGCGCGCAGTTGCAGCACCTTGGCATTGGCCACGGTGATGGCCAGGCGGTCAGCCGTCTCCTGCAGGCTGCAGCCCATCAGGAAACGCAGTTCGAGCACCTGGCGATAGCGCGGCGGGAGCGGCGCAAGCATCGCCGTCACCCGAGCCTCGGCGTCGCGCGCTTCTACGGGCTCCGATTCGGGCTCTTCGGCCACCAATGTCGGGTTGAGCGGCACGTTCAGCCGATAGCTGGCGGACCGGCGATGGTTGCGCACCGCGTTGCGCGCGATCTGATACAGCCAGTTCTTGAAGCTGGCCTCGCCACGGTAACCTTCCATGCCGCGCAACATGCGGGCGAAGGTGTCGCTGGTCAAGTCTTCAGCCGCGTCATGGTCGCGCACCTGGCCCAGCACAAACCGGTAGATGGACTGGACATAGCGACGGTAGAGCGCGGAGAGCGCTGCCTCGTCGCCGGCGCGCAGACGCGAGAACAGAACCTCGTCTGCAGCCTGGGGCGCGGCCGTGGCGTCCCGGCCCGCATCCAACATCTGTCCCGTGCTACCGCCCATCGCGTCATCTCGTCCTTGTCGCTCGCTCTTCCACTTCGGGTCTGCCGCACCGATGCCCCCGACATGGCATCGACCGTGAACTGGCTCGACCATATGGACACCTGTGGGTTACGGATGATACACTCGCCCCATCGGCGCCGGCCATCCGCCAGGTGCCGCAACCCGCCCCTCCCCTCGGCATCGGCATGACCTCTGGCCAGCTGGACAGTTGCGTCGCCCCGGCCCGCAGCGGCGACACTCAGGCCTTCAACCAACTGGTGGAGGGCAGCCAGCGCCTGTGCTTCCACATCGCCCGGAGCCGCCTGGGCGACGCCGAGAGCGCACGGGACGCCTGCCAGGACGCCCTGCTGCGCGCCTGGCAGGCAATGGACCGCTTCCAGGGTGACGCCGAAGACTTCCGACGCTGGCTGGTGCGCATCGTGATCAACCAATGCCATGACCGCCTGCGCGCCCGGAGCAGGCGAAGCGGCGACCTGTCCCTGGACGGCAGCCCTGAGACCGACGATGCCGTCCCGGCGCTGCCGGCCACCGACGAGAGCCCGGAGGCCTACACCCTGCGAGCCGACCTGGGCGCCCTGCTTCGGCATTGCCTTGAGCATCTGTCCGACGAGCACCGCACGGTCGTCCTCCTGGACCAGGCCGGCTTCTCCTATGCCGAGATGGCGGAGATCCTGGAGGTCGAGCCCGGCACGGTGAAGTCGCGGCTCAGCCGCGCCCGAACCCGGGCACGAGAGATCCTGCGCGGGGAACCGGACGCCGCGTCGGAACGTTGGTCCAAGCGATCGGCCGCGCCGGCGCCGCCTGGCGCCGCCGACCGCGGAGCATCCGCATGAGCCAGCACATCCCCCTGGAAGACCTGAGCGCCCTCCTCGACGATGCCCTCCCCGAGGCCCGTGCGGACCAGTTGCGCGCCCACCTGGCAGACTGCGCCCGCTGCCGCGTGGAACAGGACGGCCTGTCGTGGACGCGCGACTTCCTGCGCGCCGGAAGCCCCCCGCCCCTGCCGCCGGGCGTCGAGCTGCGCCTGGCAATGCCCGATGCGCCGGTGACAGGCGCCGAAACCACCATCCTGCCCTTCCCCGGGCGCGGCGCCTGGTGGGGTCTGGGCGCGGTGGCGGCACTGCTACTGGCCGCCTTCATGCTCCGCCCCCTCGCCCGCAGCCTCGGTCTGGGCGGCGCGAGCCCCGAGGGCGACGATGCCCCGTCCGGCGCCATCACCCTGGACCAGGCCGCCGCGCCCGCACCACCGGGGCCAGCCCAGCTCGGCGCCAACGTCGATGCCATGGTCGGCGCCGCCGGAACACAGGCCGTGGCCGACGCTCGAGGCCCGACAGCGCTGGCTCTCATGGCCACGGCCCGGAGCGAAGACCAGGCCCGTATCGTGGACGGGCCCTCGCCGGCGGCGGGAAGCCCTGCGGCAAAGGCCGCGCGGGGAAGCGAGGCAGGTGGCTACATCCCGCCGGAAGCGGGCATCAGCGGGCTGGGCCGCCCCGATGTGACCATGCTCCAGCAGTTGGCTCTGGCCCAACCACGAGCCACGGCCAGCGCCCTGGCCAACCTGCGGGCTACCCTCGCCCCGCGCCTGACGGCGCCGCCGCCCGACGCCGACGCCGCGGCCGATCTGGCCACCCTGGCGGCAGCCGATGTTGAGAGCGCGCAACTGCTGTCGCTGTTGGACTCGGCGGGCGCGCCGACCGCGGTACCGACGGCGGTCGCTGGTGGCGCGGTCACACGCCCGGCGCCGCGACCGACGACCGCCGCAGCGACGCCCACGGCCGGCTCGACGCCCGCACCGGCGCCGGCCGCGCCGGCGAGCGGCGCCGGACGTGCCGCCGCCGACCGCGCATGGGTGCCGGCGCTGGCCCTGATGGTGGCGCTGATCGCGCTCGGGCTCTTGACGACGGTCCGCGCCCGCGCGCGCCGTCGCCGGCATTAGCCGGAAGCCCCGATCCGACGGTGAAGCTCCTGGACCACCGCCCCGCTGCGGGGACGCCCGAAGCCCAGCGAGCGCTGGGCCTCGCCTACCGTGTGCTGGAGCCCCAGGACGGCGCGGGACCGCGCACCACCGCCTTGCTGCTGCACGGCATGGGTGGTGACGAGCGGGTGATGTGGGTCTTCGCCTCGCAGCTGCCCCCACATTGGCTGCTGGTGGCCCCTCGGGCGCCCCTGGCCGCACCCCAAGGCGGCTGGGCCTGGCTGCCGCGACAACCTGATGAATGGCCGGACCTGCGCAGCTTCGATGCTACGGCGGAGTCCCTGGATCGTTTCCTGCGCGGATTGCCTGAGCACCATCCAGTCGATCTCGCCCGGCTGGTGCTCATCGGCTTCAGCCAAGGTGCGGCCGCAGCCTTTGCCCTCGCCCTGCGGCTGACCGGCGAGGGCCAGACGGCCCCTCGTCCCCGCGGCATCGCCAGCCTGGTAGGGTTCATGCCTGAGGGCGCCCCGGAGGCCTTCGCGTCCCGGGCTCCCCTGGCCGGCCTTTCGACCTTCATGGCCGTGGGCCAACGCGACCCCCTGGTGCCGCTGGCCCATGGCCGCTCGGCGGCGGAGGCGGCACGCGTCCTCGGCGCGGACCTGCACTACCAAGAGTACGAAGCAGGGCACAAGCTGCCCAGCAGGGGCATGAGCGATCTTGCGAAATGGTCGCGGAGCCTGGGAATCTGAGTCTGCTCGACAGGGCGCGTCCACGATGATGCGGCCCTCCAACGTCGGCTTGCCGGCTCGATCTTGTGCCCGCTCCCCGCGCCGGTCTGTCTCACCGGCGGTTCCCTTTGTTCCGACCGGTCAGTCTCCCGCTTCACCCTGGCTTGTAACCCACATGTGTCCTTAGGGAGGATCTGGGTTACATCCCGAACCAACCTACGGCCGGTCCACTGGACAGTACGCCGGAAGGGCACACGTCAACGCGGCATTAAGAGTTGAGCGAATCGTCGTCAATCTCGCGTGAAACAGTACCTTCGGTGGGCGTTTTCCGTTATCGACCGTTGGAACTTCGGTTTGACCCGCTAGGTCCACCCCATACACCGGCTCGGGGACGTGGCGCGTTGCATGATCGGCGCGGCCCCGGCCAGACACGAAGGAGCATGATTGTGAAGAGGATTTCCTTGCGCATGCCGCTGATGCTGGGCATGGCGGCCATCGCCGGCCTGGCGATGGGCGCTGCCAGCCCGGCGGCCCAGGCGGCCCCGGCCCAGCAGGCCACGACCTGCACCTGGTCCAACGTGGGCAACTCCACGCTGAACGCGTGGAACGTCGCCTCCGCGGTGGACACGGACAAGAACGTTGTCTATGCCTACAGCGGTCTGGACGACAAGTTGAACGAGGTCTCCAAGGCGGAGAAGTACGACTTCAGCGCCGCCAAGAAGATCGGCGACGGCAAGGTCACCGGCATCAGCGGCGCCGCGCCTTCGCTCTACGGCGTCACCGGTGCCTACCGCGCCAAGGGCGCCGACAATGACATGTCGGCGGTCTACTGGTTCGGCGGCGCCACCGATTCGGCCGACGGCGGCGGCTCCAACACCATCACGGAGTTGAAGACCAAGACCGGCGACTGGGGCCGCGTCACCGTGGCCGGCGACAACCTGCTGGGCAACCGCTACTGGTCCGCCGCGGCCTACGACCCGACGGCCGACGTGATCTGGATCGTCGGCGGCATCGGCACCTGCAAGCTGAGCGACGTGGTCAACAACAAGCCCTGCTCCGCCAAGTCCGTGGCCACCCTCTACATGAAGTGGGACGCCACGACGGGCGCGGCCTCGCTCAACAGCCTGAGCGGTGCCAACAAGAGCGTGTACGGCCACGAGATGGCCTACGACTCGGCCAACAAGCGCATGCTGATCTTCGGCGGCACCTCGGACGGCAACCGCGGCCTGGACAGGGTCGAGGCCCTGAACCTGGACGCCGATCCCACCAAGGCCAAGTTCGCCTCGGTGAGCACCTCGGGCAGCTCGCAGCTCTCCTTCCTGGGTGGCGCGGCCTACTGGGCGGCCAACAAGTGGCTGGTCGCCGCCGGCGGCGCCAGCACGGACATCTTCCTGGCCAAGGAAAACGCGAACTCCAAGACCATCGGCCTGAACATGGCCGACCCGACCAAGGCCGCCTGGGTTGACCTGAAGGCCACCCAGAACGACCGCGTCGGCACCGCCATGGAGGCCGTGGGCAACGCCGACTTCAGCGGCGTCGTCATCACCGGCGGTCGCGCCAAGCTCACCGCCAACATCGTCGACGCCACCACCGGCGACCCGGCGACGGTCAAGATCACCCGCTCGGTGCAGGGCCTGACCTGCACGACGGCCGTGGCCACGAACACGCCGGTGGCCGGCGCCACGAACACGCCGGGCACGGGCCCGACGGCCACGGGCGAGGTGCAGGTGCCGACGCCGACCGTGGACACGAGCCCGGTGATCTGTGAGTCGATCAAGAGCCGCGTCCCCGCGGCCGTGATCAACGAGGGCGTCGCGGCCCCGGACAAGGTCGGCGGTTACGGGATGCCCTGCAACCCGAACCTGGCCCCGGGCCCGAACAACCCGCCGCGCCGCTACCTGGGCCTGCGCAACCCGAACAACGTCTACCACCCCATCTTCAACTCGCTGGTGTGGAAGTGCTCCTGCCCGTGATGTAAGGGGCCTGGGGCGCGAGCGCGGGTCGCAAGGCCACCGCTCACGACCGGCCGATGCCGCACAGTGCGGCGCCCTCGTCCTTCGGGACGGGGGCGCCGTTTTTCATTGGCTCCGAAAGGTGTTGCGCTCGCCCGCCGCCGCGTATCTTCTCCTCCCCGGGCCGCGTCCTGGTTTGACGGGGTCGCCAGGGCAGCTTATCCTCGCGGTGCCGCGATGTCGGACCAGGCACGCGGGAACCGCGAAGCCGCCCGCGACCAGCACCGTCGTCCATGGCGGGCTGGGCGTCGCGGGCCGTTCTCGCCGCCGCCGGCGCGGCCGCCCAGCCGACGCCTGTTCATCGCCAGCCCCAGCCCCACGGAGGCGGCAGGCCGTATGCGTGTTCTAGAACTGGAGATCCAGGACCTCCGCGACTTTCGCGGACGACATCGGTTGTCCTTCCTGGACGAGGCCGGCAGCAGGGTGCGCCCCGTGACGGCTGTGGTCTCCGCCGATCCCCGGCGCCGGGCCACCGCGTTGGAGGCCATCGAGGCCTCCATCTCCTACGCCGTGGACCCGAGGCATCCGCGGGTCCTGGTGCAGGAGGCCTTCGTGTCCGGCTGGCTGCAGCTGTCCTTGGAGCTCTGCGCCGCGGACCTCCAGCCCATGGCCGACCCGCTGCCACCGGTGGAAGGGCAGGATCCTGGCGTGCTGCGCATCGAGCTGGGCAGACGCGGGATGGTGCCCCTGCTACCGGTGCAGGAATGGAACACCCTTCTGGCCCATCTGGCGCCTTCGGGCGAAGCGGAAGGTCGCTTCACCAACGCCGGCGCGCTCAGCAGTCAGCTCTACACGTCGGTGGCCCGGATGCACCGAGGCGCCGCCCTGCATGGGGGCCTCCTGTACTTTTCCGGACTGGCGCCCACGCCGGAGCCCGCGTCCCACAGCTGGCTGGCCGACGTCAGCCAGCCCTGGATCCTGCGTTCGCCCAGTGCCCAGCTCGGCCGAACGGAGCCCTTGACCTCGGCGCTGGACCGCTACGGCCGGCCCGGCGCGGTCATCGCCTTCGAGCCGCCCTTGGACCAAAGCAGGCCAACGGAGCTCGCGGCCTTGCGCGATGCCGCCCTGGCCTGGAACGCGCAATTGATCCTGGCCCTCCATCCGGTGGACTTGCCGTCCTGGCTAGGCCCGAACGACATCCTTGACCTGGACGCCGCGCTGGACACCGCGGCCGCCGTGGACTGCGCCGAGACCGCGGCGTAAGCGTCCTCGACGGGCCGGCCGGCGGCGAGGCTGATGCGCGGCACACGCTACGCTTCCAGCATGCCATCTTCGACGAATTCAACGCTCATCCAACGTTCAGAAATCCAGACCCAAGAGCACTGACGAAGAAGGGGCGGCCATCCTCGCGGAGGCCGCCCCTCTTCTGTAAGGTTGTTGTGTCTGTGGTGCGCGACCCCTCGGAACCGAGGCGTCGCGTGCGATCAACCAGCCACGACCATGCTGGCGTCGACCTCGATCACCACCTCGTCGCGGATCAGGTCGTCCGGCGCGCCGGGGTAGACCAGACCGAAGTCCTTGCGGTCCACCGCGAACTTGGCCTTGGCGCCGACGTTGCCCGCGCCGTCATCGCTGACGGTGATGGGGAAGCTGACTTCCTTCTGCATGCCATGGATGTCCAAGGTGCCGGTCACGGTGTGCGTGGCGCCCTCAGCGTTGGCGAAGACCGCCGCGTCCACGCCCTCGGCAAAGCTGCTGGAGGTGAAGGTCGCCTTGGGGTAGTTGGCCACGTCGAAGAAGTCGGGGGTCAGCAGGTGCGACTGCAGCCGCTCCGACTGGCCATTGTCGACTTCCAGGGATGCCAGGTCGACCGAGAAGTTCAGCTTGGTGCCGGCGGCCGTGCCGTCGGACACGTAGCTGCCCTCCCAGGTCTTGAACACCACTGTATGGTTCTTGGTGACCTTGCTGGCGAAGAACTGGACGAGGCCGGTCAGCGGGAACTCGCCGACCGGTAGCGTGCCGGCCGCGGCCGGGTCGGCCACAGCCTCGGTCGGAGCCTCCACGGGGGCGGCATCGGTGGGCGCCTGAGCGGCGGTGTCGACAGCGGCGGGATCGACGGCGGCCGGAACGTCATCGGCCGGATTGGGCGCGCAGGCCGCCAGCGAGGCCGAAGAGACCAGGCCGAGCAGGATGGCGCCAAGGATACGATGGTTCATGACTGTTCTCTCCTGAGTGGTTTGCGATGCGGGTTTCAAGGACGGATAGGGCTTCACACGATTCGCCAAGCGCTGCCAGATCGCGGCTGCCCGCAAACTCCGACCGAGATAACGAACGGCGAGCGCACAAGGATAATCACGCGCATGAGAGCGGCATGAGAGCGGCACCGCGTCATCGCCGAGGCGCCTCGCACACCTGTGCTAGAATCCCGCCCATGCTCGACCCCGACCGGCTCCTGACCGGACTCAACGACGCCCAGCGCGAAGCCGTCACCACCGTGGAAGGCCCGGTACTGGTCCTGGCCGGTCCGGGTTCTGGCAAGACCCGCGTGCTCACGCATCGCGTGGCCTACATCATCGGCGTGGTCGGCGTGCCGGCCTGGCACCTGATGTCGGTGACCTTCACCAACAAGGCCGCCAAGGAGATGAAGGAGCGCCTGGGCGGCCTGATCGGCCCGACCGCTCTGGACCAGCTGACCATCGGCACCTTCCACGCCATCTGCGCTCGGCTCCTGCGCCGCGAAACCCAAGCCTTGCCCTTCGATGACCGCTTCGTCATCTTCGACACCGACGACCAGCTGCGCGCGGTGAAGCAGGCCATGGCCGACCTCAACCTGGACGAGAAGACCTACCGGCCGCAGAGCGTCCTGGGCGCCATCTCCTCGGCCAAGAACGAGCTGATCCGCGCCGAGGACTTCGTTGCCCCCAGCTACTGGCACGAGGTGGCCGGCCGCGTCTACAAGCGCTACCAGGCCGTTCTGCGAGCCAACAACGCCCTGGACTTCGACGACCTGCTGCTGGAGACGGCCCTGCTGCTCCGGGACAACGAAGCCGTCGCGGCGCGCTACCGGGATCGCTACGGCTTCCTGATGGTCGACGAGTTCCAGGACACCAACACCGCGCAATACGCCATGCTGCGCTCATTGACCGCGGCCGACGACAAGGACGCGCAACACAACCTCTGCGCGGTGGGGGACGAGGACCAGAGCATCTACCGCTGGCGGGGGGCGGACTACCGCAACATCATGCGCCTGCGGAAGGACTTCCCTGCGGTCAAAGTCATCTTGCTGGAGCAGAACTACCGCTCCAGCCAGACCATCCTGGACGCCGCGCGGGCGGTGATCGACGTCAACGCCCACCGCACCAAGAAGGCCCTGTGGTCAGAGCTGGGCGACGGCGACAAGGTGACCCTCTTCGAGGCCTACGACGAGCAGGAGGAAGCCGCCTACATCGTTCGCGAGATCCAGCGGCGGAATGCCGGTGGCGGGCGTTACGGCGACTGCGCGATCATGTACCGCACCAACGCCCAGTCCCGTGTGCTGGAGGACGCCTTCGTCCGGGCCCATATCCCCTACCAGCTGGTGGGCGGCACCCGCTTCTATGAGCGGCGCGAGGTGCGCGACATGCTCGCGTACCTTCGCTTCGTCCACAACCCGCGCGACGAGATGGCCCTGGGACGCATCATCAACGTTCCCCCGCGCGCCATCGGCCCGAAGGCCCTGACGACCCTGGCCGCACGCGCCCAGGCGGCGGGTCAGTCGCTCTGGGAAGCCCTCAGCAGCCTGGCGGCCGACGAGTTTCCGGACGAGCTCCTGCCGCCGAGCGCCCATCTGGACGCAAGGGGGCGCGGCGCCCTGGTGCGCTTCCAGCAGTTGATGGCCGAGGTCATCGCCAACCGCGACCTCTTGCCGGCGGACCAGCTCCTGGACCAGCTCCTGGACCTCTCCGGCTACGCGCGCTGGCTCAAGGACGGCACGGAGGAGGGCGAGGAGCGCTGGGAAAACGTGCAGGAGCTCCGCGGCCTCGCCCTGGACTACCACCACCTGTCGCCGCAAGAAGGCCTGGGGGCCATGCTGGAGGCGGTGGCCCTGGCCGGTGACGCGGACACGGTGGGCGAGGGCGGCAACGACCGTGTGACCTTGCTCACCCTGCACGCGGCCAAGGGGCTGGAGTACCCGGTGGTCTTCATGCCGGGCCTGGAGGAGCGCATCCTGCCGCATTCGCGCAGCATCGACGACCCGGAGTCCTTGGCCGAGGAGCGCCGCCTCTTCTACGTGGGCATCACGCGAGCCATGCGCAAGCTGTACCTGGTCCACGTCTTCCGGCGCACGCTCTACGGCAGCAGCGAGATGGCCGAACCGAGTCGCTTCCTCCGCGACCTGCCGGCAGGCAGCATGGAGCTGCGCAGCAAGTCCGGCGTGACCACGCCCAACCGCGCCGCCGCGGCCCGCAGCTCGGCCACCACCTGGGCACCCAACAGGCCACCGCAGACCAGCATCGGCACGACGGCGACGGGCGGGGCCGTGGTTGCCACAGCGGCTAGCAACAAGGCCCAGTTCAAGGCCGGCGACCGCGTGCGCCACAGCCATTTCGGCGCCGGCGTGGTGGTGTCCTCCGCGGTCAAGGACGGCGACGAAGAGGTGACGGTGGCCTTCGTGGGCGGCGCGGGGGTCAAGAAGCTGATGCAACGGTTTGCGAAGTTGGAGAAGGTCTGACGACGGTGACTGCCGAGAAGTCAGTCGATCAGTACATCGATATCGAACATGTACGCCATGGCTCAGTAGCGATCAAAGGCGGCACGCGATTCACGAAGGTCCGCCAGATCATCACGGTGGGCCCAGCCGCCATGTCCGCATCCAACCCGCGCCGCTGGGCCGAGTCGGCCGCCGCCGTCGCCCTGCTGGCGGTCCCGCTCTACTTCACCGTCTTC
The DNA here is from genome assembly GCA_044228875.1 of Anaerolineae bacterium. GTDB lineage: Bacteria > Chloroflexota > Anaerolineae > Epilineales > Epilineaceae > Epilinea. Next base: position 33,124 of record JBGAUA010000013.1, read on the forward strand.
ACCAGCCGGGTCTTCGAGGGCGACAAGGCGGCCCTGCTGCGCTGGCTGGGGCTGGGAGCGCTGGTGGCCTTCGGTTTGGCGACATGGAATGGGTGGCGGAGCGGCCATCGCGAGCGGGATCGCGCCGACAGGCCGCCGGCCACACCCGACCCAGAGCCAGACCAGGACCCGGGTCAGGGCGAAGGCCCGTACCCAGATTCGGTCCACGGCTTCTTCCCAGCCCCATCCCCCGTCCACTGGCCTCGCCGCCTGGCCTGGATCCTGGCCCTCTGCCTGGCCGCTGAGCTGGCGGCGACGGTCCTCAGCGTGGCTCCCTGGACCAGCCTGCTGGGCAGCCAGACGCGGGGACAGGGGCTGGCGACCACCTTGGCCATCGCCGCCCTTGCCTGGGGCGCCGCGTCCATGGCCGCGCGACCCGGCGGCGACCTGCGGCTGGCAGGCTTCCTGGGCCTGAGCGCCCTGCCCGCCGGCTTGTATGCCCTGGCCCAATCCCAAGGCCTGGACCCCCTGCCCTGGGAGGGCGACGTCGTCACGCGCGTGGTGGGCCCGGCCGGCGCCAGCCCCATGCTGGCGGCCCATCTGGTGCTGGCCCTACCCTTCGCGGCCCTGCGAGCGGCGGACGCCTGGCGGGCGGCGCGAAGCGAACCGGGATGGCCGGCGGCGGGAAAGCTGGCCGCCTGGCTGGCCACGGTGGGCGCCGGCGGGGCAGCGCTCCTTTTGAGCGCCAGCCGCGGTCCCTTGCTGGGCCTGGCGGCTGGTCTCTGGCTGCTGGGTCTCGTCGCGGCGGCCAAGGTCCAACCGGCACGCAGGCGTCGCGCCCTGGCGCTCGGCCTCTTGGCCGCGGCCTTCCTGGGCGCCGCCTTCCTCGTCGGACTCAACCGCGGCGCCTTCCCGGCCCTCGCCCGCCTGCCCCTGCTGGACCGTCTGTCCACCGCCCTGGACCCGCAGCGCAACAGCACCCGCGCCCGCATGCGGCTCTGGGAAGGGAGCATGCTGGCTCTTGGGGACCTGGCTGGCCGGCCGGACAGCGATCCGCCGCCGCGCGACCTTCCACCGCGCTGGCGCGCTCTCGTGGGTTACGGTCCGGAGACCATGGACCTCAGCTGGGCGCCCGTCTATCCACCCCTGCTGGCCTACGACGAACCCCGGGGCTACATGCCCGACCGCGCCCACAGCCTGCTCCTGGACGCGGCCCTGACCGGCGGCCTCCTGGGCGCGGCGACGCAGTTGGCACTGCTGGTCCTGGGCATCGCCGCGTCCTGGAGCCTCGCGGCCGGCACCCGGCCAATTCCCCGGCCCCACGCATCTCCCCCTCCCCCAGCCGTCTTGGGGGAGGGGGCCGGGGGGAGGGGGCCGGGAATCGGACGGCCCCCCTCCCGACCGTCCAGGTCTTCCGATGGCCGCATCCTCTGGACCGCCACCCTGGCCCTCGGCCTGTTGTCCCCGCTGGTCCTGCGCCTGGACGGGTCCTGGTGCCTGGCCCGCTCGCCCTGGCCGGCGGGCGCCTGCCTGCTGGCGCCGGCCCTGGGCCTGGGCCTCATCGCCGGATTCGGGCTGGGCCTGGCCATCATCGCCTGGCGCGGCGCAGTTGCCGACGCGCACCGAGCCGACGGGGTCGTGAACGAAGCCTCGGACCGTGGCCGTGGGGGTGGGGGGCCTTTGGGCTTCGGCGGCCTCGGAGACCTCGGTGCCTTCGGCGCCGCCGCCCTGGTGGCCCTGGCCGCCCACGCCTTGGAGCTGCAGGTGAGCTTTGCCACGGTGGCCAGCCACCTCGGCGCCTGGGCGATCATCGGCGGCCTGATCGGCCTCGGCCTGCGCCACGGCAGAAGCACCCCTATCCAGGCCATCGAGAAAGGCTCCCCATCGCCTCATCGCAGCGTCCGGGCCGGCGAGAGCGACGATGCTCTGCTGGCCTCCGGCGCGATCGGCCTGACGCTGGCGTTCAGCCTGGCCCGTCCGGGGCAGGTAGCGGGAGGTCCCGCCACCGCCACGGCCTTGATCGCCCTAGGCGCCGGCGGCGCCTGGCTGGCCCTGCGGCCGGCGCGCCCCGCGCGGCCGGGGCAGGCCGGACGCCTGGCCCTGGCCCTCGCCCTGTACACCGCCCTGCAGGTGCTGCTGCTGGACCGGCTGGCCGGCGGACCGGCCGATGGGGTGCGGGCAGCCGCCGCCTCGATGGCGCTCTACGTCCTGTCCCTGGCAGCCCTCGCGGCGTGGCTCGACCGCGACCGGGGCAATTCCAGCCGCTCAGGCAGCAGCAGTGGGTCGACCACTGGTCGCTTGGCCGTCATCCTCCCCGGGGCCCTGCTCCTGGCCATCCCCTGCCTGGCGCCGACTGTGGCCGACGCCTGGTTCAAGGAGGGCGAGCGAGGCTGGCAGGTGCCGGTCAGCGCCCTGCGCGAGGATGGTAAGGGCGGCAAGGGGGAGACCTACCTGCAGCGGGCCCTGGACCGCTTCGGCCTGGCCCGCAGGCTGGCCCCCTGGGAGCCGGCCTACGCCTTGGCGGAGGCCAGGGCGCGCGTGGAATACGCCGACCTGCTGGACGCGCGGCTGAGACTGGCCCTGGGCCAGACGCCCACTTCGGCTGACCCAGCTGATCCGGCAGAACCGGCTGATCCGGCCGCCGCCGAACGCTGGCAGGCGGCCCGGGACCGGCAGATGGCGCTGGCGCTGTCGGCCATCGACCGCGCCGAGGCGCTGGCTCCGGGTTCACCGACGCCGCTCCTCACCCGTGCGCGCGCCCTGCGGGTTTGGGGCCAACGAACACGACAGCCGGCGGAGCGAGCCCGTCGGCTGGACCTTGCCCTGGCATCCTACGCGGCGGCCGCCGCCCGCGTGCCGGGCTGGCCGGAGCTGCTGGACGAAGCGGCCCAGACGGCCCTGGCCGCCGATCGACCGCGCGAAGCGCTGGACCTAGCCCTCGAGGTGGTGCTGCGGCGGGACGCCTTCTTCCGCCGCGCCTGGCGCACGGCGGCCCTCGCCCACGAAGCGCTTGGCGATCCGGAGCGGGCCTCCGCGGCCTACGCCGCCTACTTCGTGGACTGGCGCAACGCTTCAGACCTGACGGCGCTGCGCGGCTGGGTGCGCGCCCTCGCCGCCGCCGGCCATACCCGCTCGGCCCTGGAGCGCGCCCGACGCGCGGTACAGCTGGCCCCTGGGGAGGCGGGGACGCATGCGGACCTGGCCACGCTCCTCGAGTCCACCGGGGACATGGCGGAGGCCCGCCGGAGCGCGGCCACCGCCCTGGCCATCAGTCCGGATGATGTGGGGATCCGGGCATTGGTGGAACGCTTGGACCTTGGGAACGGGTGAGCGAGGCAGTCAAGCGACGTTAGCGTCTGCCGCGGGATCGATGGGGCGACCCTCAAAGGACCACGCACGATGGCAGACCTCTTGCTCGAAGACCGCGGATGACCCTGTATCTGGATTCCAGCGCCTTGGTCAAGCGCACCATCGCTGAGCCTGGCTCAACTCCCACCCTCCCGCACATCCACCCGCACCGCCAGCCAGCTTCCGCCGCCCGCGCGCCGGACCGTCGGCGGTAGGTCGCGCAGCTCCAGCTCGCCGCTGAAAGCCGCGCCGCCGCCGTCCACCGCCCGCAGCCGCGCGGGCTCGGTCCACAGCTGGCGGCCCAGCGGCGCCAGGTACTGCGGATGGCCGGTAAGCCAGACGTAGCCCTCTGCCAGGGCGGGGTCGCGTCCGTCGCCCAGGCTCCAGCTGATCCGGGGCCCGGAGACACCGTCACCGAGGTCCTTGACCGCCGGCGCGGCGGCCGTTGCAGCCGTGGCGCCCGCGGCATTCGCGGTGCCCGGTAGCCGCTCGCCGGCATCGGTCCCGACCACGTCGATCACCGGCACCGCCACCCGGGCCCAATAGGGTTCGGTAACCGTGTCCAGGATCACCAGGCCCTGCCGGGCGTCGAGCACGTAGAGCAGGCCGCGGGAGGCGAACAGGGCCAGGATCTCGGAGGGCTGGCCACGGCGCCCGTTGAGCGCTCCCAACCCGCCCCCCAGGTGATACGTGGCCGTGCTGACGCGGGCGCCGAGCATCGGCCGCCGACCGGCGTCGCGCAGCAGGCGGTCGGCCCATGTGCGGCCCTGGGGGGTGGCCCAGAGGCGGTGGCGGGCGGTGATGTGACTGCTGGGGCTTTGGAGGGCAAGTCCTCTGCTGGCCACGAGCCGCTCCCCCACGTAGATGACGTAGTCACGCCAACCTTGTCCGATACGCCCGTCGGCTGCTAGTAGGGCCGGGTCCATGTTTGGGGCGGTCCACCGATCGAGCTCTGTCAGGCTCGGCGCCGGGCCGATAACGCCTGAAGCATCGAGGAGATCCAACACCACGACGACGTATTCCGGCGGCGCCTCGGATCGCGAATCGGCCACTGACGATGGGTCCTCGGCCAGCACCGCCAATCCGCCCGCAAAGCCCACCATCCGCGTGGCTCCCGGCAGGGGTAGCCGGCGGGTGATGCGCGGCGCGGCAGGCCGTTTGCGATCCACCACGGCCAGGCCTTCACCCGGCTCCAGGACAAAGGTGAAGCCATCCTGCTCGACAATGTCGGCGTCGGCTGGGAGGCCGAGGGCGGCGGTCCAGACAAATGCAGGCTGTGCGACTGCGCCTTCCACGGGTTTCAATGACAGGTTCCGAGGCAGTGCATCGGCCGGATCGGCCGACACGCCGAGCTGTCCGCCAGCCACGTGCAGCGCGATTCCGCGCAGGATGTCGAGAGCGGCATCCGGTTCATCATCAGCTTCCTGCGACCTCAGCCGCCACAACTGTGGGGCCAGTACTGACGAGTCGTGCAACGCGATTCGAGGACGACTGGTCGTGGCTTGGGTGCCTGATGACAGCTTCGTTGGTATGCTCAGGGCTTGCAGTGGGTGCTCCGGCTCGGCGTCGGACGTGATCGCCAAGATCGCGTCGTCAGCAATCCCATGGGCCAGGACTGCGATCGTTTCCCGACCATCGGGTACGCTGAAACCGATCTCCCAGGTCTCATCAAGCCGATTCAGCAGCAGGGTCCGTAGATTGCCTACGGGAAGCGATGCATCACGCCTTGCATGCTCCGAATGCGACAAGTCGTAGACCACTCCTGTTCGTGGCTCCCGAACCACCGCACCTGGATTCAGCCTTTGGATCCACTCGATCAGGCGAGGGAATCGGGGATCTGAAACGTCCTTCACCATGACGCCACCTGCCGCCTCTGGATCTACAACGCGGCCATCCCGCGAGACTCCGGCCTGGTCCGCCGGTCGCACCGCGATGTACAGCCGCCTGCCCTCTCCATCCAGCGCCAGATCCGTGGCCCCCTGGGGCAGGTCCACCAGCCCGTCCACGTCTACCAAGGCGATTTCCGCACGGTCCAGGAGCGGTACCGTCTGCTCGCGACGCGGAAGTTCCGCCCTGGCCGCTGTCGAGTCCAGCAGCAGCACACCCAGCGTCACGACCGGCGAGGCCCTGTCCAGACTGCTGACGATGACCCAGGCTTCATGCGGCAGGCTCCCGTCCGCAGCCGGCAGAAGATCCATAGCAACAGGCCTGATGTAGCGTTCGCCTGGCGCCGGAGGCCGAGTTTCCACCTTCCTGCGCCGCACCTGCGGCAGGTGTACCCCCTCGTCGGCCGCCGCCGCCCACGCCGCGCCCCGCGCCGCGTCCTCTGCCATCCCCTCCCCCGCCCGAAACCCCGGCCCCAGGTCGATCTCGATCAGCCCCTGAACCGTTGGATGCTCATCCTCCAGCAACAGCGCCCGCTCGCCCGCCAAGGCCAGGTCCAGGATCGGCGTCTCGATGATGTCCGAGCGACCCAGGAGGCGAGGCCGCGACAGGTCGTCAGCTTCCAACTGGTACAACTCCAGCCGCCTCCCGCGCATGACCGCCAGATGCCCCGCCGCGTCCACCGCCTGCGAGGTCACCGGGCCGCCCAGCTGGTCCAGGAGGCGCAGCTGGATCTCCGCGCTCTGGGGCACCCGCCCCGCCGGCAGG